>NZ_JBNYXZ010000002.1:0-452559 GCF_051380935.1 Janthinobacterium algoris | reverse complement strand
CCTTCCCAAAATGGAAGGGACGACATAACATTGAACATGGCGGCGAGAGTGGTAAGGTAATTGTTTTGTTTGGCGACATCAATTTACCAATTCAAAACCCTCGCTGCCACCCCCTTCCAGCAAAAACGTCAAGTCCATCTTCCCCCACCAAACGCGAAGAACCTTTTTATTGACTGGCGTCCGTGATTAGTCTTCGCGGCGCAAATGCGGGAACAGCAAGACGTCACGGATGTTCGGCGAATCCGTGATGATCATCATCAGGCGGTCGATACCGATGCCGCAGCCGCCGGCTGGCGGCATGCCGTATTCCAGCGCGCGGATGTAGTCGGCGTCGTAGAACATCGCCTCTTCATCGCCGGCGTCCTTGGCAGCGACTTGCGCCAGGAAGCGGGCCGACTGGTCTTCCGCGTCATTCAACTCGGAGAAACCGTTGGCGATCTCGCGGCCCACCATGAACAGTTCAAAACGTTCGGTGATGCCGGCCACCGTGTCGGAAGCGCGCGCCAGTGGCGACACTTCGACAGGATAGTCGATGATGTAGGTCGGTTCCCACAGTTGCGCTTCAGCCGTCTCTTCGAACAGCGCCAGTTGCAGCGCGCCCAGGCCGGCCGTGGCGAATGGTTTGACGCCGAATTTCTTCAGCTCTTCCTTGATGAATTCCGCATCGTTCAACTGTTCCGGCGTGTAGCCTGGCGCGTACTTGTTGATCGCTTCGACGATGGTCAGGCGGTGGAACGGCTTGGCCAGGTCCAGCTCGCGGCCGCCGTAGGTCAGGGATGCTGTGCCGTGCGCGTCGATGGCGGCCTGGCGAATGACGGCTTCCGTGAAGTCCATCAGCCATTTGTAGTCGGTGTAGGCCGCGTAGAATTCCATCATCGTGAATTCCGGATTGTGACGGATCGACACGCCTTCGTTGCGGAAGTTGCGGTTGATCTCGAACACGCGGTCGAAGCCACCCACGACCAGGCGCTTCAGGTACAGCTCGGGCGCGATGCGCAGGAACATTTGCATGTCCAGCGCATTGTGGTGCGTGATGAATGGCTTTGCCGCGGCGCCGCCCGGAATCGTGTGCAGCATCGGCGTTTCCACTTCCATGAACTCGTTCTTTTCCATGAAGCGGCGGATCGACGAGATGGCGGCGGTACGTGCCTTGAAGGTACGGCGCGTCTCTTCGTTCATGATCAGGTCGACGTAGCGCTGGCGGTACTTCGTTTCCTGGTCGGCCAGGCCGTGGAATTTGTCCGGCAGCGGGCGCAGTGACTTGGTGATCAGGCGCAGTTGCGTGACCTTGATGGTCAGTTCGTCCGTCTTGGTCTTGAACAGGGTGCCCGTCACACCCAGGATATCGCCCAGGTCATAGTGGTGCAGGGCGGCCATGGCCGCTTCGCCGGTGAGATCAAGGGTGGCGTAGATCTGGATACGGCCGTCGGCCTTCGGGCCGGATGCGTCTTGCAGGGTGGCGAAAGCGGCTTTCTTGCCTGCTTCGCGCTTGAGCATCATGCGGCCGGCCAGCACCACGGTGACAGGTTCGGCTTCCAGCTCTTCGCGCGTCTTGGCGCCGTATTGCGCGTGCAGATCCGCCGCCTTGTGCTCGGGGCGGAAATCGTTCGGGAAGGCGATGCCTTGTTCGCGCAGTGCGGCCAGCTTGACGCGGCGCTCGGCGATGATCTTGTTTTCATCGGGGGCGGCGGCTTGTTCTTGGATATCCGTAGTCATGGTGTTCTTCGTTGGTGATGATTGATGATGTGGTGCCAGCGCTGGCGCCACGCTGGCAAACAGTGCGTCGACGTCGAGTGCGGAGAAATCCGGCACGATGGCAATGACGTTGTCGAAGGTGGCAAACGCTTCGGCTGGCAGGGTGGTGGTGAGCACCACGACGCGCATGCCGGCACGGCGCGCCGCTTCCACGCCCAGCGGCGCGTCTTCAAAGACGATACAGTCTTGCGGCAGTGCGCCGGCCAGCTGGGCGCCTTTCAGGAAAACGTCGGGATGCGGCTTGCCCCGTTCCACGTCAGCGGCGCCGACGATGGCGTCGAAGCGGTGGCGCAGGTCCAGGCCGTCGAGCGTGAATGCGATGTTCTCGTTCGGCGCGGCCGTGCCCACCACCAGCCCGACGCCGGCCTGGCGCGCGCTGGCGATCAGCTGATTGAAGCCGGCCACCGTGGCCAGGTGCGGGCCGTACAGTTCGCGGTAGACGACTTCTTTTTCAGCCAGCAGGGTAACGTGATCGGCATCCTCACCCAGGTACTTGGCGATGATTTCGTGTCCCTGCCGTCCTGCCGTGTCGCGGAAAAAGGCGTCCGCATCCAGCGCATGGCCGTGGCGTTCAAAGAACGCCAGCCACGATGTCGTGTGGAAGGCCATGTTGTCGACGATGGTGCCATCCATGTCGAACAGGAAGGCACGCCGGGCTGGAACGGATACATTCATCCTTACACGCCTTGCTTGAGCGAGGCGGAAATGAACTCGTCGATGTCGCCATCGAGCACACCCTTAGTATTGCCCGTCTCGAAACCGGTGCGCAAATCCTTGATGCGGGACTGGTCCAGCACGTAGGAACGGATCTGGTGACCCCAGCCCACGTCGGTCTTCGAGTCTTCCAGCTTTTGCTGCTCGCTCATGCGCTTGCGCAGTTCATGTTCGTACAGCTTGGCTTTCAGCATTTCCATCGCTTCGGCGCGGTTGCGGTGCTGCGAACGGTCGTTCTGGCACTGCACCACGATGCCGGTCGGCGCATGGGTCATGCGGACGGCGGAGTCGGTTTTATTGATGTGCTGACCACCGGCGCCCGAAGCGCGGTAGGTATCGACGCGGATATCGGCCGGGTTGACGTCGATCTCGATCGAATCATCGACTTCCGGATACACGAACAGCGACGTAAACGAGGTGTGGCGGCCGTTGGCCGAGTCGAATGGCGACTTGCGCACCAGACGGTGCACGCCCGTTTCCGTGCGCAGAAAGCCGTAGGCGTGATCGCCCTCGACCTTCAAGGTGGCCGTCTTGATGCCGGCTACCTCGCCGTCGGATTGTTCCAGGATCTCGACCTTGAAGCCCTTGCGTTCGCAATAGCGCAGGTACTGGCGCAGCAGCATCGAGGCCCAGTCCTGGGCTTCCGTACCGCCGGCGCCGGCCTGGATGTCGATGAAGCAGTTGTTCGGGTCCATCGGATTGTTGAACATCCGGCGGAACTCCATGCTTTCGATGACCTTGCGGATTTCCTGCACGTCCTGCTCGATCGCTTCGAGCGTCTCGTCGTCGCCTTCTTCGCGGGCCATGTCGAACAGGTCGCGGGTGTCGCGCAGGTCGGCATCGGCCTTGGTCAGCGTGAAGACGATGGCTTCCAGCGCCTTCTTCTCTTTACCGAGGTCCTGGGCGCGCTTGGGATCGTTCCAGACGGTCGGATCTTCCAGTTCTTCGTTGACTTGCTCTAGTTTCTCCGACTTGACAGTGAAGTCAAAGATACCTCCGAAGTTCGGCTTCACGGACCGTCAGGTCGTTGAGCAGGGCGGAGATGATATTGATGCGTTCGGCTTCCATAATGTTCTGGTCTTCTATGGTGAAATCAAACCTTGGATTATACGCGAGCGCGGCGCGTTTCCGCTGCCGCTGCGGCGCAATTGCTATTGCACAGGGCAATAAAATGACCATTTTGCTGTATTTGCGACAATATTTTTGCCTTGAAGATGGCTGCCGTGCTGCGTATGATGCTGGCGATATTGTCTTTCCACAGGAATACATCATGCTTCAACTCCCCCGTCTTGCCCTGTTACCGTTGCTGCTGGCCGGCTGCGGCGCCTTGCCGCCCGCCGCCACGGGACGCGCCAGGGCGCCATCGGCCGCGCCGGCCGGCAGCCGCGCCACCCTGGCCCTGCTGGAGACGACGGACTTGCACGCGAATGTGCTCAGTTATGATTACTACAAGCTGCAGGCGGAGCCGTCGATCGGCCTGGAACGCACGGCGGCCCTGATCGCCCAGGCGCGTGCCGAATTTCCGAACAACCTGTTGCTCGACAACGGCGACACCATCCAGGGCACTGCGTTGGCCGACTACCAGGCCCTCGTCAAACCGCTGGCCTGCGACCAGACGCTGGCCATCTACAAGGCCATGAATTTGCTGAAGGTCGATGGCGGCGGCATCGGCAACCATGAATTCAACTACGGCCTGGCGTTCTTGAGCCAGGTGACGGGCAACCGCTTCGATGTCGACAGCGTTGACGCCGGCAAACCGCGCTGCGCCGGCCCCGCGTTCCCGCAAGTGCTGGCCAACGTCTACAGCGTCAAGTCAGGCAAGCCCCTGTTTGCGCCATATCACATCATCGCCAAGCAAATCACGGCCACCGGCCCCGATGGCAAGCCGCTGACGGCGACCGTGAAGGTGGGTATCATCAGCTTTGCGCCGCCCACCATCATGGCCTGGGACAAGCGCTGGCTCGAAGGCAGGGTCTATACGCAGGGCGTGCGCGAGACGGCGGAAAAAATCATCCCCGAGATGCGCGCCAAGGGCGCCGAGCTGGTGGTGGCGATTTCGCACGGCGGCCTGGATGACAGCCCGTACTCGCCGACCATGGAAAACGGCAATTACTACCTGTCGCAAGTGCCGGGCGTGGACGCCATGCTGATTGGCCACTCGCACCAGTTGTTCCCGAACGCCAGCAGCACGGTGCCGCAGTTTAATTTGCCCGGCGTCGACAAAGTCAAAGGGTTGGTCAACGGCGTGCCTACCGTGATGGCCAATCTGTGGGGCAAGCACTTGGGCGTGATCGGCTTGCACCTGCGCCATGACGGCAAGCAGTGGGTCATCGACAAGAGCGCCACCACGGTGGAAGCGCGCGGCATCCAGAATGCGGACAAGAGCTATGTAGCGCCCGATGCGGCCATCGCCAAGCTGGTGGCCGAGGAACACGCGGCGACGATTGCCTATGTGCAGACACCGGTCGGCGCCACGGATTTCCGCATGTCGACGTATTTTGCCGACGTGGGCGATGTCAGCGCCATCGAGGTGGTGAACCAGGCGCAGGCAGGCTACCTGGCCACGTATGTCAAGGCGAACTTGCCGCAGTACGCGCACTTGCCCGTGCTGTCGCTGTCGTCGCCGTTCAAGAGCGGCTCGGCCGGCGTGTCCGACTACACGGACGTCAAGGCGGGCAATGTGGCGCTGAATAATGCGGCCGACCTGTATTTATATCCGAACGCGCTGTACGGCGTGAAGATGAATGGCGCGGAGCTGAAAGCCTGGCTGGAACAGTCGGCACAGCGTTTCAATACCATCGATCCCAACAAGGCGGAGTCGCAGGAACTGGTCAACACGGCCCATCCGAGCTACAACTTCGACGCCATCACCAGTGCCGACGTGCGCTACCAGATCGACGTCACGCAGCCGCCGGGCCAGCGCATCAAGGCGCTTACCTACCAGGGCAAGCCGATGGACGCGGGCCAGGAATTCCTCATCGCGACAAATAACTACCGCGCCAGCGGCGGCGGCAATTTCCCTGGCCTCGACGGCAGCAAGACGGTGGTGGCCTCGCCCGACAACAACCGCGAACTGCTGATTGCCTACGTCACGCAGCAGAAGCACCTGACGCGCGCGAAAAACGGCTCCGCACGCAGCTGGACCTTCGCCAAGGTCGCCACGCAAGGCCCGGTGGTGTTTCATTCTGCGCCGAACGTGATCGACCTGGCGAAAGCGGCCGGCATCACCAATGTGACGCAGTTGAAGGCCGATGATGGCGCAGGCAAGGGCTTTGCGCTGTACCAGCTCGACCTGTCCAAATGAAGCTGGCGGCATGGCTGCTGGCAGCTGCTTTTGCGTCGCCCCTGGCATCGGCTGCACCTGATGTCACGGCCCGGGCCAAGGCCTTGATGCGCGCGGGAGAAGCGTCCCAGCCGCAGGCGCGCGCCCTGTTCGAACAGGCGGCGGGGCAGGGCAGCGGTCCTGCCGCATATTACCTGGGCCTGATGCTGAAAAACGGCATGGGCGGGCCGCAGGACAGCGCTGCCGCGCTGCGCTGGCTGGAGCTGGCGGCCCGGCGCAACGTGGCGCCGGCCATGTTCATCGTGGCGAACATGCTGCAGGACAGCGACGAGGCCAGGGCACGTTACTGGCTGGACGCTGCCTGCGACCTCGGCTACCCAGAAGCGCTGCAGCAGAAATCCGTGGCCCTGTCCGAGGGGCGCATGGGCTATGCGCACAACGAGGAGCAGGCGAACCTGTACCTGAAAATGGCCACGCACGCGATGGGGCACCGCCCGCCCGAACCTTAGTACACCTATCAAAACCTACTGCGCGTCGCGATTGACGACCTGCGATGCTCACTGTACCTTCGTACAGTTGCGCTTCTCGGTCGCAACTCCCTTCCGCTCGCGACGGTTTTGTTAGGCGTTGTTAAGCTTTGTCTGCTGTTTTCGGCTTGGCCCGCAAGCCGGCCGCCGCCTCGCCGATGGCGAACGGGTCGCGCGACAAGATGGCTGCGCCCAGGTCGACCAGCCTGGCCGCTGCGGCTATGGCGGCCTTGATGTCGGTGATGCGCTTGAGCTGCAGCTTGCCCTTGGCGATGGCGCCCTCGATATCGCCGCACGCCTGCTCGGCGCCTTCGGCGGTCAGGTGAATGCCATACGCGCGAAACAGGGCTACCATCTGGTCCAGGTGGTTTTCATATTGTTCCAGCAGCGCGCGCTCGTCCGGCGCCAGCGCCTCGCGTTCGCGGATGCGCAATTCCAGCACCAGGTTTGACGCTTGCGCCAGGCTGTCGGCGATGGCGTAGCTTTGATCTTTCGTCAGTTCGGTCAGTGGGGCCATGGGATTCTCCGGTGGGCCTGTCATTTACCAGCGGGCCGGGGCATAGAACGCCGCTTGCCGCTGCAGCGTGGCGACGTCGCGTGCAAACTGCGCCAGCTGCCGCTGCAGTTCGGGCGCCTGCAGGCGGTCGAGATTGGCCCGCAGCGCGGCCACACTGGCTTGCAGCGCATCGACGGCGGCGACGTACGCGGCGACGATCTTTTCCCTTTCCTGCAATTGCCGGCCTTCCAGGTGCAGACGCGTGCGGATGTAGTTGGCGGCCAGCGGTTCGCGCGGCACGGCCTTGTCGACGGCGCCGCGCAGCAGGTCCAGGTCGCGCAATTCATCCTGCAAGCCGGTACGGTAGCTGCGCTGGGCATATTCCTTGAGCGCATTGCTGACAATATCGACAGCTTCCTGCTCGTCGAGCAACTCGCGCAAGGCCGATTTCTGCAGGCGCTGCGTGGCCAGGCGGCTCAGGTGTTCGCTCAATTTGACGACCTTGGCCAGCTTGTCGGCATCGAGCAGTGGCGCGCCGGCGCCCGGCTGTGCCAGGCCGCCCAGCGCATCGCCGAGTCCGCCAAGCTCTTCCTGGTAGTCAGGCAGCTTGGCATCGGCCAGCGCCGCCAGGGTGTGCGCATAGCGCAGCAGGACGTTGTTCAGGCTGGCGACCGATGCGCTGGCCTGCGCGATGGCGGCGCAATCGGCGCGCGCCGCCTGTTCACTGGCTTGCGCATCGAAACGTTCTGCCAGGATCAGACGCTTGCGCATGGCCTTGTCCATGCAGCTGTGGACGCCGCCCGCCAGCATGGGTTCGAAGTGGACCGACATTTTTTGCGTCTGTTCGGCGAAGGTGCGCACGGGCGCCAGGTCGGTAGCGCAACCGCCCAGCAGCAGGCTGGCGATGGCGCCAAGTAGCAAGGGAAAAAGGGACGAATTCGACGGGCGCTGCATATGGCCTCCATGCGGTAGCAGTGGCTGATTGGACCGGCGCGCACGCGCTGGCATGGCCGACCTTAGCATGCTGAGCAGTGGCGGTATTGCGCCAGATCAGCGGCTTGGTGAATCGCCGAGCTCGCCTGCTTGCCTGTCGTGTTTTGCCACGGATTGTTGTCCGATGGCACAGCTGCACCAATTTGCGTCATATTTTCCTTACAAAAGACTGACATCTGGCCAGCAACTGCGTCTTTTCCGCATGTTGCGACGCGTCATATGTAGTTGTTGCTGGTGCATGTTTACTCACCTACAATGATTTATCGATGGGGCGGTTATCCAGCGTACGACTATAAAAATAAGTGGCATTAAAAACGTTGTATCAGAGGAGATGACAATGAATTTGAAACAGAAATTGCTCGTGGCAAGTTTGGTTTTGGGTTTCTCGCAGGCGGCAGTCGCAGCCGACCCCATCAAGATCGGCGTGTCCGGTCCGTTCACGGGCGGTTCCGCGCCGATGGGCGTGTCGATGCGCGATGGCGTCAAGCTGGCCGTCGCAGAAATCAATGCCAAGGGTGGTGTACTGGGCCGTTCCTTGCTGCTGATCGAGCGCGATGACGAAGCGAAGAACGAACGCGGCGTGCAGATCGCCCAAGAACTCATCAATAAGGAAAAGGTCGCCGCCACCGTCGGCTACATCAACACGGGCGTCGCCCTGGCTTCCCAGCGCTTTTACCAGGAAGCGAAAATTCCCGTCATGAACAATGTGGCGACGGGCTCCATCGTCACCAAGCAATTCGCCGACCAGCCGGAAAACTACATCTTCCGCAATGCCGCCAATGACACCATCCAGTCCGGCATGATCGTGCATGAGGCGATCGAGAACCGCAAGTTCAAGAAAGTGGCGATCCTGGCCGACTCCACCAACTATGGCCAGCTGGGCCGCGAAGACCTGGAAAAGGCGCTGGACAAGAAGGGCATCAAGCCCGTTGTCGTTGAAAAATACAACATCAAGGACGTCGACATGACGGCCCAGTTGTTGAAAGCCAAGCAGGCGGGTGCGGAAGTGGTGCTGACCTACGGCATCGGCCCGGAACTGGCGCAGATCGCCAACGGCATGGAAAAACTGGGCTGGAAAGTGCCGCTGATCGGCAGCTGGACCCTGGCCATGGGTAACTTCATCGACAACGCGGGCAAGAACGGCAATGGCACGCGCATGCCGCAAACCTTCATCCAGGATGCCAGCACGCCGAAACGCAAGGCCTTCATCGACGCCTATGTGGCCGCCTACAAGCCATCGGGCGGCCGCATGCCATCGGCCGTCTCGGCCGCGCAAGGTTACGATTCCATCTACCTGCTGGCCGCCGCTTTCAAGCAGGCCGGCGGTACGGACGGGCCGAAAGTGCGCGCTGCGCTGGAAAGCCTGAATGAAAAAGTGGAGGGTGCCGTCACCACCTACAACAAACCGTTCAGCAAGACCAACCATGAAGCGATCACGGCCGAGCTGACCGTGTTTGGCGAAGTCAAGGACGGCAAAGTCGTCCTTGCCAAATAAGTCCGGCTAATTTCAACTAGCCGCGAAATGGCCAGCCTTGAGGAATCAGGACTGGCCATTTTTTCATCGTTCGTCTTCCGGGGAATACCATGGAAATCTTCCTGCAGCTTGTCTTCAGCGGCGTAGCGCTGGGCATGATTTACGCCGTCATCGCCTTCGGCTACCAGCTGACCTTTGCCACTTCCGGCACCCTCAATTTCGGCCAGGGCGAATCCCTGATGCTGGGCGCGCTCGTGGGCCTCTCCCTGGTTGGCACCATCCATGGCGGCCCGTACATGAGCTATTTGCTGATGGTCCCCATCGTCATCGCCTTCGGCGCCTTGCAGGGCGTGTTCGTCGAATGGATAGGCGTGCGGCCCGCCATCAAGATCAAGTCCGAATTCGGCTGGATCATGTCGACCATCGCGCTGGCCATCATTTTCAAGAACGTGGCGGAAAATATCTGGGGCAAGGATGACCTGATGTTCCCGTCGCCGCTGTCGGCCGCGCCGTTCCAGGTGTTTGGCGCCAATGTGCAGCAGATGCAGGTAGCCGTCATCGTCGGCGCGCTGGCCATCATGCTGGCCGTCGAAGTGTTCAACCGCAAATCGATCTACGGCAAGGCAGTGGTGGCAACAGCCAACGACCGCGACGCGGCCGGTCTGATGGGCATCAACACGGGCATGGTCATCACCTTTTCCTACGCGCTGTCGTCGGCCACGGCCGCCTTTGCGGGCGTGCTGGTGGCGCCGTTGACCTTGACGGGGGCCACCATGGGCGCCTCGCTGGGCTTGAAAGCGTTTGCCGTGGCCATCATCGGCGGCCTGACGTCGGGAGTGGGCGCCATCGTCGGCGGGCTGATACTGGGCATCGCCGAGACGACCACCGGCTATTACATTTCCACCGGCTACAAGGAAGTGCCTGGCCTGCTGTTGCTGCTGCTGGTGCTGGCCATCAAGCCGTCCGGCCTGTTCGGCAAAGCCGCGATCAAGAAAGTCTGAGGATCACATGAACAAGAAAATCACCATGCTGGCGCTGAGCGCGGCGGGCCTGGCCGCGCTCGCGCTGTTCCCCATCGTCATTCCGAACCCCTACTACATCCACCTGGCCGAGACCATTCTGATTTACGCCATCCTGCTGTTCGGCCTCGATATCGTCGTCGGCTACACGGGGCAGGTGTCGCTGGGCCACGCGGGCCTGTTCGGCATCGGCTCGTACGTCACGGGCGTGCTGGTGTTCAAGCTGGGCTTGTCGTTCTGGCTGGCCATCCCCGCCAGTATCGTGGGTGCGGCGGTGTTTGGCGCCATCCTGGCCTTGCCGGCCCTGCGCGTGACGGGGCCCTACCTGGCTATGGTGACCCTGGCTTTCGGCACCATCGTGCAAATCCTGATCAATGAAATGAGCTTCCTGACGGAAGGCCCGATGGGCATCAAGATTCACAAGCCCGTCCTGTTCGGCCACAAATTGAGCGAAGTGGAGTACTACTACATGGTCGCCGCGCTGATGGTGGTCTCGCTGGTGGTGGTGCATCGCATTTTAAAGTCGAACCTGGGGCGGGCGTTTGAAGCCTTGCGCGACAGCCCGATCGCCTCGGATTGCATGGGCGTGTCCGTGTACCGCTATAAAGTGTATGCGTTTGTCATCAGCGCCGGTTTTGCGGGCCTGGCCGGCAGCCTGTACGCGTATTCGGAAGAGTATATCTCGCCCAATACCTACAACTTCGAGCTGACGATTTTGTTCCTGCTGGCCGTCATCATGGGCGGACGCAAGACGCGTTCGGGTGCCTTGATCGGCGCGCTGATCGTCGTCATGCTGCCCAGTTTGCTGGCCGACATCGAGTTGTTCCGCAAGATCGCCGTCAGCGCCGCCGTGCTGGGCGTGATCGGCTCCGCCTTCATGCTGGCCAAGAAGCGTTCCACCGTGCGCGGCGTGCTCGTGCCCCTGGTCGCCACCATCGGCCTGGCTGCATTTTCCTACAAACTGGAAAACATGGTCGACTGGCGCCTGACCATCTTCGGCCTGATGACTTTATTTGTCGTGTATTACCTGCAGGACGGCATCGTCGGCTTCCTGATGAGCTTTATCGGCAAGGGACGGCGCCATGTGCAGGCCGTCGCCTCGCATGGCGTGGCGCCGTTCGAGCACGCTCAGGGCGGCCAGCGTGGCGAAATGCTGCTGCGCGTGGACCAGGCGCTGATGCAGTTCGGCGGCTTGAAAGCCTTGAACCAGGTAGACCTGAGCGTCACGCAAGGCTCGGTGCACGGCTTGATCGGGCCGAACGGCTCGGGCAAGAGCACGATGATGAATGTGCTGACGGGGATCTACAAGCCGACGGCGGGCAAGGTGGAATTTGCCGGCGCGGTGATCTCCGGCCGCACGCCGTCCGAAATCGCCCTGGGCGGCGTGGCGCGCACCTTCCAGAACGTGCAGCTGTTCGGCGAGATGACGGCCACGGAAAACGTGCTGGTGGGTTTGCACAACACCTTCAAATCGAATGTGCTGGACGTGATGCTGCACACGCCGCGCTACAAGCGCGAAGAGAAGGCGGCGCGCGAGCGGGCTGCCAGCATCCTCGAGTTCGTGGGCCTGGCCGACCTGGCAAACGAAGAGGCGCGCAATCTGCCGTATGGCAAGCAGCGGCTGCTGGAAATCGGTCGCGCGCTGGGCCTCAATCCCCGCCTGCTGCTGCTCGATGAACCGGCGGCGGGCCTGACGGCGCCCGACATCAAGGAGTTGATGGCCATCATCCGCAAGATCCGCGAGCACGGCATCACCATCATCCTGATCGAGCACCACATGGATGTGGTGATGGCACTGTCGGACGTGGTGACGGTGCTGGACTTCGGTCAGAAGATCGCCGAAGGCGCACCCGCGCTTGTCCAGAGCGATCCGAAAGTGATCGAAGCCTACCTGGGCGGCAGCGCCGACACCCTGGCGCCAGCGGCGCACTGAGAGGAAGACCATGCTGACCATTCATAATCTGCACGCCGCCTACGGCAAAGTCGAAGTCTTGCACGGCATTTCGCTCGATGTCCCGAAGGGCAAGCTGGTGACCCTGATCGGCTCGAACGGCGCCGGCAAGACCACCACCATGCGCGCCATTTCCGGCATGCTGAAACCGAAATCGGGCACCGTCACCCTGGGCGGCAAGGATGTCACGGGGCTCGACTCGCACCGCATCGCGCGCGCCGGCCTGGCCCATTCGCCGGAAGGACGGCGCGTGTTCGCCTCGATGTCGGTGACGGACAACCTGCTGCTGGGCGCTTTTCCCCGCTTTACGCGGGCGCGTCCGAAAGGCGATATCAAGGGCGACCTGGACAAGGCCCTGGAGCTGTTTCCCCGCCTGAAGGAGCGGCGCGACCAGCTGGCCGGCACGCTCTCGGGCGGCGAGCAGCAAATGCTGGCCATGGCCCGCGCCGTGATGCTGAACCCGGAAGTGATCCTGCTGGACGAGCCGTCGATGGGCCTGGCGCCCATTCTGGTGGAGGAAGTCTTCCGCATCATCACGCGCCTGAAGGCCGAAGGCGTGACTATGCTGCTGGTGGAGCAATTCGCCGCCGCCGCCCTGAACGTGGCCGATTACGGTTACGTGCTGGAAAACGGCAGTATTTCCGTGCACGGCCCGGCCGAGAGTTTAAAGAACGATCCGAAGGTGATAGCGGCTTACCTGGGTGGCGGGCACTGACGCGAGCTGACAATGCGCTTGCTGCGCATTGTCAAATCCTCTGCATTGCGCAATCTAGCGGGGGCAATGCATTGGGTAAAAATGCAAAACGTGCCCAGAGAACGTCTTGCCAATAATTACGAATGGAGCAAGCGACGGCGAATCAGTGCTTCCAGGTCACGGCTGGTATGGGCAATCATATGAACATAAATGATATCGTTATGTCCGTGCTCGATAATGATGCGATTCTGACCGGCCAACAGTTGACGGTGGGTGGTCAAATGAAGGTCTTCAAGTTCAGGCACAAAGGCGCCTTTATTGTTCCAGTCTTTGAGGGAATTGACTTCAGCCACAATCTCCTGAGTCACCTTCTTGGCAAAAGTAAGGGATTCGTTCTGCTTCAGATAGGAGCGAATGTCTTGCAAATCGTTTAGCGCGTATTGAGTCCAAATGATTTTCATGTGCTGAATCAGTTTTCGTCGTCTTCAGCTTCCAGAAGAGCAACAACGTCATCATGATCAATTACTTTGCCTTGCTCAATCTGCTTACGGCCATGAGCAAGGATACGGAGCATGGCAAGTTGATCTTGAGTCTTTTGATAGCTAACAGCGTCTTGAACAACTGCCTGAACTCTGCCGTTTACAGTGATGGCGACTGGGTCATGCGTTTCCAGCACCTGTTTGACCACGTCGCTGGTGTTCGTCTTCAAGTAGCTAATTGGTTGAATGTTCAGAAAGTTCATACTGCCCTCCATAAGTAGGCAGACCGATGATAGCATCGGATAGCTAAATTAAGTGCCAAATTTACTTGGCTGCACATTTTCCTTGCTTCGAGCGCAGCCTGTAGGCATCAGTGTTTGGTGGGTTTGTCCTGCTGCACCAGGATGAACGGGCTGACGACGACAGCCCACAGGGCCGCGTCGGCGGCTTGCCAGTCCAGCGCCTGCTGGTCCGACACCTTGGCCACTTTGCCATCGGCCATCCATTGCGTGATGGTGGTTTTGTCGTCGTGCGAGATGCGCACGGCCACTTCGACCAGATCGAGTTCATTGGCGACCCAGACGACATTGCCCTGGGCGAAGTGCTTTTCCAGTTCGCTCCAGGCCAGGCGGGCCGTTTCGCTGTTCACTTTGAGGCGTAGTTCGGTGTCTTTTTCAGGATTGGTTTGCATGCGAAATATCAAGTTGCGGTGAGTCGGGTGCCGTTGCGCGCGCTTTATTTGCCTGGCAAGGCTTCCACGTGCGGCGTCGGCGTACCCCGCCATGTTAACCGATAGGCGGCGCCTTTGCGAACATTGCCCACCAGGGCAGGGCGGAAGCAGGCCAGGTTGGTGCCGCTGGCGTGCCGGACGCTGGGGAAGATGACGCCCATGGAACCGGCTTCGAGCAGGATGGCGGCCAGGTCTTGCGAGGCGATGTAGCTGGCCGGATCGAGGCAAGCCTGGTAGCGTTCCTGGCCGCGCAGGTCGTGGAAGCTGGCGGAAAAATCGGCCAGCAGCGATTGGTAGCTGACGCTGTCGTCGAAATAGTCGATTTCCTGGTATTCCACGGTCTTGTGGAAAATGATCTCGGCCAGCGCCGTTTTCATGTCGAAGGCGCAATACCAGGCACCCCGTTCGCCATCGTTGAAGCGCGCACCTTCCGGCCGGGCGTAAGTGTAGGCGGCGTTGATGATGCGAAAGTGCGGCACGCCAAAAACCAGCTCGTCCACGCCAATGCCTGGCGCGCCGCCATACTCGGCCACCAGGCGCGCATTCGTCGCGTTATCTAGTTCAAACAGCTCGCGCAGGTGCTCGTCATCTTCGGCCAGGGGCGCCAGCACGGAGTCTTCCATGTCGGCGAAGCGCGAGGGAATCAGGCGGCAAGTGTCGATCTGGCGCAAGGCGGCCAGCGGCGGCAGGTGGTCATTGGCGATGGCAGGCAAGATTACAGCCCTCCGCGGCGTGCATCGAGCAGCTTGCGCACCGTCTGCATGGCCAGCAAGCCGCCGGCCAGCATCTGCGACAGAGGCGTGCGTCCGCCAAACACGGGATTTTTGTTGGGCAAGCTCACCCATTCGTCGGCCAGTTTGTCGCCGTACAAAATGTGCAAGGCCTTGTAGATGCCCAGCAAATAGGAAATGCGTGTGATGCGGTCCACTTCCAGCACGCGGTCCGGGTGTTTTTTCCACTCGTAGTAGGCGCTGCTGGACAGGCCGCCCAGCAATTCGCGCGCATCGTCGTCGCGCAACTTCCAGGCGGAGGCCAGCTTGAAAAACCCCTTCAGTGCCGCCTGCGACAATCGCTCGCGCTCGGCTTTGGCGTTCAGGTCGACAAGTACCGCCGGCTCGAAGCGGCTCTTGGGGTAGGCATAGGCAAGATTCATAATAATCTCCTTTTATGGACTAATATTACTCCTTTTTTGGAGATATTGCTATCCTCTTCCCAATGTGTGTGCCCACGCCCCTTAGTCAAAGAATTGCATGTCGGCATAGGGCACCGTCCGGCATGCCGCCAGCCGTTGCGCCAGGCCACCCGCATGGGCTTCCAGTTGGTGGCCGTCCGGATCGAGAAAATACAGGGAATCACCGGCGCTGAGGTTTTGCTGCCATTCCACCACGCCGGCGGCGCGCAGGCGGGCGGCAAAGGCGGAGAAGTCTTCCTGCGAGATGGAAAAGGCATAGTGCGTGTAGGTGCCGCCCGTGCCGTTGGTCGCCCCGGTATCCAGCGACAGGCACAGCCACAAATCCCCGGCCGACAGATACGCGCCCCTGTCCCTGCGCGCATGCAGGCGCAGGCCCAAAGTGTCGCGGTAAAAGACGATGCTGCGCGCCAGGTCGCGCACGGACAGGGTGAGGTGGTTCAGGCCGGTCAACATGGTGCTGTTTTTAAATGGTGTGTAGGGTGGTTCCAGCTGCCGCTGTGGTTTGATGCGATATTGTTCCACGTAAGCATGAGACACAGCAATAAAACCACAAACGTCGCAACACCTGACAGTACCGTAGCGAGCGGAAGGAAGAGGTGGTCGAGAAGCGCAGCCGTACTTTAGTACGGTGAGCATCGCAGGCCGCCTATACCGACGCGTAGTAGCTTGTGTCAGGTGACACTACGCAGGCTCGGCGTGCTCTACCATGAGTTGCACCTTGGTTGTGCCATTGTATTCATTCGCATCGAGGCGGAAGGCCACGCGCGTGCGTTCGCCCAAGGCGTCCGTGTGGCCGAACCAGATGGCGTCGAAGCGCACGCCGTTCTTTTCCAGCAGCAGCTTCAGATGGCGCTCTTTCAGGATGCGCTGGCTGACGACGCGGAACTCGTCGCAGAAGACGGGTGGGGAGAAGCCCTGGCCCCACACCTGGCCATCCATCAGCTCGATGAAGGCTGTCGTGTAGTAGGCGTCTTCCAGCGGGCCGTCCGTTTCCACGACCCGTTCCAATTGCTGCTGGCTGAGCCAGGCCTGGCCCACGGCTTCGAAGGCCTTGGAAAACGCGTCGAAGGCGTCTGCGCGGATGGTCAAACCCGCCGCCATGGCGTGGCCGCCGAACTTGTCGATCAGGCTGGGCGCCCGTTTCGATACGAGGTCGAGCGCGTCGCGCAAGTGGAAGCCGGGAATTGAGCGGCCCGAACCCTTGATCCAGCCATCAGCGCCCGGCGCGAACGTGATGGTCGGGCGGTAAAATTTTTCTTTCAGGCGCGAGGCGACGATGCCGATCACGCCCTGGTGCCAGGATGCATCGAAGACGCTGATGGTGCTGCTGTTGGCCGGCTCGAAATCATCGAGGTGCAGCAGGGCCGTATCCTGCATTTCCGCTTCGATTTCACGGCGCTTCAGATTAATGTCGTTCAATTGCTGCGCCAGCGCCCAGGCGCGGCCTTCGTCGTCCGTGATCAGGCATTCGATGCCCAGCGACATGTCTTGCAGGCGGCCGGCCGCATTCAGGCGCGGTCCCAGGGCAAAACCCAGGTCGAACGGCGTGGCGCTACGCGCTTCGCGGCCCGCCACGCGGAACAGGGCGGCCACGCCTGCGTGCATATTGCCTTTGCGCATGCGTTTCAAACCTTGCGCGACGAGGATGCGGTTGTTCGTATCGAGGCGCACCACGTCAGCCACCGTGCCCAGCGCCACCAGGTCGAGCAGGTTGTCGAGCTTGGGCTGCGTTTGCGCATCGAATATGCCGCGTCGGCGCAGCTCCGCGCGCAAGGCCAGCAAGACGTAAAACACCACGCCCACGCCGGCCAGGTGTTTGCTGGGAAAACCGCAGGCGGGCTGGTTCGGATTGACGATGACAGCCGCGTCGGGCAGGGTGTCGGCCGGCAAATGGTGATCGGTGACGACCACCTGGATGCCGCGCCGGTTCGCCTCGGCCACGCCGTCAATGCTGGCGATACCGTTGTCGACGGTGATGATGATGTCGGGCGACTTTTCGCGGGCCGTCAGTTCGACGATTTCCGGCGTCAGGCCGTAGCCGTACTCAAAACGGTTGGGCACGATGAAATCGACGTCGGCGCCCATGGCGCGCAAGCCGCGAATGGCGACGGCGCAGGCGGTAGCGCCATCGCAATCGTAGTCGGCCACGATGACCATGCGTTT
Source organism: Janthinobacterium algoris (assembly GCF_051380935.1). Taxonomy (NCBI): domain Bacteria; kingdom Pseudomonadati; phylum Pseudomonadota; class Betaproteobacteria; order Burkholderiales; family Oxalobacteraceae; genus Janthinobacterium; species Janthinobacterium algoris. The sequence goes on along the minus strand of NZ_JBNYXZ010000002.1, from coordinate 435,089 downwards.
CTTGGCGGCAATCGCGTCGGCCAGGAAGACGCCGGCCGCGCCGATGTGCAGCAAGCCGGACGGCGGCATCAGGGCCGCCAGTTCGCTCGACAGTTCCTTCGCATCGGACAGGCCGCGCGAGGCGTACAGCCGGGCCAGCACGGGGTGGATGCCGCCCTGGCGCAGCAGTTCGGATTCGCGGTAAGGGCAGGGACGGGTGGCGATGCGGGTACGGGTCATGATGCTTTCAACTTGTTCAGGGTAATTGCGCGCCAGAATTTGCGCTGCGCATGCTTGCTGGTGCTGCAAGCTAGCCAGGCGTCGCGGTGGCTCAGTACCAGGCGCAACTGGCCCAGGCGGCCATCTTTCACGGCCGCCAGCAGGGGCACGAACCAGTCTGCTTCCAGTGCCTGCAACTGTTGCAGCCACATGCCCCATTCCTGGGCCTGCGCCGCTTCGACCAGGCCGCCCAGTACGACGATCGCGTCGGATTGGTCTGCCAGCACACTGCTTGGACTGGCATGGCGCCGTGATGGTTCCGCCAGCGCCGCCAGCCAGCCGGGCGCGTCTTTTGTATGCAGGCTGGCGGCGCAGCGCGCAGGTGCCGGTGCAGATTCCGCCGTGGCCAGGCTCCCGCCCCAGATCCAGAAGGAGTTGATGGCTTTCAAGCCCCGTTCTTCGCGCGCCGCGTTGACGGGATGTTCATGCCACAGCATCTGCACTTCGTTCTGCAGGCGGCGCGCGGCGCGCGCGTGCTCGCCTTCCGGCATCCAGACGGACAGGTCTTGCGTGGTGGCGCCGTCCGGCGTGGCGCACTGCAAGTCGCTCCAGGCGTCGGCGCGCATGAACCAGGTGCCTGCGTCGCCATACGCCAGGGGCTGGCCGATCTCGTCGAAATAGGGGGCCGCAATGTCAAACAGGGCGCGGCCATCGGCCTCGCTTAACTTGAGCTGGCGCAAGTCTTCCAGGCTGATATGGCTGCGGGCGATGGCCAGGTGGGCCGGATGCAGCAGGAAATAGCGCGCGCCCGGTTCCGGCGTCAAGCCGTAGCCGCGCATGGCCTGGGCCGCAAAGGCCGCCTGCGTCGCCTCGCCGTTGGGCGCGAACGCCAGGCCGAGCGCGTGCGCCAGCCACGCTTCGTGCGGCAGCAGGCGGTTGGTATTGTCAAAAGTTTCCAAATTGCAATTGGAAGTGCGCGACAACAGGGCCGCCAGGGCGGGCGCCTGCAAGACCTTGAGCAGGTCGGCAGCCAGTTCTGCAGTGGGCAAGGCGAAGGGCAGGACGAGGGTAACTTGATTCATCCCGAGATTGTAGGCGATTGTGGCCATGCCAGAGTAGGGGCATACAATTTTCGTCGAATAGTGAAGGTATCAAAAAAACATCAAAATTACACTGATCTCATTATTATTAGTGGAAAACAATTTGCTTTTGCAAATATCGACGATATAATTGCGCTAACTTACATATCAGAAAGACAATCGCACCCCTGCTGTGTGGTTGCGTCGTTTGGCTCCTGTGTCCCTTGAAATCGTATACAAGATGCTGCCGGCTTCATTTTTTAAACAAGTCTCTTTCTTGGAAGCCCACCCATGTATACATTTGCCGCTTTGCGCGGTCAGGCTGTTTGCGCCCTGGCCCCCCACGTTTCCACTCCTGCCGCCACTGATGCGTATCGCCAGGAGGCCGCATGACTACTTACAATCTGTCGACGACGGTTCACGTTTGTGAAGACATTAACAAGAATTTCGACATCCGCGATTTGCTGGTGCAAGCCGGCTATTCGGTGCAAGGCGAACTGAACATCAAGAATTTCACGGTTTTGTTGCCTGACGATACTGAATCGACCAGCAACACCCCCTTGTTCGGCATGCTCGACGCGGACACCGTGTACGTACGTCCCGGCGATTGGGCTGCCAACTACAATGGCAGCTTCTCGACCATCCAGGTAACGATCGACAAGGGCAATGGCGATATCGTCCAGCTGAGCCTGCAAGTCATCATCGATCCCGTCAATGACGCCCCGGATGCCGCTGACAAGACCTTCACCCTGGTCGACGGCGCCAGCGTCGTGCTGAGCGAAAGCGATTTCGGCTTCCACGACGACGTCGAGAACAACGGCTTCAAGTCCGTCGTCATCACCAATACCACCACGGCCGGGCAAGTCTTGCTCAATGGCGTGGCCGTCGCGGTGGGCACGGAGATCTCCATCGATGATATCCGCGCGGGCCACCTGGTCTTCGTGCCAAGCCAGACGGTTGCCGGCGACTTCGATCTGGGCTTCAAGGTGCGCGACGATGGCGGCACGGAAGGCTGCAATGCGCAAGACCTGAGCCTGGCGCCCCATTACTTGACTTTCAAGGTGCCGATGGCCCACCTGGGCGATTTCGTCTGGGAAGACAAGAACGCCAATGGCGTGCAGGATGCGGGCGAAGCGGGCATTGCCAATGTCGTGGTGCAATTGAAAGATGGCGCGGGTGCGGTAGTGGCATCGACCACCACCGACGCCAACGGCGGCTACCATTTCGACGTCAATCCAGGCACGTATTCCGTCACCGTTGTCACGCCGAATGGCTACACGGCAACAGCTGCCAACCAGGGCGGCGACACGGCCAAGGACAGCAATATCGATGCGGCCGGCAACATGGCGCCTGTCACCCTGGCGCCGGGCCAGACCAACTTGAGCCTGGATGCTGGCCTGTACCGCGCCGCCGAACTGGGTGATCGCGTATGGTTCGATGCCAACAAGAACGGCTTGCAAGATGCGGGCGAAGCAGGCGTGGCCGGCGTGAAAGTGACTTTGCTCGATGCGTCGGGCAATGTCGTCGGCAGCCCGCTCGTCACGGATGCGAATGGCAACTATTTGTTCACGAATCTGAAGCCGGGCGCCTACAGCGTGCAGTTTGACAAGACCAGCCTGCCTGCCGGTTATGCCTTCACGGGCCAGGACCAGGGCGGCGACGACCAGCGCGATTCCGATGCCAGCGCCATCGATGGCAAGACGGCGCAAGTACTGCTTGCTTCCGGCGACAGCAACCATAGCCTGGATGCGGGCATCGTGGCCCTGCCGGCCTCCTTGGGCGACCGCGTCTGGCATGATGCCAACTTGAACGGCGTGCAGGATACGGGCGAGGCCGGTATCGGCGGCGTCACGGTGCAGCTGAAAAATGCAGCCGGCAGCGTGATCGGCTCGACCGTCACGGATGCCACCGGCTATTATAATTTCAGCGTCGATGCCGGCACGTATTCCGTCGCCGTCGTCGCGCCGCCAGGCTATCTGACCACGGTCAAGGATGCGGGCGGCAATGATGCGCTCGACAGCGACATCAATGCCGCAGGCCAGAGCGGCCTGGTGACGGTTGCCGCCGGCCAAAACTACAAGGACCTGGATGCGGGCTTGTACAAAACGGCTGCCATTGGCGACCGCGTGTGGTTTGACGCCAACGGCAACGGCACGCAGGATGCGGGCGAAGCGGGTGTCGGTGGCGTGAAAGTCAACCTGTTCAACGAATCGGGTGTCGTGGTCGCCAGCGCCACCACGGATGCCAGCGGCAACTACCTGTTCAGCAACTTGGTGCCTGGCCGCTACTTCCTGGGTTTTGAGCCACCGGCCGGCTATACCTTCACCAAGGCGGACGTGGGCGGCTATGCCACCGATTCGGATGTCAATCCGGCCACCGGCCTCACTACTACCTGGATCGGGCTGAAATCGGGCGATGGCCAGCTGGAATGGGATGCCGGCCTGGTCAAATGCGCGCCTGTCACCGGCAGCATCGGCGACCGCGTGTGGGAAGACAATAACTACAACGGCGTGCAAGATGCGGGCGAACTGGGCGTGGCGGGCGTGAAAGTCAATCTGCTCAATGCCAGCAACCAAATCATCGCCACGACAACGACGAATGCCAGTGGCAATTATCTGTTCGACAAGCTGGTCGCCGGCGGCTACAAGGTGGAAGTCGTCCGTCCATCGGGTTTCTACTACACCAAGGCAAATGTGGGCAGCGACACGGCCGATTCCGACGTCGATACGAGCACGGGGCGTTCCGGCTTGATCAACCTGGCTGCCGGCCAGAACGACATGAGCTGGGATGCGGGCATCTATCGCAAAGCCAGCCTGGGCGACAAGGTATGGCGCGACGCCGACCATGACGGCATACAGGATGCCAACGAGGCCGGCATCGCCAACATCAAAGTGCAGTTGTATTCCGGCAGCGGTGCCTTGCTGGCCACCACGTACACGAATGCCAGTGGCAACTATCTGTTCAGCAACCTCGATCCGGGCAGCTATTCGCTGAAGTTCGACAAGAGCAACGTGATGCATGCTGGTTATGCCATGAACAGCTGGAAGTGGGGCGCCAAGAACGTGGGCAGCAACGACAACATCGATTCGGACGTCAACAGCAATGGTTCCTATGCCAACGTGATCTACACGGACATCCTGAAGCTGGCTTCGGGCCAGAACGACATGCGCTGGGATGCCGCCATCACGCCTATCGTCATCGACCTGAACGGTGACGGCGTGCACACGATCGCCCGCGCCGATTTCCACGGCAGTTTCGACTTGCTGGGCACGGGCAGCGCCATCCAGTCGGGCTGGGTCTCGGCACATGACGGCTTGCTGGCCATCGACAGCAATGGCAATGGCAAGATCGACAATATCTCCGAATTGTTCGGCGGCAGCGAGAAGGGCACGGGCTTTGCCAAGCTGTCCAGCTATGACTCGAACGGTGACGGCGTGGTCGACTTGCACGATGACAAGTTTGCCGAATTGCGCATCTGGCGCGACGCCAACAGCAATGGCGTCACGGACGATGGCGAGCTGATGTCGCTGCATGACGCGGGCGTGGCCAGCCTGACGGTTTCCTACACGGAACTGCCTTTCCTCGACGCCAACGACAACCTGCACCTGGAGCGCAGCAGCGCCACCCTGGCCGATGGCAAGACGGTAGACATGACGGACGTGTATTTCAACGTCGACGCCAAGGATGCGGCCAAGGCCGGCATCACCTTGCCGAGCATGGCCGACCTGCTGCGCGACGACCATGCACTCGACACGGCGCTGGGCCAGGATGCGACCGTCGCCACGGTGGCTGCAGCCCCGGTGGCTCCCGCTGCCGAAGCCCAGGCCCAGTGCGAAATGGCCGAAGTCTTGCGCCGCGCCATGGCACATGCCAATGCACAGCCCCAGGAAATGGCTGCCTGATGTCCTGTTTTACCAGGCCATACCCGCCTGGCTGATATGTTCCGGCGCCCCTGTCCGCAGGCGGCGCCGGCGCTCTCCAATCACTTTAAAGAGAATACGCAATGAAAAAATCCATGCACCTGATCGTCCGCGGCAGCATCGCAGCGGCTGTCTTCGCCCTCGCCAGCGGCAGCGCCCTGGCAGCGTCCAACCTGCAAGTCATCGACTCGCACAGCGTCAGCCTGTTTACCGCCAGCGGCGGTGCTTTTGGCTCCGGCAACGCCATCTCGCCTACTTTGTGGGAAGTCAAGTACGACAGCAACACCTTCCTGGCTTTTTGCCTCGATCCCCATGTGGCCGTGAGCAACAGCGCGAATAGTTACAGCAGCAGCGCCTTTACCGCCAGCGATTCCGTCAAGCGCCTGTACGAGGGCTATTACGCCTCGTCCATTGCGAATGTGTCCACCAGCGCCAACAGCGCCGCCGCCTTCCAGCTGGCCTTGTGGGAATTGAATAACGACAACACGAACTTGCTGACGGGCGACCTGCGCTTCAAGAACCTGAATAATGCCGTCGTCAGCCAGGCGAACAGCATGCTGGGCGTGGCTAAGGGCAATGGCGCCATCCAGAACCTGTACAACTACACTAGCCTGAGCAGCGTCAATCCTGCCTCGCAAACCCTGCTCAGCGTGTCGCCGGTGCCGGAAGCGCAAACGTGGGCCATGCTGGTCGCAGGCCTGGGCTTGCTGGGCTTCATGGCGCGCCGCCGCAGGGCTGGCGCGGCATAAATCGGCAGCAGCGGTATTGACTTGGTAGTTTCTGCTGCGGTGCGTCGGTCACGACGCACCGCAGTTTTATTTTTTCACAACATCATTCTGAATAGCTGTTATTACTATGGCACAATGTTTCTGCAAGCCACTACTGCGCGACCTTGACAATAGTTCCTCACTGTTCATTGCAACTGCCTGAGATCGGATTTGAGCTCATCATGACGCTACCTTCTGCCGCGCACGCCGCCGTCGACGCTTCCCCATCCACCGCCTGCGCCGAGACGCTTGCCGACGCCATCGTCTTCCTGGCCCGCTTTCTTGACACCGGCGTGCAAGCCGAGCGCTTGCGCGCCAGCGTGGCAGCGCATGGCGACCCGGCCGCCGCTGATTTTCTCGACCAGGCGCTCAGCCATGCCAACCTGGCCGGCACGCCGCTGCCGATGGATAAGCCGCGCCGCGCCACGGAAATGCCGGCCTTGCTGGTCAACGGCGAGGGCCAGGCGCTGGTGGTGCTGAGCATTGCCGATGATAAATATGAATGCCATGTGCCGGGCATCGCCGGTACCTCCTGGCTGGACGCGGCCATGCTGGCGCAGGAAGTTCCCGCCGGGCGCTGGGTGGCCGTGCGGCCCGTGATGTTTTTCGACCAGCGCAGCTTGCTCTACAGCATGCCGGCGGCGGGCCGATGGTTCTGGGACGTCTTCAACCGCAACCGTTGGGTCTTTCGCTGGGCCTTGCTGGGCACGCTGGTCTTGAACGTCATCAGCGCGCTGGTGCCGTTCTATGCGATGGCAGTGTACGACCGCGTGATCCCCAACAACGCCACGTCCAGCCTGTGGGTGCTGACGATCGCCGTGGTGGGACTGACAGGTTTTGAATTGGCCATGCGCTTGCTGCGCGGCGAACTGGTGGAAACGGCATCGCGGCGCATGGACGTGGCGCTGTCGTCGAACATCTTCGCCCAGTGCTTGCGTCTGCGCGCGGCCAGCCGGCCCGCCTCGGGCGGGGCCCTGGCCAATACCGTGCGCGACTTTGAATCCGTGCGCGAATTCTTTGCCTCGACCACCCTGACCACCCTCGGTGATTTGCCCTTCCTGCTGCTGTTCCTGCTGGTCATCGCTTTTGTCGGCGGCTGGCTGGTGCTGGTACCCCTGGCCGCCATCCCGATCCTGCTGCTCGTCGCCTTCGCCTCGCGTGCGGCGCTGGCGCGCCACGTGGCCGCTTCGATGCAGGAAAGCGGGCAGCGCACGGCGCATCTGTTTGAAACCATGAATGGCCTCGACACCATCAAGGCGCTGGGCGCTGAGGCGTGGAGCCGCCGCAAATGGGAAAGTCTGACGGTGGCCATCGCCGCCAACAGCGTCGAGACGCGTGAAATCGTCAGCCGGGTCAATTACATCAACACGGCCGTGCTGGCCCTGTCCGGCGTGGCCGTGGTGGCCGTCGGCGCGTTGCTGATGGGAGAACGCCTGCTGACCCTGGGCCAGATCATCGCCGTGAGCATGCTGACGGGGCGCGCGCTGGCGCCCGTGAGCCAGATCGCGGGCCTGATCATGCGCTGGGAGCAGACCAAGCTGTCATACCACGCGTTGAACAAGATCATGGAAGCGCCCACGGACGACGATGCGGCCAGCCTGCAGGCGCCGCCACTGTCCGGGCGCATCGAGTTCCGCGACGTGGGTTTTGCCTACCCGAACTCGCCGCCGCTGCTGGATAAACTGAGTCTGCAGATACGTCCCGGCGAACGGGTGGGCGTGATCGGCAAGCTCGGTTCCGGCAAGAGCACCTTGTTGCGATTGTTGCTGAACCAGTACGGCCCGCAAAGCGGCAGCGTGCTGTTCGACGACCTGGCCAGCACCCAGCTCGAACCCTTGAGCCTGCGCCGCCAGATCGGCTATGTGCCGCAGGACGTGACGCTATTCCACGGCACCCTGCGCGAAAATATCGAACTGGGCCGCAGCCAGGCGGACGATGCCGGCCTGCTTGACGCCATCCGCCTTGCTTGCCTGGACGACATCATCACCCAGCTGCCGAATGGCGTGGCGACGGAAGTGGGTGAGCGGGGCGAACGCCTGTCCGGCGGCCAGCGCCAGGCCGTGGCCATGGCCCGCGCCTTGCTGGCGAAACCGCCGATGCTGCTGCTCGATGAACCGAGCAGCATGTTCGACCCGGCCACCGAGCAGCGTTTGATCGGCCGTTTGCGTACCTTAAAAGATACGACCATCGTCCTCGTCACGCACCGCATGGCCATGCTGGCGCTGGTGGACCGGCTGATCGTCTTCGACAAGGGGCGCATCGTGGCCGACGGCCCGCGCGATGAAGTCTTGCGTGTGATTAATGGTCAAAATGCGGGTCAAAATGCAAGTCAAAATGCGGGCCAAAACCAGGCCGCGAAGCCAGCCGCCGCCGTTGCCAACACGACGGGCGCTGCAGTATGAGCGCGCTGAATGCCCGTCCGCTGCCGCAGGCGCACCCGGATCCGGAACGCGAGCCGCGCCGCATCATTATTTGCATGCTGGCCCTGACGGCCGTGTTGCTGTCGCTGACCCTGGCCTGGGCCACGTTCGCCCAGCTCGACGTGTCCGTGAATGGGCGCGGCGCCATCACGCCGCCATCGCATTTGCAGGAAGTGCAAAGCCTGGAAGGGGGTATCGTGCGTGAAATGCTGGTGAAACCGGGCCAGCGGGTGCGCCGCGGCGACTTGCTGCTGCGCCTTGATACGGCGCAATACGATGCCAACCTGGGCGCCAGCGTGCAGAACCGCCTGGCCGCGCTGGCGGGCAGGGCACGCCTCGATGCCTTGCTGACGGGCGGCACGCCGCAGTTCGCGCCGGAATGGCAGCGTGAGGCGCCCGAGCTGATCGCCAAGGAAACGCAGTTGTGGCGCGATGGCCAGCGCGAATTTGCGTCCGCCACGGCGGCCGCGCGCGAAGGCGTGACGCGCCGGCGCGGCGAGTTGGCCGAGGCGCACAGCCGCATTGCCCAGCTCGACACTGGCTTGAAGATCGCCCTGGAAAGTTTGTCGATCGAAGAGCGGCTGTTCAAAGAGGGTGCTGGTTCGCGCGGCGATTACCTGAACGCGCAGCAGCGCGTGCAGCAGCAGCGCACGGAGCTCGACAGCCTGCGCAGCTCCGTGCCACGCCTGGTGGCCACCCTGGCCGAGGCGCAGGCGCAGGCTGGCGAAGTGGAAGCGCGCATGCGCGGCCAGTGGGGCGCGCAGCGCAGCGAATATGAAACCAAGGCCGGCGCCCTGGCCAGTACCGTCAAGGGCCAGCAGGATCAGGTGAGCCGGCGCGACGTGATGGCGCCCGTCGACGGCGTCGTCAACCGCGTGCTGGTAGCCACCGTGGGCGGCGTGGCGCAGCCTGGGAAACCTATTCTGGAAATCGTGCCGGCCGACTCGGAAGTGCTCATTTCCGTGCGCGTGAAACCGTCCGACATCGGTTTTATCCACGTGGGGCAGAGCGCCTCGGCAAACGTGCTCGCCTACGACGCCACCACCTATGGCCGCATGAAGGCGCAAGTGGTGCGCGTGGGTGCCGACGCCATCCCCGACGAGCGTAACGAACCGTATTTCGAAGTGCAGCTGAGTACCGACCGCAGCCAGTTGACGGCGCACGGCAAGGTGCTGCCGATTACCCCCGGCATGCCGGTCGACGTGGGCATCCTGACGGGGCGCCGCTCGGTGCTGCAATATGTGTTCAAGCCCGTGCTGCGCGGCTTGCAGTCTTCCCTGCAGGAGCGTTGATGCGTGTCATATTGGTATCGATCATGCTGGCGTGCGCCAGCATCGTGGTGGAAGCGCAGGCGCAGCCACCAGGAACCTTGTCCGTCCAGCCGGCGCCCATGCGCGGCTTGCCGGCCCTGCTGGCCCGCGCCGTGCCGCGCGACCCGCAGCTTATCGCGGCGCAGGCGGCGCTGGCCACCACCGAGGCGCGCTACAAGCAGGCCCGCTCGCGCCTGTTCCCGAATGCGGCGCTGCAGGCCAGGCGCGGGCGCAGCAATGACCTCGACGGGACGCTGGACGTGGAACGGCGCACGCACGAAGTGGAGGCGAGCCTGCGTTGGAATGTGTACAACGGCGGCGCCGACCGCGCCGAACTCGATGCGGCCGACCGCGAAATGGCGGGCGCCGCCTTCGACGTGCAGCGCGCGCGCGCGGAAAGCGCGGAAAAACTGGCCGAAGCGTATTTCGACATGCAGCGCCTGGAACGCAGCCTGCTGCAGTCGCAGGAACGCCTGCGCGACGTGACGCAGTTGGTGAAACAGGTGGCGCGTCAGGCGGAGCTGGGAAAATCGTCGGAAGTGGACCGCGAACTGGCGCAAAGCTCGCAGCTGGACGCGGAACTGGTACACGACGGCCTGCTGACGGACCGTCTGGCCGCGCAGATCAAGCTCGAGGCGCTGGCCTTCGAGCCGGTGGCGCAGTTTGCTGACTTTACGTTTGCGCCGCTGCCGGCGCAGGCGTTGGCAAACGCCGACATGCTGCAGGCGCAGTTGCGCGCCGCGCGCGAGCGGGCGGCGGCGGCCCAGCTGCGCGTGCGCAGCGTGGCGGCCACGCTGGCGCCGAAAATCGACCTCGATGTCAGACATTTGCTCAATAACAAGACCACGCCGCCGCCATCGACGATACAGCAGCGCGGCTGGTCGGTGGGCGTTAGCTGGGAATTTCCACTCGGCGGCGGCTCCCTGGCGCAGCGCGACGAGAGCATCAGCCGCGCCCAGGCGGCCGAGGCGGACGTGGCGCGCGCCGAGCAGGGCACGCGCGCCGACCTGGCCAGCATGCTGCCGCGTATCGCCAGTGCGCAGCGCACCCTGGCTCTGCTCGACGAGCAGGAAAAGAAAATGGCATTTGTCGTGCGCGGCGGCAGTATCCAGTACGAGGCGGGGCGGCGCAACCTGCAGCAGATCATCCAGACGCGCGACAGCTACTTCACGATACAGCAGCGGCGCATCGACCAGCTGCACCGTTTGACCCTGGCGCAGATGCGGCAATATGCGCTGGCGGGGCAGCTGCTGCAGGTGTTTGGGTTGGCACAATAAGGCGCTGGCGCCAGATTTGGCGCCAGCGTGCGCTGTTTCACATGCAGTTTCATGCATGAAATGGCCATTGTGTGGCACACTGCGCGCTCGCATATCATCGTTGTCGCGGGAGCGCATGAGCATCATCAAACAATTTCCTTTCGAGTGGCAGGTCGGCGTGCGCTATACGCGCGCCGGGAAACGCAGTGGCCGCAACAGCTTCATTTCCTTCATCTCCCTCATTTCCGTGGCCGGCATCGGCCTGGGCGTGGCCGCCCTGATCGTCGTCCTCTCCGTCATGAACGGCTTCCAGAAGGAAGTCACCGACCGGCTGATGTCGGTGCTGGCCCACGTCGAAGTGTTCGATACCGGCGGTTCTATGCCTAACTGGCAGGCGCAGGAGCGCGCCGCCTACGCCAACCCGCAAGTAAAAGCCGTGTCGCCGTTCGTGGAAACCCAGGGCATGCTGCTCAACGACGAAACCATGCGCCCGTCCGTCGTGCGCGGCGTGCTGCCGCAGCAGGAAGCCACCGTCTCCAGCGTGGCGAGCCAGATGAAGCAGGGCAGTTTCAAGGACCTCACGCCAGGCTCGTATAACATCGTGCTGGGCATCGACCTGGCCAAGGCGCTCGACGTGAAAGTGGGACAGAACGTGACCCTGATGCTGGAACGCGAGCCGAGGGCGGGCGACCCGGCCAATGGCATCGTCATGCCGCGCATGCGCGCGCTCAAGGTGACCGGCATCTTTGAGGCGGGTCATAACGAACTCGATGGCAGCCTGGCGTTTGTGAACATGCAGGATGCCGAGCAGCTGCTGCAGCTCGATGGCCCGTCCGGTCTGCGTCTGCGTCTGCATGACATGAACCAGGCGCCGCAGGTGGCGCGCGAATTGAAAGCCTCGATGCCGGGCCAGCTGTGGATGCGCGACTGGTCGCGCGCCAGTGCCAGCTGGTATGCGCTGGTGCAAAGCCAGAAGAACATGATGTTCATCATCCTCAGCATGATCATCGCCGTGGCCGCGTTCAACCTCGTCTCGACGCTGGTGATGTCGGTCACCGACAAGCAGGCCGACATCGCGATTTTGCGCACCCTGGGCGCCTCGCCGTTCTCCATCATGAAGATTTTCATGATCCAGGGCGCGCTGGTGGGCTTGCTGGGCAGTGCGCTGGGCGTGATCGGTGGCGTGCTGCTGGCGCTGAACGTGGGCGTCATCGTACCCTTCATCGAAGGCATCTTCGGCCTGCACTTCATCTCCAAGGAAATCTACCAGATCAGCGCCGTGCCGTCGGACGTGCATTGGCTGGACGTGGCGCAGATCGGTCTGATCGCTTTTGGTCTGGCGCTGGTGGCGACCATCTACCCTAGCTGGCGCGCCGCGCGCGTCAAGCCGGCCGAGGCCTTGCGCTACGAATAACTTTCCAAGAAACGATAAAGACCGCCTGAACAATGAGTATTTTCAAGAATTTGCCCTTCGAATGGCTGGTCGGCCTGCGCTACACGCGGGCCGGCAAGCGCAGTGGCCGCAACAGCTTCATCTCCTTTATTTCCCTCATTTCCATGGCCGGCATCGGCCTGGGCGTGGCGGCGCTGATCGTCGTGCTGTCCGTGATGAATGGCTTCCAGAAGGAAGTGACGGACCGCATGCTGTCCGTGCTGGCCCACGTGGAAGTGTTCGACAACAGCGGCAGCATGCCGGACTGGCGCGCCGAGGCGGCGCAGGCATTTAAAAACCCGGCCGTCAAGGGCGCCGCGCCGTTTGTGGAAACGCAAGGCATGCTGCTGCGCGACGATGCGCTGCGCCCCGCCATCGTGCGCGGCGTGCTGCCCGAGGAAGAGCCGAACGTTTCCGACGTGGCCGGCCAGACGCGCATGGGCAGCTTCAAGGCGCTGCAGCCGGGCACCTTCAATATCGTGCTGGGCATCGAACTGGCGCGCGCCTTGCGCGTCAACCTCGGTGAAAAAGTGACCTTGATGCTGGCGCAGGGCCAGGTCACGCCGGCCGGCGTGCTGCCGCGCATGCGCAGCTTTACCGTCAGCGGCATCTTCCAGGCGGGCCACAATGAATTCGATGCCGGCCTGGCTTTCATCAATATCGAAGACGGCCAGCGTTTGCTGCGCCTCGACGGCCCGTCCGGCCTGCGCCTGCGCCTGGCCGACATGAACAAGGCGCCGCAAGTGGCGGCGGAGCTGAAAAAAACCATGCCTGGCGACCTGTGGCTGCGCGACTGGTCGAAGCTGAACGCCAACTGGTTCGCCGCCGTGCAGACGGAAAAGCGCATGATGTTCATCATTTTGACGCTGATCATCGCGGTGGCCGCCTTCAACTTGGTGTCAACCCTGGTGATGACGGTGACGGACAAGCAGGCCGATATCGCCATCCTGCGCACCCTGGGCGCCTCGCCCCGCTCCATCATGAAGATTTTCATGATCCAGGGCGCTCTGGTGGGCATCCTGGGCACGCTGCTGGGCGTGGGCGGCGGGGTGCTGGTGGCCATGAACATTGACGTCATCGTGCCCTTCATCGAGCATCTGCTGGGCGTGCAGTTCCTCTCCAAGGACATTTACTTCATCAGCACCGTGCCGTCCGACCTGCGCTGGCCCGACGTCACCAAGATCGGCGTGCTGGCCGTGATCCTCGCCTTTTTGGCGACCCTGTACCCAAGCTGGTGGGCTGCCCGCGTCAAACCCGCGGAAGCCCTGCGCTATGAATAAACCACTGACTACTACCATGACCGATCTGAACAAACCTGCCTCTAACGGCGCTTCCGCTGATTCTGCCGTCCTTAGCTGCCGTGGCCTGGGCAAGACTTTTACGCAAGGCAGCTACAAGGTGCAGGTGCTGGCCGGCATCGACATCGACATCCACCGCGGCGAACGCGTGGCCATCGTCGGCGCATCAGGCTCGGGCAAGTCGACCCTGCTGCACCTGCTGGGCGGCCTCGATACGCCGACCAGCGGCAAGGTGACCCTGCTGGGCAAGGACTTCGCCACCCTCAGCGAAAAGGCGCGCGGCGACCTGCGCAACGCCTCGCTGGGTTTCGTCTACCAATTCCATCACCTGCTGCCCGAGTTTTCCGCGCTGGATAATGTCGCCATGCCGCTGATGATACGGCGCATGAAGCGCGCGCCCGCCACCGACCTGGCGCAGCAAATTCTTACGCGCGTGAACCTGGCCAAGCGCGTTACGCACACGCCGGGCGAATTGTCCGGCGGCGAGCGCCAGCGCGTGGCCCTGGCGCGTGCCCTCGTCACGCAGCCAGCCTGCGTGCTGGCCGATGAACCGACGGGCAACCTCGATCACGCCACGGCCGAACAGATTTTCGACCTGATGCTGGAATTGTCACGCACCCTGGGCACGGCCTTCGTCATCGTCACGCACGATATTGAACTGGCCAAGCGCTGCGACCGCGTGCTGCGCCTGACGGACGAAGGGCTGCAGCCTTATTGATACTGAGCAATACTGAGCAATACTAAGCAATACTAAGGAGCCGCCATGCTGTGGATCGACACGCACTGCCACCTCGACGCGCATGAATTCGGCAGCGAATCGCTGCAGGTGGCGGCACGTGCCGGCGGCCAGGGCGTGGCAATGATCGTCATTCCCGCCGTCGAACGGGCCAATTTCACCATCGTGCGCGACCTGGCGGCAGCGGCGTCCAACGCCTGCTATGCGCTGGGCATCCACCCGATCTACGTGCCACACGCCACGGAAGACGATTTGATCGCCCTGCGCGACGCCGTGAAAGCGGCCATGGCCGACCCGCGCTTTGTCGCCATAGGCGAGATCGGCCTTGATTTCTTCATTCCCATGCTGTGCGAACCGGCCATGCGCGCCAAGCAGGAGCATTTTTTGCGCGAACAGCTGAAGATCGCCCGCGACTTCGACCTCCCCGTGCTGGCCCATGTGCGCCGCTCGCAGGACATCGTCCTCAAGCATGCGCGCCAGATTCGCCCGAACGGCGGCATCGCGCATGCCTTCAACGGCAGCTTCCAGCAGGCGCAGGGCTATATAGCCCTCGGTTTCAAGCTCGGTTTCGGCGGCGCCATGACGTTTACCCGCGCCCTGCAGATACGCCGCATGGCCACGGACTTGCCACTGGACGCTATCGTGCTGGAGACGGACGCGCCCGATATTTCCCCGGCCTGGATACACCCTGGCCGCAACAGCCCCGAAGCATTGCCGCGCATTGGCGCCGTGCTGGCTGCATTGCGCGGCCTGGATATCGCGCAAGTGGCCGCCGTTACCAGTGCCAACGCGCGCGCCGTGATGCCCCGACTACCCTTGATGGAAACACCCTGATGAACAAAAAGATCACCTCTGGCGCCCTGGCGGCCTGTTTGAGCGGCGCGTTCGCGCAAGCCCTGGCGGCGCCTGGCGCTCAGTGCGACGGCTTGCCGCGCCTCGACGTCAACACGCCGCCCGGTTTTTGCGTGGCCGTGCTGGCCGACGGCCTGAAATTCCCGCGTGGCGTGCTGCCGCTGACGAATGGCGACATCCTCGTCACGGACATGGTGGGATGGACGCCGAAGCAGGGCAAATTGTGGCTGTTGCAGCGCAAGGCGGACGGTGGTGGCTACGAGCGCAAGCTGTTGCTCGACAAGCTTGATCGCCCGAACGGCATCGTGCAGGGACCGGACGGCATGGTCTACGTGGGCGAGGTGGGACGCATCTTCCGCGTCGACTTGCGCGACCCCGCCCGCGCTACCACCGATATCATCGGCGGCACGGCGAAGACGCCGCGCCTGCCGGGACTGGGTTTGCACCTGCTGACGAACATGCGCTTCAGTCCCAAGGGCGACCTGTATGTGAACGTGGGTTCCAGCACCGACCATTGCGAGAACGATGGCAAGGCACCCGATCCGGCCAAGGCCTGCCCTTCGGCGGAAGGTCCGGAAGCGCTGGGCGCCATCCGCGAGTACAAGATGGCTTGGCCGGCCGGCACGGTGACGGGCTGGCGCACGCATGCGCGCGGCTTGCGCAATTCCATGGCACTGGCCTTCCATCCCGCCACGGGCGAGTTATGGCAGGCGGAAAACGCACGCGACGCCATCCAGGCCGCCATGCCGCAACTGAAAAGCGACGAAAACCTGCCGCATGAAGAACTCAATTTGATCAAGGCCGACCGGCACTATGGTTGGCCGTACTGCTACGACGACAATGTGGCGAGCCCCGAATATCCGAAGACGGCTTGCGACGCCCAATATGCGGCGCCGCAGCGCCTGCTGCCCGGCCACGCCGCGCCGCTGGGCATGACGTTCTACACGGCCAGCCGCTTCCCGGAGCTGTACAAGAACAGCCTGATCATCGGCTACCACGGCTATCGCAGCAACGGCCACCGCCTGGTGGCGCTGCTGCCCGACAAGGCCGGCGCGCCGCTGGGCAAGTCCGTCGAATTGATCAGCAACTGGGAGCGCAAGGGCAAGCAAGGCAGGGGCGCGCCCGTCGACGTGAAGCAGGGCCAGGATGGCGATATCTACATGGCCGATGACCATAATGGGCTGGTGCTCAAATTGCATTATGCGGCGCCGGGCAAACCGTAAGCGGCGCTCATCCGACACGTTGCTGGTGTTACGGGTGTTGTCGGGTTACGGCCTTTGACCTAAGCCGACCTAAGCCGATCTACGCTTGACCTCGCTCAGTGCGGGGCTGCCGCAGCCTCCTACAATCGGCCTGATGTTCCCTGTTGACCAGGGGCAACGGGAGGCTGGCGTGAAACCTGCATTCATCAATCTGCGTGAAAATTACTCGAGCGTCGCAGCCGTCGACCAGGCGGCCCTGTTTGGCGAAATCGGCTGGGAGGATTTGATCGGCCAGGACAGCTTTGCCAACACCTGCGCCATCCGCGTCAGCCTGGCGCTGATCAAGGCCGGCATCAGGCTGAAAGGCCGCATGGCCATCCGCAAGGGGCCATTCAAGGGCGCGCTGATCGAGCCGGGACAGGCCAAGCTGGCGCACATGCTGGCCAGCCCCTCGATGTTTGGCAGGCCCGAAAAATTAGCCAGGGATGCTGCCATGGCCGGCATCGGCCAGCGCCAGGGCCTGGTCGCCTTCTTCCGCATCCCCGGCTATCTGGGCGGCGCTGGCGGGCATATCGACATCCTGCTGCCATCCATCGGCGTGAAGGCCTGCGGCACCGAATGCTACTGGGATTGCGGCGAGGTCTGGTTCTGGGAAATCAGTTGACGCTCATTTGAACTTTTTTCCGGAGCGTCCGCGTGAGGCCGCATTGTGCGCGCGCAGGATGGAATCGACGCGTTCCGACGCGTCGCGCGACAGGTTTTGCGCCACGGCGATATCGGGGAAGAATTCCGGCAGGCGGTAGCTGAGCCACGCATACGCGGAGTAGTAGCGACAAGTGTCTTCCACCTGCTGCAGATTCTGCGTACCGCCGCCATACGCATGCTGGCGCAGAGTGCTGGTCTTGCCCTGCGACAGATTCTTTGCCCAGTGTTCCCACGCCGTCTGCAAGGACGGCACCTTGCTGGAAATCGGCACCAGCGACAAGGTGAACTTGTCGGCCACGGACAGGGGCAGGGTGTCGAGCCAGACGGCGCGCTCCTTCTGGTCTTCCGTGATGCGGGGGAAGAAGAAGCCGTCCGGCACGTCGATATTGTGGATGAAGCGGCGCAGCAGTTTTGACAGCGACAGCTCGCCCGTCACCGACGAAATGCGGTGCAAATGTTCGAGCGAGGGCGCCACGGCAAAGCCGCTGGTGTTCAGCGGATGCAGCTTTTCCTTCAGCAGCGCGCGCATGACTTCATGCGTCTCGTTGTCGTAGCCGGCCACCAGGCCTTCCTCATGCACGCCATAGCGGCCCGCGCGCCCGGCGATCTGGCGCGCCAGCGCGGCCGAAATCTCTTCCTCTTCGCGGCCATTGTATTTGACGCAGGTGGTCATGACGATGCGCGCGATTGGCATGTTCAGGCCCATCGCCAGCGCATCCGTGCCGACGACGATATCGGCCGTGCCATCGCGAAAGCGCTGCGCCTGCGCGCGCCGTACTTCGGGCGACAGGTTGCCGTAGACGGTCGCTACCGACAACCCCGTTTCCGTGATCATGTCGCGCCACATCAGCACTTCACGGCGCGAGAAAGCGATGACGGCGTCGCCGCGGCGCAGGTTGCGCACCTTGCGCACGGCGGTCGGCTCCATCGACAGGGGCGCCATGCGTTTTAATACGTGCACTTCCAGCGGGCAGTCCAGGCGCTCGGCCAGCGCTTCGATGGCGCGCCGCGCTTCCGGCGCGCCCACCAGGTACACGGTGTGGGCCGGCGCGCCGCAGACTGCCGCCGTCCACGCGGCGCCCCGGTCCGGGTCGGCCAGCATCTGGATTTCATCGATAACGGCTACCTCGACGACAGTTTTCGTGTCCAGCATTTCCACAGTGCTGGCGACGTGCGTGGCGTCGTCGACGAGGCGGCGTTCCTCGCCCGTGATCAGGCTCACGGCCAGCGCCTTGCCATGCGGCGCGGCTTCCTGCAGGCGTTCGTAGTTTTCCAGGGCCAGCAGGCGCAGGGGCGCCAGATAAATGCCGCTCTTCGCTTTCACCAGCGCTTCCATCGCGCGGTGTGTCTTGCCGGAGTTCGTCGGTCCCAGCAGGGCGATGAAGCGGCGCGGCAGG
Source organism: Janthinobacterium algoris (assembly GCF_051380935.1). NCBI lineage: Bacteria > Pseudomonadati > Pseudomonadota > Betaproteobacteria > Burkholderiales > Oxalobacteraceae > Janthinobacterium > Janthinobacterium algoris. The sequence goes on along the minus strand of NZ_JBNYXZ010000002.1, from coordinate 416,517 downwards.
CGCCGGGCCATCTCGAACGAGGCGGGATACTCGGCCAGGTTGATGCTCTGGCGCGTGCGCGCCGCATGCTGCTCTTCCTGCTGGCGCTCGATGGCGTGGTTGAAGCGCTGGCGGATGCGGTCGAACACCATGCCGGCCGGCTCCGACGTCTGCATGTCGGCCAGGGTGTGCAGGAAGACCATCGGGTCCGTCTCCACGTCTTCGCTCAGGCCCGCGATATCGGCGACGAAATCCATCACATGCTGGCGCAATTCCTCGAAGACGGCCGCGCTGGCCCGTTCGCGCACCATGGCCAGTTTGGCCTCGCGGTCCATCTTGCGCCACTTGGCCGGCCGCGCCAGCACGCCCTGCGCTGGCACCAGTGCATACGGCACGTGCAAGCCACCCGCCTTGACCGTGCCGGAAAAGCGCACAAAGACGCGGCCTTCCATCTTGACCAGGCGGATATGTTCGGCCAGTTCCCCCAGTTCCGCGACCAGGGTGGCGTCGTTATTGTCTTCGGTGCTGTCGGAAATGTCGGTGGAAGTATCGGGAGGAAGTGCGGAGGAAGTCATGTCGTGCCTGGGTGTCGAGGTAAGCGAGGCCGATTATACCGTGCGCAGGGCAAAGATTTTTCCGCGCGCGTGGTGCGGTTGTTGCAAAGAACGAGAGCCACAAAGGCGCGACCAGCCAATGAGGAGCGCTGATCTTTCAAGTGGCTTGTCGTTTTTGCCTATTGCGCTTTTATTCTGCCAGAGAATCAATGAATGTATTTTTATTAAGTATATTTGATCTGCTTATGATCTGCTTAATTTAATTGTGCATTTTTTATTGCCGTTATGGTGATAATAACAAAGAGTATGTTTCTATTCATTTCCATGGTAATGATATTTGCATGGTGTGCGGATTTTTTTTCCGGGGGCAAGGTTGGACTTATTCTCTTGCGCGCGTCGAACAAGGAGTAATTGCCGCTTCGTTTCAATGGTGACGGCGCCCGACACCGTGGATTTGAAATGAAGCAAAGCGGTACAGCTACGGTCTCGCGCCTATTCTTTTCATTGCGTGAGGAATTATCCGATGGCGCGAAATGAATTGAATTATCTTGACAATTAATAATGATGAGCTGATCATGGCCTCAGATTTGGCGAAGAAATTTTTGCATGTTTTTAAAATAACTGAAATTGACGGCGATGCGCGAAATTATTCTGGCTGCCGGCCTGGCTATTAGCTGGGGCGCGCCGCGTTAATATAGACAGCTTGACTTAACGGTGCTCCAGGATGCGCTGGCAGCCGCAGGACTTTCCACTTCGCGCTGACGCACAGACAGCTTGCGATGACACCCGACATACCTGTGTATGTGACCCTGCGTCAGAGGATGGCGCGCGCAGGGATTCATCAGCCATTCGACTTTGGGAGAACACTATGAATAAAAAGCTCGCTGCATTTCTTTTTGCGACAGGTCTCGGCTTAGCTGTGACTGCGACGCCAGCCCTCGCCAGCTGCTATCACTACTGCGCTGTCGAATGGCGGGCTTGCATCGCTGGCGGTACTTCTCAAGCCGAGTGCGGCGCCGAGCAGTCCGCCTGCCAGCAAGCCTGCAATTGACAGGTGGGGGGCTGCGCGCCAGCCCTGTTGCCGGTGATGCCAGCAGGTCATGGCGTCGATGGTAGTTCAGACGGCGCGCGCGCGTACCAGGCGTAGCCCCCAGCCGGTGACGATCACTCCGTCACCGGTTAGCAGATGCGCCACGGCATCCAAGAACGCGCTACGCAGGCGCTGCCTGGCGTCGTCGTCCAGGCGGTCGATGTCATACGTGTCTGTCAGGGCGGCCCACAGTTCGTTGGGCGTGGGCGTCCATGGGACGTCGATATCGTCAAACGCGACGTGCGCGAACGCGCCATCGAGCAGCTCGCGCCAGCCGGCTTCCGACCCGGCGCGCCGGTCGCCGAAGCGTAGCGGCGGCAGCGCTACGCTGGCAATGGCGTTGAAGACGCGCATGAAAACGTCGTTGACTTCGCCCAGCAAAAAAGTCCGGCCGACGATGGCCGCGACCTGGCCACCGGGCCGCAGCACGCGGCGCATTTCCCTGACGACTTGCTCGATGTCGTCCATCAGCATCAGCGCCATGTGCGAAACGAGATAATCCACGCTAGCCGATGGCAGGTCCAGCGCCTGGCCGCGGCAACACTGCAGCCGCACGGATGGGGGGAGGGTGGCGCGCGCCACAGCGAGTTCGGCTTCGCTCATGTCGATACCGGTCAAATGCAGTGTTGCCGGTGCCCTGGCCGCGAGCAGGCCCAGCAGATAGCCATCGCCGCAGGCCAGGTCGAGCACCGTCAGGGGCATATTGCTGAGCGGCACGAGGTCGGTCAGCACCAGGTCGGTCAGCACAGCATAGGACGAGGCGTAGCGGGTGGACGCAGAGCGGGCGGGCAGGTGTGCAAACGCTGCGGAGGTCACGCCGACCTGGCGCTGATGAAAGTCCCGCAAATAGGTTTCGACCGCTGTCAGTGGGGTCATGCAAGGTCCGCAAAGTCGTGGCGCTTTGGCGCCGGATAACCATCTTAGCATGGGGGAAGTTTCGCCAGCGACCGTGGCGCATTGCGTGCAAGAGCGGTTTTATCTACCCTATCTTTGCGCCAGATCAGATGGCAGGGCGTGGAAAGCGGCACAGTACCTGAGCCCCTTTCGCGTCGAGCGACGATCCGGCCTACTCATGAGCATCCTGATACTCGGTTTTGCCGCCGGCGCCGCCTGGCTGCAGACGCAGGCCAGCCTGCCGCCGCATGCAGGCACGCTGCTATGGGTGATCGCTGGCGCAGGGGGACTGCTTACATTGCTGCTGCGCCATCACGCGCGCTGGCGCTCTGCTGTCGCGCTTGTCGCCGGTGTGGGACTGGGCTTTTATTGGGCTGCATGGCTGGCCCACGCGGCCCTGGCGCCGCAACTGGCGCTGGCCGATGAAGGCCAGGACATCACCGTCACCGGTACGGTGGCCAGCCTGCCGTACCGTTTCGAGCAGGGTGTGCGCTTCAATTTTGCCGTGGAAAAGGCTGTTGGGGCGAAGGTGCCGCCCTTGATCGCCCTGTCCTGGTACGCGGGTTTTCGCGATGAGGTGACGAACGCGGTGGGTGACGTGCAGCCGGGCGAGCGCTGGCGCCTGACGGTACGGCTGCAGCGCCCGCATGGCAACGCGAATCCCATGGGTTTCGACTACGAGGCGTGGCTGCTGGAGCGGGGCGTGCGCGCCACCGGCTATGTGCGGCCGCAACCGCGCGCGGATACGCCGAACGTGCGCCTGGCCGCCTTCGTGCCCGGCTTCGGCAATGTGGTGGAGGCCAGCCGCGCGGCGTTGCGTGCGCGCATACTGCGTAGCCTGGACGGCAAACAGTATGCGGGCGTGATCGTGGCGCTGGTGGTGGGCGACCAGCGCGCCATTCCACAGTCGGACTGGCAAGTGTTCAACCGTACGGGCGTCAGTCACCTGATCTCGATATCGGGTCTGCACATCACCATGATTGCGGGCCTGTTCGCCCTGGGCGCGGGCGCCCTGTGGCGGCGCTCGTTTTTTACCGACCGGCAACTGCCTTTGCTGTTGCCGGCGCAAAAGGTGGCGGCACTGGCGGGCGCGCTGGCGGCATTTGTCTATGTGCTGCTGGCTGGCTTCGGCGTGCCCGCGCAGCGCACCTTGTATATGTTGCTGGTGGTGGCGCTGGCCTTGTGGCTGGGACGCATCACCAGCATAGGGCACGTGCTGTGCCTGGCGCTGGGCGTGGTCGTACTGTTCGATCCGTGGGCCGTGCTGTGGCCCGGTTTCTGGCTGTCGTTCGGCGCCGTCGCCACCATGCTGTACGCCACGGCGGGCCGCACCACGGCGTCCTTGCCGGAGAGCGCCAGCCGCTGGCGCCGCCTGCGCGCCGCCGTGGCGCTGGGCGCGCACACGCAGTATGTGGTGACGGTGGGACTGGTGCCCTTGACGATGCTGCTGTTCTCGCAAGTGTCGCTGGTCAGCCCCGTGGCCAATGCGCTGGCCATACCCATCATTAGCCTGGTCGTCACGCCTTTGTCGCTGGCGGGCAGCCTGATGCCAGCGCCCCTGTGTGACTGGTTGCTGCTGCTGGCGCACGCCATCGTGCAGATGCTGGCGCAAGTGCTGGACTGGCTGGGCGCGCGCCGTTTTGCCGTGTGGACGGCGCCCGCGCCGCCGTGGTGGAGTTTTTGCTGGGCATTATTTGGCACGGCATGGCTGCTGGCGCCACGGGGATGGCCGCATCGCTGGGCAGGCATGCTGGGCTGGTTGCCCCTGCTGACGGCCTTGCCGTCCAGTCCGCCGCCGGGCCGCATGTGGATCACGGCCTTTGACGTGGGACAAGGCATGGCCGTGCTGGTGGAAACGCATGGGCACCGGCTGCTGTACGACACGGGACCCGCCTACAGCCTCGATGCCGATGGCGCCAGCCGCGTCATCGTGCCCTACTTGCGCGCACGCGGCATAGGCACGCTTGATGGCGTGATTATTTCTCACAGCGACCTCGATCACGCGGGCGGCGCCGTGTCCTTGCTGGAAAACATAGACGTAGGCTGGCTGGCCTCGTCGCTGTTCGATGGCCACCCGGCCGTCGAGCTCCGACGGCAAGCCCGGCGGCCGTATTTACACTGCATGGCGGGCCAGAGCTGGACCTGGGAAGGCGTACATTTCGCCATGCTGCACCCGCTGCCAGCCAGCCACGACGATATATCGTTGAAACCGAACGCCCGCAGTTGCAGCGTGAAAATCACGGCAGGCCAGCATGCAATTTTGCTGGCCGGCGATATCGAAGCGGCGCAGGAAGCGCAGTTGCTGGCGCGCTCGGCGGATGGCGAACTGGCGGCCGACGTGCTGCTGGCGCCGCACCACGGCAGCGGTACCTCGTCCACGCCGGCGTTTTTGAACGCCGTTCATCCGACCCTGGCGATTTTCCAGGTCGGGCACCGCAACCGCTATAAACATCCGAAGGCGCAGGTGTATGCGCGCTATGGCGACATGGGGATCACGCGGCTACGCACGGATGTGGCGGGTGCCGTGGTGCTGGAGTTCGGGGCGGGTATTGAGGTAACGCAGTATCGCGCCAGCCGGCCGCGCTACTGGCATGGGCGCTAAGTAACCCCCAATAAATTATTGTGATTTCTGACTTCCATCACTGGTGCTCTGCGGCGTTGCCCACTGCTCGCAATGCGCGCACTGCGTCGCAGCGGGCGCCTTGCATAGCAGCCGGTTCTATGCGCCATAAGTTCATCATAATGTCCCGAGGATTACTTAGTTCAGGCCGACTATGCCTGCTTATTCATGCGGGGGAGTGCGCGACGCCGACCCGCTCATCGGGTATCTCCAGCCCCCGCTGCCGCACATATTCCAGAAACAGCCGCGCGCCCTTGGCCATGCGCGAGCTGCCGTAGACGGCGTGGATGCTGGGGTCCAGCTCCTTGGACGACGTCAAGCGGTACGCCGTGCAGACCCGGCGCAGTGTTCCGGCGGCTACGGCCGGTTCCGCCAGCCAGCTGGCCAGGCGCACGATGCCGGCGCCTTCCAGGGCGGCCTGGAACGTGGCGATGCCGGAAGTGAAGCGGAAACGCGGTTGCACCTGGTAGCGCACGTTGCGGTCGCTGGAGACGAAATGCCAGTCGCGCAGGATGCGCGGGGCCGAGTGCATGATGATGTCGTGGCCGGCCAGCTCTTCGGGTTCGTCCGGTGCGCCCATGCGTTGTATATAGTCGGGTGAAGCGTACATGTAGCGGCGGTAGTTCCACAGGGGATAGCCGATCAGCTCGCTCGACTGGGGAAAGGCGCCGCGGATGGCAAAGTCCAGCTTTTCCTGGATGGGGTCGATCGATTTGTCCGAGAAATGAATGTCGACCGAGACGTTCGGATAATCGCGCGAAAATTGCGCCAGCACTTTCGGCAAGAAGCCCAGCGACAGGATTTCCGGCGCCGAGAGGCGCACCCAGCCTTGCGGCGAGTTGCTCAGCTCAGCCAATTGATCTTCCGCCTCGGCCTGCGTTTCCAGCAAGTGCTTGGCCGACGCATAGTATGTTTCCCCGGCCGTCGTCAGGGTGAATTGCTTTTGCGTGCGCAGGATCAGCTCGGCGCCGATGGCGTCTTCGAGGAACTGGATGGCGCGCGTGACGGCGGACGGCGAGCGTCCCAGCATGCGCGCCGCGTGGATGAAGCTGCGCTTTTCCACCACGCTGCAGAAGGCGCGGATCTCCCACATCAGTTTCATCGACATCGCGTGGCTCCCGGCAAAAGAAGCCAGTAGACCGCACGAAGCGCATTCCGTCAAGCGTCACGCCTGATTGCGTTTTCCGCAATATGAAGTTGCATCCGGAAAAATCCACGGCGCCTATACTGCCGCTGTCGCCCATTCCTTACTGCCTATCATGCTGACCATCTCGCTGCTGTGTTTATTTGCCTTCTTTGCCGGCCTGATCGATGCCGCCGTGGGCGGGGGCGGGCTGATCCAGCTGCCGGCCCTGTTCAACCTGATGCCGAACATGGCTTCCACGTCCTTGCTGGGCACGAATAAACTGGCGTCCGCCTGCGGCACCACGTTTGCCGCCCGCTCGTTTGTCGGCAAGGTGCACATCCCCTGGTTGCTGGTGCTGCCCGCCGTGGCCAGCGCTTTTTTCATGTCCTTCATCGGCGCGGCGGCCGTGTCGTATGTGCCGCAGCAGGTGGTGCGCCCGATGGTACTGGTATTGATCATCATCATGGCCATCTACACCTTCATCAAGAAGGATTTCGGCACGACGCGCGAAGCGCGCCCCATCGGTCCGCGCGAACGCATCCTCGCCATCGTCATCGGCGGCGCCATCGGCTTTTATGACGGCCTGTTCGGGCCAGGCACGGGCAGTTTTTTGATCTTCCTCTTCATCCGCGTCTTCGGCTTCGATTTCATCCTTGCTTCGGCTTGCTCGAAACTGGTGAATATTGCCACCAACGTGGCCGCGCTGGCGTTTTTCATTCCCGCCGGTCACGTGGTGTACGCGGTGGCCGCACCGATGGCTGTGTGCAACATCCTGGGCGCCCTGACCGGCACCTGGATCGCCGTGCGCCGCGGCGCCGCCTTCGTGCGCATCCTGTTCCTGGTGCTGCTGGTGTTGCTGATCGTGAAATTGTCTTACGACATATTTTTCAAGTAATTTCTGTACGTAAAAACCTCACCATGAAAACCATCCAGGGCGTGCTGTGGGACAACGATGGCGTGCTGGTCAATACCGAGCAGCTGTTTTACGAAAGCAACCGCGACTTGCTCTTGCCCTACGGCATAGACTTGACGCTGAAGCAATTCTTTGACTGGTTCCTGGACAATAACTACGGCGCCTGGCATGTGCTGCTGGGGCAGGGCCACGCCATCGAACTGGTCGAGCGCCTGCGCGCCGAGCGCACCGTGCTGTTTGCGCAACGGCTGCGCCAGGCGCGTCGGCTGGCCATGCCCGGCATCGAACCGGTGCTGGCGGCGCTGCGCCCGCATGTGGCCATGGGCGTGGTGACGAGCGCGTATGCACAGCACTTCCAGATCAGCCATGCGGCCACGGGCATGTTGCAACATTTCGACTTCGTGCTGACGCGTGAAATGTATGGGGAAAGCAAGCCGGCGCCCGACGGCTACCAGCTGGGTTTGCAGCGCCTTGGCCTGGCCGCCGCCCAGTGCGTGGCCGTGGAAGATTCGCCGCGCGGCTTGCGCGCCGCCAACGCGGCTGGGCTGGAATGCATCATTGTGCGCAATCACATGAACCGCGAGCATGCGTTCGACGATGCCTTTTGCGTGGTGGAATCAAGCGCGGAGCTGGGCGCGGTGCTGGCCTCCTTCGTGCCGGGCATGGCTTCAGCGCACCCGCTGGTACCTCGGAAATTAGAGGCCTTCCTCTGATACGTCGTGCCGGCATGCCATTACAATTGCCTATCGCATTCACCGGCACCATCCCACGATGACCCTCCCGCAGCTGCACTTTGCCCACGCCAACAGTTATCCTGCCGGCACCTACCGCAAGCTGTTCGGCTTGCTGAGCCAGCACTACGCTGTGCAGGCGCTCGACATGCACGCGCACGATCCTGCTTACCCCGTCAGCACGGGCTGGCCCGAGCTGGTGCGCGAGTATATCGATGCGCTGGAGCGCCGCTACAGCGGGCCCGTGATCCTCGTCGGTCATTCGCTCGGCGGCATGCTCAGCGTGATGGTGGCCAAGCAGCGGCCCGACCTGGTGCGCTGCGTGGTCTTGCTCGATTCGCCCGTTGTGGCCGGCTGGCGCGCCTTGCTGGTGCGCTTGGCGCGCAATACGGCGCTGGGCGAACGGTTTTCTCCGTCGCGTTTTTCCGCCCGACGGCGCAAGCTATGGCCCGACGCGCAAGCCGCGTACGCACACTTTGCCGCCAAAGACATGTTCGCCATCTGGGCGCCGCAAGTCTTGCACGACTACATAGACAGCGGCCTGGTCCCTCATCCGGAAGGGGTGCAGCTGCGCTTTACGCGCGAAGTGGAAACGGATGTCTACCGCAGCTTGCCGCACCATATCGGCGGCCTCGTCAAGGCTGGCTTTCCCGTGCCCATCGGTTTTATCGGCGGCACGGAATCGGTGGAATGCCGCCAGGCGGGCTTGAAGGCCACGCGCAAGCTGGTCGGCAAGTTTTTCCGCCAGGTACCGGGCGGCCATCTGTTTCCTATGGAAAACCCTGAACTGACGGCGCAAGTGGTGCGCGAGATGATCACTTCCTTGCAGGCGAAACAGTAGCCTGAGACCAACGATTTTCATCTTGCAAGGGCCAAAAGTGGCGGGTTTTCGCGTAAAATCCTGCCATTCGGGCCGTGCCTGCAGCAGGCATGCGGCCCCCGCCATTCTGATATTCTAGAAAGAACCCCCTGCGATGACGATTAAAAGCGATAAATGGATACGCCGCATGGCGGAAGCAACGGGCATGATCGAGCCGTTCGAACCGGGCCAGGTCAAGGAACGCGACGGCAACCGCATCGTATCCTACGGTACGTCCAGCTATGGCTATGACATCCGCTGCGCCGACGAGTTCAAGTTGTTTACCAACATCAACACTACCATCGTCGACCCGAAGGATTTTGACGCAAACAACTTCGTCGATGTGTCGGGCAAGGGCTATTGCATCATCCCGCCGAACTCGTTCGCGCTGGCCCGCACGGTCGAGTATTTCCGCATTCCCCGCAACGTATTGACGATTTGCCTGGGCAAGAGCACCTATGCGCGCTGCGGCATCATCGTCAACGTCACCCCGTTCGAACCGGAATGGGAAGGTTTTGTGACCCTGGAGTTTTCGAATACGACACCATTGCCGGCGAAAATCTACGCCAATGAAGGCGTGGCGCAAGTGCTGTTCTTCGAGTCCGATGAAGTGTGTGAAACCTCGTACAAGGACCGTGGTGGAAAATACCAGGGCCAAGTTGGCGTGACCTTGCCCAAGACCTGATTGCCATGCATGGCGGGGCGCCAGCCCAGCCTGGTCTTGCTTTAAAACTGCTTCAGTAGCCACGCTTTCAATGCGGCTGACGGCTGGTACAGGGGAACATGGCCGCGCAGCAAGATTTGCGTGCTGCGCCGGTAGGCCGCGCTGTCGATGACGATGTTTCCCGTCGCCCCAGCCTGGCGCGCCACGATGGTGGTGGCCAGGATGCCGGCCGGGTTTGCTATGCCCAGTTCAATCTCTGCATCCGCTTGCCCGACTGGCGGCACGCCGCGTACCAGCGCATGCGCCACCGTGCCCGGTATCAGACAAGCCGCCGCCAGGCAGCAGCCGCCCGAGACGGCCAGCGAGGCGTGGCCCGCTTGCGGCGTAAAGTAGCGTACCGCAATATTTCCCTCTCCCGTTGCCGCTGCCACAATGCAGAACTTGGGGATAGTTTCGCTGCGTTCCAGTTCTTCCAATGTCATCAACCCGCCATCGCGCCGCCGCAAGCCCATCAGCAGTCCCGCCGCGCTCCATGCCTGGCGGATGGCTTGCATGAACGCCGTGTCCGCCTCCAGTTTCCGTATTGCTTCCTGTGCCGTCTTGCCGAACTGGCTCGCTAGCGCGATGACCATGGGCACGGCCACGTCCACGCACGAGACGTCGTAGCCGTGCACCTTGTCTTGCGCCTTGCCTGTCGGTAATAATTTACCCGTCTTGGCGCCCGCGGGTTGCTGCAGGAACAGGTCGACGCGGGGGAAGCTGCCGGGCACGCCGGGAATGCCGGTGGCCGTAAAGCTGCCATCGAGTTCGCGCGCCATGCGCGAGGTGGTGATGACGCCCGTGTTGGTGTTGCGGATATCGATATCGTGCGCGCCGATGGCCAGCGCCTCGATCACGCCGCTGTCCAGGCCCCACAGTTGCAGGGCGGACGACATATTGCCGCAGTTCACGCTCCAGTCGATATCCGCGTGCTCGCCGGCCAGCTGCGCCAGGGTGCTGACCAGGCGCGGCTGGCCGGCATGCTGTTCCACCTCGACCAGGAAGACTTTGTTGCTGGTGGGCGCACCGCGTCCCAGGCCCGTGATTTGCCGGTTGCCCGGCAGCCGGCCGGATTGTGGCACGCCCATCAGGTGGCGCAGCAATTCCTCGCGCAACGTTTGCTCGGCCGGTACGCAGGACGCATGCAAGACCAGGCCTGTCGATGTGCCGCCACGCATGTGGTGGACGGGAAACTCGATCACGCCGCAGCGCTGGCGGGGCACGTGGTCGGGCAGGGCGGGCAGCAGGGGCATGGCGATCCGATCAGGGTTTGGCTGGGGAAGCGTCAGTGTGCCAGTTTGTTGTGCCGAGGAGCAAGCATGCGTGCCGGCCGCGCTCTTTACCTGCCTTTACACCCGCGGCACTACATCCGCGCCCATGCCTGCCGTTAACCTTGGTATCGACACATTCGGGAGGCATCATGGTAGCGGCAATCGGTTCAGGCAGCGCAGTCGGCGCGGCCGGTAGCGCCAGTTCGGGCAGCAGTTCGCAGATCGCGGCGCTGCAAAAGCAGATCACGGCGGCGCAAAAGCAATTGACGGAATCGCAGAAGGGCACGCAGACGGACGCGTCGCAAAAGCTGCAACAGCAGCTGGCGCAGCAAATCCAGGCCTTGCAGGCGCAAATTGCTCAGTTGCAAGCGGCGGCCGCGCAACAGGCGGCGCAACAAGATACGCAGACGGCCAGCAGCGCCGATACGGCGACGAGTCCTGCTAAATCGACTTCGTCCACTCTGGGCAGCATCATCGATACGCAGGCTTAGCAAAGTTCCCGGCAATACCCGACGCCAGGCTCGCCGACAGGTCAGCCTGGCGTTTTGACGGGCAGCAGCATTTCCACGCACAGCCCGCCACCGCTGCGCAAGCTGGCCCCGATGCGCCCGCCGTGGGCGCTGATCACATGCTGGGCGATGGCCAGGCCCAGGCCATGCCCATCCGTGCTGTGCTGGGTATGGATGGCGCGGAAGAAAGGCTGGAAAATGTTGGCCAGGTCGGCGCTGGCCACGCCTGGCCCCCGGTCCAGCACGGCGATGCACAGCAGATCCTGCTTGCCGTCATGCAGGCGCGATAAATTCACTTCCACCGTGCCGCCATCCGGGCTGTGCTTGACGGCATTGCGCACCACGTTTTCCACGGCGCGCGCCAGCAGTTCTGGCCGGCCCGAGACAGCCGCGTCGGCGATGGCCGCGTCGCCCGCCAGGGCTATGCTCACCTGGCGCGCCTTCGCTTCGTAGCGGGCGTCTTCCATAATGTCGTGCAACAGGTCGGCGATGTCGACGTCTTCGCTGAGGGGCGAGCCGGCGCCCGCTTCCAGCCGCGACAGGGTCAGCAGTTCGCCGATCAGCTTATCCATGCGTTCGCTTTCGCGTTCGATGCGCTGCATCGAGGCGTCCATCTTTTCCGGCTGCTGGTGCGCCAGGCCGATGGCAGCCTGCAAGCGCGCCAATGGCGAGCGCAGCTCATGCGAGACATCATGCAGCAAGCGCGTCTGGCTTTCCATGAGGCTGCGCAAACGGCCGGTCATGCGGTCGAAATCGCGGCCCAGGTCCGTCAATTCATCGCCGCGCTTGCCGCTGGCATGAAAACGGGGCGCCAGATTACCGTGCGAAGCGGCTTCGAACGCTTGGCGCAAGTCGCGGATGGGGCGCGCAAAATACCAGGCCAGCAAGAAGGAGAACAGCAGGCTGGCGGCGATGGCGGCGGCCAGCGGGATGAAGGTGCGGTAGGGACTGTCCATGCGCGGGCCGGGCGGCATGCCGCGGCCGAATTCGCCGCGTGGCGGCGGGGCGCCCGCTTCGTTGGGTCGTGGACCGGGTCCCATGGCGCGCGGGCCGCTCATGGCGACGGCATTGAGCGTGTCGCGCGCGGCGCCCGCTTCGGCATTGCGGAAGCGTGCAGACGACGGCAGGAACAGCAGGTAGCGCTTGCCATCGCCGCCCGCCGCTTCGCGCACCACGGGATGGGCCTGGCCCTGTTCCAGCATGGCGCGCGCCTTGGCCAGCATGGTGGGATGCACCGTGCGGCCCATCAGTTCTTGCCCTTGGATATCGACGGCAAATACGCGCATGCGTTCGAGCTTGCCCAGGAATTGCCGCAAGGCCTGGCTGCCACCCGCTTCCAGGGTGGCGCTGGCAGCCTCGATGATCATTTGCGCCGGCGGACTGGTGTCGATGTCGAGGGCCCGCTCTTGCTGCGCGGCCCGGTTTTTCAGCCAGAAGGTGCCGCCGATGCCGATGGTAGCCGTTACTTGCGCCAGCATGATGCACAGAAAAAACTTCCAGAACAGACGGCCCACGCTTACTCCTTGATCAGCTGGTAGCCGAGACGGTACACGGTTTGCAGGCAGGAACGGCCGTCGGCCAGGCTGCCCAGCTTGCGGCGCAGGCTGCTCAAGTGCACGTCGATATTGCGGTCGAAGCGTGCCATGGGCCGGCCCAGGCCCAGCTCAGACAATTGATTCTTGCTCACAGGCTTGCCCGCATGGCGCACCAGCACTTCCAGCAGGTTGAATTCCGTGCTCGTCAGCTCCAGGTGCGCACCGGCCCAGGACGCGCGGCGCTGTTCCGGCCACATCGTCAACTGGCCCACGGCCAGCGGCGCCAGGCCCGAACTGTCGTGCGGCGCCGCTTGCGAACGGCGCAGGATGGCGCGGATGCGCGCCGTCAGCTCGCGCGGCGTGCAAGGTTTTGTCACGTAATCGTCGGCGCCCAGTTCCAGGCCCACGATGCGGTCCGTATCGTCGCCGCGCGCCGTCAGCATCAAGATGGGCAAGTTGCTGCCGGCGCGGATGCGGCGCAGGGTTTCCAGGCCATTCATGCGCGGCATCATGACGTCGAGGATGGCGATGGCGTACAGGCCCGTCAGCGCCTCGGCCGCGCCGCTTTCGCCGTCATGCACGGCGCGGGCGTCAAAACCTTCCTGCGTCAGGTATTCCTGGAACATGCCGACCAGTTCCACGTCGTCATCGATTAACAAAACCTTGCTCATGCCTGTGCTTTTTCGGGTGAATATCGCCCGATGATAGCAGTCAAAGGGGGCTGTTCAAGGCGGTTTTACGCGCTTTTACATACGTCTGCTTACATTCCCGCACCTTCCTTTACACGCTTTTACGCGGCCCTAACGTTGCTTTACATGCCAGACGCCGACAATCAGGACTGATCGCCAGGAAAGGAAAGCTCGATGAAATACCTGAGTATCGCCGTATCCCTGTTGCTGCTGTCCGCCTGCAGCATGCCGCTGCTCGCACTGGCCCAGCAGAGCCAGCAGACCCCGGCACCGGACGGCCCGCCGCCACGCGCCATGCCAGAGCCGCCGCCCGGCTTTGCTCACGCTCCAAGCGCTCCAGGCGCGCAAGGCTTGCCGCCGTTTCTGCGCGGCATCGAGTTGAGCGAAGCGCAGCAGGACAAGGTTTTTGCTGCCACCTACGCCCAGGCACCCTTGCTGCGGCAACAGGAAAAGATCGCCTTCAAGGCCCATGCACAGCTGCGCGAACTGGCCGCGTCCAGCGCCTACGACGATACGAAAGCCAGCGCGTTAGCGAACACGGCGGCGCAAGCGATGGCGACAATCAGCTTGCAGCAGGCGCGGCTGGAGCAGCAATTGCTGGCCGTGCTGACGCCGGAGCAGCGCGAGCAGACGCAGCAGCACGACAGCCGCCCCGGTCCGCGCCACCCCCAATAACCGTATCATCGAAGCATAGGAGATTGAGCATGAGCATCATTGCCTTGAGTTCAAACAGCACCGCCAGCCAGCTGAGCGCGCTCAGCCGCCTGAGCGGCAGTAGCAGTACCGGCAGCACCAGCAGTACCAGCAGTACCAGCAGCAGCGGCGGCACCGGCAGCGTGGGCGGCGCGCGGCCGCAAAAGCCTGACGATGGCGCCTTTCTCGACGCCATTTCCAGCGCCTTGTCATCGATTGGCGTGTCAGTGGACGCCAGTGATGGCGGCAGTGATACCGCCACGTCTGAAAGTGGCGCCAGCGGCGACGTGGGCCAGGCATTGGGCGCCTTCCTGCACCAGCTGATGGGCAGCCTGCATGCGCAGAGCGGCGGCAGTGTTGGCGGGCAAGAGGAGGGCGGCGAACCGCCTTCCGAACCGCCGCCCGGCGGTGGCGCGCGCGCTGGCGGACCCGGCAACATTGAGTCGGACTTGCAAAACCTGCTGCAAAAACTCGCCGCGTCCAGTAGCGACAGTGGCGACAGCAGCAGCGACAGCACGGACAGCAGCGTGACGGACTTGCAGTCCAGCTTTGCCAGCCTGCTCAGCGCACTGGGCGGCGATGAGGGCAGCACCGGCAGTAGTAGCAAACTGGGCAGCTTCCTGCAGGCGCTGTCGGGTAGCCTGGGCGCGGCGAATGCGGGCGGTAGCCTGTCTGCCAGCGGCAATCTGGTCAATACAACGGCCTGAACCATGGAACGCAAGCTCGCCCTGGCGGGCTTGCCCCACTTATTGGAGTATGTATGGAATTACACGATCACGGTCTGGCATCCGACCTCGAAATGATGCGGCAGGCGGCTGACCGGCGGAAAGTCCTGCGCTGGCTGCTGGCCGGCGCCGCCACCTTGCCCCTGGTCAGCTGCGGCGGTGGTTCGGACGCCAGCAGTACCGCCGCGAGCAGCGGCGCCAGCACGGGCACCTCCGGTATGGGTACGGCCGCGACGCCCACCACGGGCGCCTGCACGGTGATTCCCGAGGAAACGGGCGGGCCGTATCCGGCCGACGGCACGAACACGAATGGCGGCAGCATCATTAATGTGCTGAACCAGTCGGGCGTGGTGCGCAGCGATATCCGCGCCAGCTTTAATGGCGCCACGGGCGCGGCGGCGGGCGTGCCGCTCACCATCAGGCTGCAGTTGCTCAATGCCAGCGGCAATTGCGCCAGCCTGGCCGGCTATGCCGTCTACCTGTGGCATTGCGACCGCGAAGGCTTGTATTCGCTGTATTCGAGCGGCGTGACGGCGCAAAATTATTTGCGCGGCGTGCAGGAAACGGACAGCACCGGCAACCTCGCCTTCACCACCATTTTCCCCGGCTGCTACGCGGGGCGCATGCCGCACGTGCATTTCGAGGTCTATCCCAGTCTGGCCAAGGCGGCCAGCGCTGCGAACCGCATCAAGACCTCGCAATTCACCTTCCCGATGGCAACGCTAAACGAGGTGTATGCGGCCAGCGGCTACACGGCCAGCGTGCGCAACCTGGCACAGATCAGCTATGCCACCGACAACGTCTTCAGCGACGGCACCAGCCTGCAGATGGCCGCGGTGACGGGCAATGCCACGGATGGCTATGTCGTCACCTTGACGGTGGCCGTCAACGGCTAGCTTGCCGTCATGAAACCCAGGTCGCGCCGGCTGAAGTTGCCGATATTCGGAAACACCTCGGCCAGCTGGCTGTCGGCCACGCCAAACCACGTGGCCAGGGTGGCGCCGTACTGGTCGACGGACGTGGTCGGCAGCAGGGCGCCGGAACCCACGTCCAGCGCATGGCCCAGGCCCGTGACGGGAACGGTGCCGTAGATGTCGCGGCCTTTCACTGCGCCGCCCACGACAAAGTGGTGCGCACCCCAGCCGTGATCCGTGCCGTCGCCGTTGCTGCTGAAGGTGCGGCCGAAGTCCGATGCCGTAAATGTCGTCACCTGGCGCCGCACGTCGGCGCCCTGCAGGGCAGCCAGGGTCGCGTCGAAATACGCCAGCGCGTGCGCCAGGCGCGCCATCAGGTCGCCGTGCAACACTTTTTGCCGGTCATGCGTGTCGAAGCTGCCCAGTGTCACATAAAACACTTGCCGTTTCGCCCCCAGGGCGCCGCGTCCGCCGATGATGCGCGCCACGGTCTGCAATTGCACGGCCAACTGGTTGACGCCAGACGCGCCCGTGTTCGGGTTGACATACGGCGGCGGATTCGGCACGCCGCCCGCGCCGGCCGCCAGCATGGCGCCGCTCAGCACGCTCTGGCTGGAAATGGCGCGCTGGACTGTCGCTACGTGTTCCTGCTCCATCATGTCGTCGCCCGCCGTGCTGATGATGTCGCGCAAGGCGGTCTCACCCTGGGTGGTGCCGAACAGGTAGCCGCTGCCGATATTGCGGATCGGCACGGCGCCTGCCTGTCCCACCTGGAACTGGCGCACTTGGCGCCCGCTGAGGAATAGGGCGTTCGACGCGGCCGAGATGGCCGTAAACGTCGCATTGGAGTTGCGCGTGCCCAGCAGGTCGCCCAGGCGTCCGCCCCAGCCCACGCTGGCGCCTTCCGGCAGACCCGATTGCCAGGTCGATTGCTGGTCGTTGTGCGAAAACAGTTTCGGCGGCAGCGCCACATTGCCTGCCTTGTATTGCGCCAGCGTCACTGGCTGGATCAGGGTGCCCACGTTGGCAAGGATGGCGGCACGGCCGCCGTCGAACAGGTCTTTCACGGGGCCGAGGGCGGGATGCAGGGCAAAGCTGCGGCCCGCTTGCGCCGTGGCAGGCACGATCGGCAGCACGCCGCCCGTTTCGCCGACGCCGGGCAGGTGGATCGAGTCGTTGCCGCCCGTGTTGCGCAGCCGCAAGTATTCACTCCAGGAGGGCGTGTCGGTGGCCAGTACCGTGTTGAAGGTATCGTTGCCGCCGGCCATGAACAGGCACACGAGGGCCTTGTAGTCGTCGGCGGACTGGGCCGCAGCTTGGCCCATGGCGGCCAGGTTCAGGGCGAATGGCGCGGCCGTGCTGCCGGCCAGGCCCAGCATGGAACCGAGGAAGCGGCGGCGCGAGAAGTGGGAGGTGATAGTCATGCAGCTTCCTTATTTCTGAACCAGGTATTCAGGCGAGGCCATGGCCAGGAAAATGGCCAGGTGCACGCGGTTGGTTTTCGCCGTCGTCACTTGCGCGGCATTGCTGCCGCTGGCTGCGGGAATCGCGATGCTGCTCACAGCCGAGACGATCTTGCTGCGTAGCCGGGACGACATATTGCCCGACATCAACAGCAAGTTGACCCGCTCCAGCAAGGCGGCCGGCTGGTCGGCCAGAGCCAGTTCGGCCGAGTAGTCGGCCCGCACGGCACGGCTTTCCGCCACGCCGCCGCGGATGGCGTCCTGCATGAAGTTCAGGTAACCGGTGACGGACGGCTCCGACGTGATCTGCATTTCCGGCGCCACCAGGCCGGCCGTCGCCAGCGCCGAATTGGGCGGCACGTAGGAGGGACGGAAGTAGTTGAAGACCGATGGCGCGTTCATGGGATTCTGGCCCAAGCCGGAGAGTGGGTCGCTCAGGTAATAGATGCGGTACTGCAAGGCGGCATCCTTGGCGTTAAACGCGCGCATCCAGTTGCCCAAACGCACAAGCGGTTCGCGCAGTTTGCCCGTGCGCAGGCTGGTGCCCGCTGGCGCCAGCGCGTCGGGGTCCAGCAGCACGGCGCGGATCACGGCTTGCATGTCGCCGCGCACGCCCGAGCCATTATTGGCAAAGGCGGCCGCGACCCGGCCCACATAGGCCGGGCTGGGATTGCTGCTGACCAGGCGCTGGATCAGCTGGCGGCCAAAAAACGGGCCCGCATTCGGATGGTTGAACAGGGTGTCGAGGGCCAGCGCCATGTCCGCTTCGCCGCCGCCAGCGCCCGCCGCGCTCACGCCGAGGAAGCGTTTTTCGCTGGTGGAGTGAAACGCCGCATAGTTCTGCATCGGTTTCCAGTCGCGGTCCGGATCGGCCACGCTGCCATAAAAACGGTTCGCGGCCTGGTCCGGCCCGGCCCAGCTCCAGCCCGTAAATACTTTCGCCAGGCCGCTCACATCGTCGCGTGTGTAGGTGTCGATGGGTTTGCCGCCGGACAATTTCAATGAGCCATCTGTGTTCAGCTGGTACAGGCCGATGGTAAATAACTGCATGACTTCGCGCGCGAAATTTTCGTCGGGCGTGCGCGTGGCCGCTTCCTTCTGGTTGCGCAGGTGCGACAGGTACAGACCCATCATCGGATGGCTGGCCACGCCCTGCAGCAAGGTGCGGAAGTTGCCGAACGCCTGTTGCCCCAGCATATCGTAATAGCTGGCGACGCCCCGCGTTTGCGGCCACACGGCCTCGTTTTGCGTAGAGACGACGAAGATTTCAGACAGGGCAAAGGCTACGCGCTGGCGCAACTGGTCATCGCCGCGCACGGCCTGCTGCCAGAACGACTCATAAAAGTCGTTTGGCACGGCCTTGGTGGCCACCGCGCCCGCAGCGGAATATTTGGCATCGATATATTTGCGGTGCAAGGTTTGCGGCTTGGAAAACTGCGCGCGGAACCAGACATCGCTATCGCTGGCGGCCAGCGCATCGATGGCTGCCATGTCCGGGCCGAACGTGGCGCGGCCCAGGAAGCGCGACGCTTCCGGGCGCGTAAAGGTGGCCGTCTGCTTGGCAGGCGGCGTGGTCAGGGGCGGCGGCGGAATGGTATCGCCAGGCGACGTGCCGGGAGCGGTGATCGCTGGCGGCACGACCGAAACGTCCGGGTTCTGGGTAGAGCCGGTCTTGCTGTCGCCGCCACCGCCACCGCCGCAGGCGGCAAGCAGACTGAGCAATGTGATGGACAGTAAGCGGCGCAAAGTAGGGTGCGTCATTTAGTTTCTTTCAGGCAATTAAAATCTGACCTGTTAATTGTAGGGCTTGCTTACCAAAATCCCGTTTTCAATTAAGTATTTGCATGTTGACTACGTTTATTTTTAATGGACGTTAGCGTGTTATTGAGGCTATTTATAGTGAGGTAGGGCGAAGTTTGTTATTTGAAAATGAAAAATATTTTTTACTGATGACGCGCACTGTGGCGGATAGGCGACGTAATCATTCCAGCCGATTAAGCTTGTTTGAAAGCTTATCTTGACAAGGAAACGCGCTACGCCGGAAACGATGGTTTTTACGCTATCGGCGAAACGCCGTTCGTCATTACCCCGTCCGTGCCCTGCGCTTGGCCGGCATGGCCCTTGCGTGAGGAAGGCATGGGGCCCTCCGTCTTTCATCGGAGCCAGCCATGAGCAACCGTCTGAAATGAAAAACGCCGCCTGATCTGCATCAGGCGGCGTTCATGACCACTGTCTAAGGAAGGGCGACGTTTTTAAACGTTCTCATCCAATTTGACGCAGTCGACGAAGTAACCACGCTTGCCATCGACTTCGCGTTTCACGAGGCCATGCACATCCGTCTCGAAGCCGGGGAAGCGCTCGTTGAAGTCACGCGCGAAGCGCAGGTAGTCGACGATGGTCTTGTTGAAGCGCTCGCCCGGGATCAAGAGCGGAATGCCCGGTGGATACGGCGTCAGTAGGATGGACGTGATGCGCCCTTCCAGTTCGTCGATGGCCACGCGCTCGATTTCACGGTGCGCCATTTTGGCGAACGCGTCCGACGGCTTCATGGCCGGGATCATGTCCGACAGGTACATTTCCGTCGTCAGGCGGGCCACGTCGTAAGCCTTGTAGAAATCGTGGATTTGCTGGCACAGGTCGCGCAAGCCCATTTTTTCATAGCGTGGGTTGGCCGCCGCGAATTCCGGCAGGATGCGCCACATCGGCTGGTTCTTGTCGTAGTCGTCCTTGAACTGCTGCAAGGCCGTCAACAGGGTATTCCAGCGGCCCTTGGTGATGCCGATGGTAAACATGATGAAGAATGAGTACAGGCCGCATTTTTCAATGATGACGCCGTGCTCGGCCAGGTATTTGGTGACGATGGACGCGGGAATGCCCGTTTCGCCGAACTGGCCGTCCAGCGACAGGCCCGGGTTGACGATGGTCGCCTTGATCGGGTCGAGCATGTTGAAGCCCGGAGCCAGGTCGCCAAAGCCGTGCCAGTCATCCTCGGCGCGTATCATCCAGTCTTCCTGCTGGCCCATGCCTTCGTCGTTGAAGGTGGCCGGACCCCACACCTGGAACCACCAGTCCTGGCCCCACTCCTGGTCGATTTTTTTCATGGCGCGGCGGAAATCAAGCGCTTCCATGATCGATTCTTCCACCAGGGCGGTGCCGCCCGGCGCTTCCATCATGGCCGCGGCCACATCGCACGAAGCGATGATCGAGTATTGCGGCGAAGTCGAGGTGTGCATCAGGTAAGCCTCGTTGAAGGCGTCCTGGTCCAGCTTGACCGTGTCCGATTCGCGCACGAGGATTTGCGAAGCCTGCGACAGGCCGGCCAGCAATTTGTGCGTGGACTGGGTCGAGAAGATCATCGATTCCTTGGCGCGCGGACGGTCCTTGCCGATGGCGTGCATATTCTTGTAGAAATCGTGGAAGGTGGCGTGCGGCAGCCATGCTTCATCGAAGTGCAAGGTGTCGATCTTGCCGTCCAGCATTTCGCGCAAGGTTTCCACGTTGTAGATCACGCCATCGTAGGTCGATTGCGTGATGGTCAGGATGCGCGGTTTCTTGTTCTTCGCTTCGCGCGCGAACGGATTCGCTTCAATCTTGCGGGCAATGCTTTCCGGCGTGAATTCATGCAGCGGGATAGGACCGATGATGCCCAGGTGATTGCGCGTCGGCATCAGAAACACGGGAATCGCGCCGCACATGATGATCGAATGCAAGATCGACTTGTGGCAGTTGCGGTCGACGACGACGATGTCGCCCGGCGCCACGGTCGAATGCCACACCATCTTGTTCGAGGTCGAGGTGCCATTGGTGACAAAATAGCAATGGTCGGCATTGAAGATGCGCGCCGCATTGCGCTCGGACGCGGCGACAGGGCCTGTATGGTCGAGCAGCTGGCCCAGTTCTTCGACGGCATTGCAGACGTCGGCGCGCAGCATGTTTTCACCGAAGAACTGGTGGAACATCTGGCCGATCGGCGACTTCAGGAATGCCACGCCGCCCGAGTGGCCGGGGCAATGCCACGAGTAGGAACCGTCGTTGGCGTAGTGCACCAGCGCGCGGAAGAATGGCGGCGACAGGCCGTCCAGGTAAGATTTCGCTTCGCGGATGATGTGGCGCGCGACGAATTCCGGCGTATCTTCGAACATGTGGATGAAACCGTGCAGTTCGCGCAGGATATCGTTGGGGATATGGCGCGAAGTGCGTGTTTCGCCGTACAGATAAATAGGGATGTCGGCATTCTTGTAGCGGATTTCCTCGACGAAGGCGCGCAGGGACTTGAGCGCGTGGTCCGTTTCCTCGATGGAACCGGCGCCGAACTCTTCATCGTCGATCGACAGCACGAAGGCCGACGCGCGCGATTGCTGCTGGGCAAATTGCGACAAATCGCCGTAGCTGGTCACGCCCAGCACTTCCATGCCTTCTTTTTCCATTGCGGCGGCAAGGGCGCGAATGCCCAGGCCGGACGTATTTTCAGAACGGAAATCCTCGTCAATGATGACGATGGGGAAACGAAATTTCATGCATGTCTCCAAAAAAGCAAGCCGCCCCTGACATAATGAAGGGGCGGACTAGGGCGCGACTTCAGGCGGTCGTGAAACCCGGCAGCCGCAGAAAAAAAATAAGAACGGGATTCTCGCAGAAATGCGGCGTCTGCGGGAAAAAAATATCGTAGCAAAGCGTCACGAGCTTGCGCTAGCGTGACGCAACGGTGTGACAGGGGTATTACAGCAACATTCTGTCCGAATCCATATCAACCTTATCAGGCTTTGCGTTGCAGCGTGACAAAGGCGTAAGGCAGGCCGGATTTCTCCGATACATGCGCTTCGCGCGCGGTTTCTTGCCACACGGCATGGTCAACGGCGGGGAAAAAGGCATCGCAGTCAAACGTCTGGCCGATTTCCGTGATGATCAAACGGGCCGTCAATGGCAGTGCTTGCCGGTAGATCTCGGCGCCGCCGATGACATAGCCTTCGGCACCATCGAGCAGGGCGATGGCCGCTTCCACCGACGACACCGCTTCCACGCCCTCATGGCGCCAGTCGGCATTGCGCGTGATGACGATGTTGCGGCGGTTCGGCAGCGGACGGCCGATGGAATCGAAGGTCTTGCGGCCCATGAGGATGGGGTGGCCCGTCGTCAGGCGCTTGAAGTGCGCCAGGTCTTCCGGCAATTTCCACGGCAGGGTGTTGTTGATGCCGATGCCGCCTTGCTGGTCGGTGGCGACGATAATGGTCAAATGGCTCATTGGTTCTGTGAAAGTGGTGGGGGCATGGCCCGATGCCCGTCATTATCGTTGAAATTGCCCATGGCCTCCAGATGCGCGCGCATGGCTTGCGCCAGCGCGCCTGGTGCTTCCAGCGGAATCATGTGGCCGGTGTTGTCTTTTAGTAAGTGCAAGGTGGCTTGTGGCATGCGGGCTGCCATGGCGCGCAGATCGTCAGGATTGACGAGCTTGTCGTCTTCGGCGCCCACGATCAGTACGGGAAAATCGAGTTCCGGCAAGCGCGCCATCAGATCGGGGCGGTTGATGGTGGTGATGAATTGCGCCAGCAGCACGTCCTTGCCCAGGTCCAGTCCCATCTGCTGGATCAGTCCGGTGATGGCGACATCGTCCAGGTGCGATGGATGCAGCAGTTCGCGCAGGCGCTGGCGCGTGATGCCCGCATACGCATTGCGCTCAAGCATGGCGACGATGCGCTGGCGTGCCGCGATTTCCGCCGGCAGCAAGCCTTGGGCTGAATTGGCGATCAAAGTCAAAGACTTTACGCGCTGCGGGTGCGCCAGCGCGTGTTCGAGCGCCAGGTAGGCGCCCAGGGAGAAGCCCACCAGATGGGCTTGCGGAGCGCTGCAGCTGGCAATCATCGATTGCATCTGCGCGCGCGTGCGCGCCTGATGCAAGGGCACGTGCTGCACATGAAAGGCCTCGCCCATGGCAGGCGCCAGGCGCGACCACAGGCGCGCATCGCACAGGGTGCCGGGAATGCAGTCGAGGCGCGTGGTGCCTTCAGTGGTGCATTCAGGCAAGGTCGAGCCAGGAGTCGTATCGCTCATGCTAGTGAATTTTTTTGTCGAGCGGCATTATCCGTCATTTTGCGCATCCGGGCCGCAGCATGGTATTTTCCGTATGGCATTATTTTCAATAGTGCGCGGCTGGCAAGCAAGAACTTTATGGTAGGCTCATGGCTCATCAAGCCGGGGTACCGGCGGCGTGACCTGGAACACCGAATGCAACCCCCCACATTATAAAGAGGAATTATCATGGCGATCAGTTTGCAAAAAGGCGGCAATGTCAACCTGAGCAAGGAAGCTCCTGGCTTGAAGAAAATCGTGATTGGCCTGGGTTGGGACCCGCGCGCCACCGATGGTGCCGCTTTCGACCTGGACGGCAGCGCCTTCCTGCTGAAAACTGACGGCAAGGCCCGTTCCGACGCCGATTTCATTTTTTACAACAATTTGAAGTCGGTTGACGGTTCCATCGTCCACGCGGGCGACAACACCACGGGCGGTGGCGATGGCGATGACGAAAAAATCGCCGTCGACTTGGCCAACGTGCCCGCCGACATCGACAAGATTTCCGTGGCCGTCACGATCCACGACGCGGAAAACCGCAAGCAGAACTTCGGCATGGTCGGCAAGGCCTACATCCGCTGCCTGAACGGTGACAACGGCACGGAAATCGCCCGCTACGACCTGTCGGAAGACGGCTCGACGGAAGCGGCCATGATCTTCGGCGAAATCTACCGCGCCGGCAGCGAATGGAAATTCAAGGCGATTGGCCAAGGCTTCAAAGGCGGCTTAGGCCCACTGGCACGTTCGTTTGGTATTAACGCTTAAGAGCTCCGGAAAACGGCCCATGGCGGCGTTGCGCCGCCATGCACGTTCTGTACTATTCGTACTGTCTTCGGACGACGCGCCTTGCCCTGAGCCGTTGTCCGAAGCTCCCACACGTGAAGTTCCATGGAAAACCTGATCAAGGGGCAGCGCCTGGCGCTGTCCAGCTTCGTCACGGGCAATATTGTGCAGCTGGGTCTGGCCAGTACCGGCGTGCCGCTGGACTTCGCCTGTTTCGGCCTCGATGCCACCGGTAAATTGTCCGACGAGCGCTACATGACTTTCTTTAACCAGCCGCGCACGCCATGCGGCGGCGTGGAAACCTCGGCGCCGCCCGGCGATGCGGCCGGTTTCAGCTATCAGCTCGAGCGCTTGCCGGCCTCCATCGAACGCCTGGTCGTCACGGCCGCCATCGATGGCGCGGCCACCATGGCGCAGCTGGGCAGCGGCTACCTGCGTTTGCTCGACGGCGGATACGAACTGGCCCGCTTTACATTTGCCGGGTCTGATTTTGCGCAAGAAAAAGCCGTCATGCTGGGCGAGTTCTACCGCAAGGACGGCGGCTGGCGCTGCATGGCCGTGGGCCAGGGTTTCAATGGCGGCCTGGACGCGCTGGTCGCGCATTTCGGCGGCGAAGTGGCGCAGGCGGTCGCTGAACCCGTGCCGTCAGCCAAGATTTGCTTGTCGAAAATATCACTGACCAAGGCGGGCCAGACGCACAAGGTGTCGCTGGAAAAGGGCGCGGGCGCGCCGAGCAAACTCACCGTCAAGGCCACCTGGCTCGATAACGGCGATGGCGACGATGATAACGACGATCTCGATTTGCGGGTCGGCATCCTTTTGCCGAATGGCCAGATGCGCTTCATCCAGGCGCCCGATACGCCCGGCAGCTTCGACGCCATGCCGTATGTGCGCCACCTGGGCGATGTGGCGGGCGCGGCGGGCAAGGAGCCGGCCACGGAAACGGTGGAAGTCAATCCTGCGCTGGCGCAACATTACGGCGGCACGGTGGGCCTGCTCTTCAGCGTGTATTCGGCGCTGGCCAACGGCGCCGTCTCCGTGGCGTCCATGCGGCCTAAAATGGTCATGCAATATGGCGAGCAGATCGTCGAGTGTGCGTTTGACTTCCGCCTGTCCAAGGCGGCCGAGGACGACACGGTCTACACCTATGTGATCGGCATGGCGCGCATCACGCCCGATAGCATCATCCTGGAGCCGTCCGGCAAGACGTCCGAGCCCGGCAGCGAAGCGACGCCGTGGCTGAGCTGGCAGGGCGAGAGCCTGCAGCTGGCCTTTAACGGTCCCGTCGTCTTCAAGGGTGAGGACAAGGAAGATGAAGATGATTTCAATGCGGACAATCCGCGCCGCTATATCGCTTAGGAGACACGGATGGAAACCTTGAACAAGGGTCAGCGCTTGCCGCTGGCCCATCTCGTTCCCGATGGCGTGCTGGAAATCGGCGTCGCCGCGCAGGGATTGGTGCTCGATGTGGCGTGCTTCGGGCTTGACGCCAGCGGCAAACTGTCCGACGAGCGCTACATGACCTTTTTCAACCAGCCGCGCACGCCGTGCGGCGGCGTGGAAGCGCGTGCTGGCGGCGGTGGCGACATGGCCGCATTTGCCTTCCAACTGGCGCGCTTGCCGGCCAATATCGACCGCCTCGTCGTGACGGGGTCCATCGATGGCGATGGCGTGATGTCGCAGCTGCAATCCGGCCATGTGCGCCTGCAGGCGGGCGGGCGCGAACTGGCCCGCTTTCCTTTTTCCGGGTCTGATTTTGCGCAAGAAAAAGCCGTCATGCTGCTTGAACTCTACCGCAAGGATGGCGGCTGGCGCTGCATGGCCGTGGGCCAGGGTTTCAATGGCGGCCTGGACGCGCTGGTGGCGCATTTCGGCGGCGAAGTCGACCAGGCCGCGCCAGCCGCTCCTGCGGCGGCCCCGGCGGCTTCGGCAATCCAGCAGGCGAAGATCAACCTGGAAAAGCGCGTCGAACGCGAGGCGCCGCAACTGGTCAGCCTGGTCAAGCAGGCCGGCGTGTCGCTGCAAAAAGTCGGCTTGCTTGACCACCGTGCCAAGGTCTGTCTGTGCCTGGATATTTCCGGCTCCATGGGACGGCTGTACAAGGAGGGGCTGGTGCAGCGCTTTGCCGAGCGCATCCTGGCCCTGGGCTGCAAGTTCGACGACGATGGCGAAATCGATGTTTTCCTGTTCGGCAAAAACGTCCACCATCCGGCGCCCATGGCCTTGAGTAATTGCAACACTTATGTGGGGCAAGCGATCATGCGTCACCCGTTGGAAGGCGACACGCGCTACGGTGCCGCCATGCAGGCGATCCGCGCGTTTTACTTCCCCGACGCGGCCGGCGGCGAGCGCACGCGGCCCGTCACCGCCGAGCTGCCCGTGTACGTGATGTTTGTCACCGATGGCGGGACCAGCGACCAGGCGACAACGGAAAAACAGTTGCGCTGGGCCAGTAACGAGCCCATCTTCTGGCAATTCATGGGCATCGGTAAGGGACGCAAATCGAAAAGCAAGTTCCTCGCCGCCTTTGCCGATTCAGACTTTCCCTTCCTGGAAAAACTCGATGAATTGCAGGGCCGGCTGGTCGACAACGCCAATTACTTTTCCGTCAGCTCGCCCGATGAGCACAGCGATGCGGAACTGTATGATTTATTGATGACGGAATATCCGGGCTGGCTGAAACTGGCGCGGGGGCAGGGCTTGCTGAACTGATCGTTCTGCGATGTTAGTTGCTGAGCTTGATGGTAATCGTGGTGCCTGCTTCTGGCAGCAAGAAGCGCGCCTTGTCGTAGCTGGGCGGACCCATCAGTGAACGCGCGTCGTTGCTGCTGCCCGTGGGTTCGCTGGGAATCTTGAAAAAGTTGCTGTCCATCTTGCCATTCGCATTCACGTCCTGGAAGACGGCGACAGCGTATTCGCCCGCAGGCAATTTATCCAAGTGCAGCTGGACGGTGCTGCCGTTGGCTGGCACGGTGGCCTGCTGCAGGGGGTTCGAGAGGAAATGCGCGGCCGAATGGTAAATGGCCGCTTTGACTGTGCCTGCACCGGGCTGGACATTGTTGACGGTCACGAGCAGGTCGGCGGCGCAGGCCAGTCCTGCGGTTGGCAGCAGCAGTGCGATGCACCAAGGTATGATACTTTTCATTTTACCTCCTTCGGTTGATCTTATATGGACAGCAAGCGGCGCAATTCAGTGACATGCGCCTGGTAGGCGGCGCGTCCTTGCGCAGTGGCATGAATACGGGTTTGCGGTTTCTTGCCAACGAACTGCTTTTCGAGCGTCACATAGCCTGCGCGTGCCAGTGTGTCCAGGTGCGCCCCCAGATTGCCGTCGCTTGCCTCGGTCAGCGCTTTCAGGCGCACGAACTCGATGCTTTCATTTACTTGTAATACATTCAGGGCAGTCATGATGCGCAAGCGCGTGCTCTGATGGATGATGTCGTCCAGGCCAGCCATGATGTTCTCCTCAGGCAGCGCGGCGCAGCCAGGTGCCGCCAAGCAGCAATCCGCCCCCCGCCAGCAGCGCCATGGCCAGATCAAACCAGGGGGCGAGAAAATGGTAGGCGATGAAAGTCAGCACGCAAATGCTGGCGCCCAATATCGTCCACCGCAGGCCATGCCAGAGGCCGGCCAGCATATACACGAGCATGAACAAGCTGGTCCAGAACACGGAGATGGCGCCGGGCCGGTGCACGATGAAAGTCGACACCATGATGCCGAAGGCGACGAGGATGGCCATGGCCAGCCAGATGCGCCGGTCGTCCGGCTGGCTGGCGGTTTTTTGCCGGCTCAGCAGATACGCCGTACCGAGCATGCCCAGCGCATCGGCAATCAGCCAGCAATATCCGCTGTGTGCCGGTGCCAGATAGCTGCCCAGATAGGCGCAGAACCAGACCACGCCCCACAACTGGACAATGACTCCTGAGCGCCAATAGCGCAAATATTGTTCACTGCGCGTCTGGGTTTGCTCCACTTCCTGCAGGGATTGTTGGACTTGTTGCGGGTTCAGCATCTTGTTCTCTTGGTTGACTCTGTAATGCAGAGTACTCTATATGCGAGATATTTTTTCGTCAAGCGTTTTGTTTTGCCCTCAAGCGTATGAGGCTGTACGACCACAAGTGCAAGAGATTTGTAAATTGAAGTAAATAACAATGGTTCGCATTTGCTTTGCTCAAGGGAGTCGTGGCATGCTTTCACTGTGCCCTGACATATGCCCTCACGCCGCGGCGTAGTGCCTCATCCGTAGCGTCTCGATTATTTTTTAGCCAAATGCATAAACTCTTTTTTCATTGCCTGGCGGGTAGCAGCCTGCTGCTTGCCGGCACCGCTGTCCAGGCGCAAACTGTCACCGGCGACGCCGTCGTCAAGCCCGCACCAGCACCAGTATCGGCCAAGGCGCCCGCCGTCGATGCGCCGCCATCCGTCAGCGTCACGGCCGAACGTCCCACGGGCCGCATCGACCGGCAAGTCTACGACGTGAAGTCCGACGTGGGCAGCAGCAATGGCACGGCGGCCGATGCCTTGAACAATGTGCCGTCGGTGGCCGTCGATCCCGACGGTTCCGTGTCCTTGCGCGGCAGCAGCAATGTGCAGATATTGATCGATGGCAAGCCATCGGCCATGCTGCAGGGCGATTCGCGCGGCGCCACTCTGAACGCCATGGCGGCCGACGATATCGAATCGGTGGAAGTGATCAACAATCCCGGCGCCCAGTTCGGCAACGAAGCCGGTGGCGGCCCGATCTTGAACCTGGTCATGCGGCGCAACCGCAAGCCGGGCGGCTTTGCCACCGTGAATGCGAATGCGGGCATCGCCGGGCGCTATAACAGTGCCGTCTCAGGCAGCTACAACGAAGGGCCCTGGGGCTACCAAGGCGGCATCAATGTGCGCCACGATGGCCGCAATTCCGTGGGCGAGGTCAGCCGCGAGCGCCTGGAGCGCGGCACTGGTGCTTTCGCTCCCAGCAGCCAGCAGTCCAGCAGCAATGGCTTGAATGACTCGCTGGGCTTGCACGGCACCGTGAATTACAACCTGAACGCCAACGATACCCTGGCCGCCAGCGTGTCGTATAACGGCCGCAGCAACGACCAGCGCTCGCTCGACCGCTACATCAATGGTGACAGCACGGGCAGCACCATAGTCGACTATGTGCGCAGCACCGTGCGCAATGGCGACAGCCGCAATGGCAGCTGGGGCGCGCGCTACGACCACAAGGGAGAATTGCCGGGCGAAACCCTGAAGATCGACCTGCGCGTGTCCTCCTCGAGCAACGAGAGCGACAGCGATTACGCGAATACTTATGCGATTGCGCCCGTGAATGCCTTCGACAGCCGTGCGCGCCAGCACAGCGAGACGGGCAACCGCATCATCGACTTCAGCGGCGATTACGAGCGTCCGCTGGCGGGCGGCACGGCCAAGCTGGGCTATAAGGTGGCCGATAACCAGAGCAGCTTCGACACCCTGTACACGGACATCAATCCGGGCAGTCTGGTCGAGAGCGTCAACCCCATGCGCAGCAACCGTTTCGAACTCGACGAGCGCACCATCGCGCTGTACGGTTCCTACCAGATGCGTTTGACCGAGCGCTGGGGCGCATTGGCCGGTTTGCGCGCCGAGTACACGGATGTGAACGTGCGCCAGATCACGGGCGGCATCGAGGCGGGCAACAATTACGTCAACTACATTCCCAGCCTGTTCGCCACGTATAAGGTCAGCGACGAGAGCAATGTGCGCTTCAGCTATGCGCACCGCATCCGCCGCCCGAGCGCGGGCGACCTGAACCCTTATGTAGTCTACCGCGACGAATTCAATGTGTCGGCCGGCAATCCCAAGCTGAAACCCACGCAGACGGACTCGTTCGAGATCGGTTATGAAACGAAGATCGCGGGCCTGGAAAGCAGCTTGCGCGCCTATCACCGACGCGATACGGACGCCATCGTCGATTACCGTTATTTCATCAGCGATAACGTGTTGCTGACCACGCGCGAAAACGGCGCAGGCAGCCATTCTAGCGGCCTGGAGTTCAGCGTCAGCGGCAAGCTGACGCCATCCTTGACCCTGAATACGAGCGGCAACCTGGCGCGCAGCCAGCAGACCAGCTCGGACGACCTGGGCAACCGCAGCACGCGCACGGCGAATGCCCTGAGCGGCCGCGCGCGCTTGAACTACCAGTTTGATGCGGCCAACCAGCTGCAACTGGCGCTGCAAATGCAAGGCAAGATGCTGTCGGGACAGGGCTACCGCTCGCCGAACAATACCTTGAACATGAGTTGGCGCCACACGGTGACGCCGCAATTGAGCCTGGTCATGAATGTGACCGATGTGTTCAGCAGCAACAAGATGGAAACCGTCATCAATAGCGCTTCCCTGCGCGAGACGAGCACGCGGCGCTTCGATGGACGCATGATTTATGTGGGTCTATCGTACCGCCTGGGCGGCGCCACCTCGGCGGCGAAAGAGGGCGAGCGCGAGCCACGCTTCGGTCCGCCGGGCGGACGCGGGCCAGGTGGTCCAGGCGGCCCCGGCCCGGGCGGGCTGGGAGGCGAGCCAGGCTAGGCCGCTGTCGCGATCTCGTTCAGGAAGTCGATGAAACCGTCCGCATGGCGCTCGAAGCGCCATGCGCCCATGCCATGTTCGGCATGATACACGGGGGCGTCGCCATCGGTGACGTCGCCGAGGTCCAGGCAATACGGATCGGCGCCCGCATCGGCGATCACCAGATACTGTTCCGGCCAGCCGGCGATGGTTGCACCGCTGACGGGATTCCAGGCGTAACCGTGTTGGGCCTTGGCCAGTTCGGCCGCGCCGTACAGGCTTAAACCCTGGAAATACTGTGGACTGTCGATAAACACCCGCAGCGGCGAATGGCAAGCCAGAAAGCGCCGGTAGTGCTCCGGCAAGGTCCAGCGCTGCGCGATGCCGGCCATGTCGTCGGCGCTGGCGATGGCCAGCCAGTTCGATGGCTGCGCCAGGTCCTGCTCCTGCTCCTGCTCCTGCTCCTTCTTGCGTCTGGCTGCCAGCTTATTCTCCAGCCTGGCCGCGGCTTTTTCCAGTGGCGTGCGCGGATCATCGAGCGCCGCATGCGTAATGGGCGCCGCATGGCCTGCGCCATCCGGGTTGCCATCGCGCTGCCAGGCCAGCACATCGGCCAGCCGTAATTGCTCTGCCTTCCAGTGGCCGGGATCGTAGGGCAAACCCGCATCGAAAGGCTGGCGGCTGAAGACGGCCAGGCTCTTGATGGCCTTGGCCCGCACATTCAGCGGGCTGGTGTCGGCAGCGGCCAGGGCCACCAGTGGCGCATAGGCCGCCTTGCCTATGCTTTTCAGCATGCAGTCGATGGCCCGGTACGTCATTTCGGGTTGCTCCAATGCCCATGCAAAAAATGCCGTATGCTCATCGGCTTCCGCCAACTGCACGATATCGCTCATCAGGAAGGCGCGCCAGTGCAGCAGTTGGCCTTCCCTGGCGTAGGCGATCAGAATGGCGAGCACGGCTTGCCGCTCGTTGGCAGCATGATTTTTCAGCAGCCGGTCTTTTAGCCGGGAAAACTTACTGCCATCCGTTTCGTCAAACAGCTTGCGGTGCAGGGCGGCCAGTGGTGCGACCGCCATCAGACGGCCATCGCGGCCTTGATGGGCGCGTGATGTTCATAGCCTTCCAGCGAGAAATCCGACGGTTCGATCTTTTCCAGCCATTCCGGCTCGTACTTGCCCGTCTTGGCGTAGTCGGGCACGCGGTCGGAAATGACGAAACGCGGTGCGGGGAAGGGCGTGCGCTTCAATTGTTCTTCCACCATCTCGAGGTGGTTTTCATAGATGTGCGCGTCGCCGATGAAGTAGGTGAACCAGCGCGGCGTGTAGCCCGTCAGGCGCGCCACCAGGTGCAGCAGGGCCGCGCCTTCGGCGATGTTGAAGGGCGTGCCCAGGCCGATATCGTTGCTGCGCACATATAAACACAGGGAAATTTCGCGCGTGCTGGCGTTCGGGATGAACTGATACAGCAAATGGCAGGCGGGCAGGGCGACGGCGTCCAGCACGGCCGGGTTCCAGCCGTGGAACAGGATGCGGCGGCTGCCCGGGTTATGCATGATGGTGTCGAGGCACTCGCGCAACTGGTCGACCGCCTTGTACAGCAAGACTTTTTGCACACCGTCTTCAACGATGGGGGCAACCAGCGTGAAACCGTTGGCTTGCGCGTCAGCAATCTGCGCCGGCTGGTCGGCGGCTAGCAGTTTATATGCGGGCCATTGCCGCCATTGCACGCCATACACGGGGCCCAGGTCATCCTCGCCTTCGCGGTAGGGGTTGGCCAGCCATTGCGCATTTTCGTTGGCGTTCTGGTCCCATACCTTGCAGCCCAGCGCGCGGAACTCGGCCGCGTTGCGCGAGGCGCGCAGGAAGGCGCACAATTCACCGATCACGGATTTGAAAGCCAGTTTCTTGGTTGTCACGGCAGGGAAGTTGCCGTTGGCCAAGTCGAAACGCATCATGGCGCCGGGCACGCTCAGGGTACGGATGCCCGTGCGGTTGTCTTGCCAGCTGCCTGTTTCGAGCACGGTCTTGATCAAATCTTGATATTGCTGCATGTATTTCTCCAACGGTAAGGATGCTGATTGTAACGCAGGCGCGACAGGCGGGCTGCCGTCCGCACACATAAATGCGCTGCCGTTTCACCTGTAAACATGACTCTGTGGTAATTTGTGTGTCCTTGAAGAAATACACAGAAACGGCAGATGCTGCACCATGTTCTTGCGACAATTTGTAAATAATAGTAACGCCGCCGTGGTGGAGATGAGCAGGACCGACTTTCTGAAGGCCAATCTGCGCCTGATCCTGGCCTGGCCCTTGCTGGGGCTGGTCCTGTGCGCGGTGTTGTGGACGGCGACCTTGCTGCAACTGGAGGCGGAAAAAAAGGTGGCGCAGCAGCAGGCGCTCGACAGCGTGTCTTCGCTGTCGAAAGCGTATGGACAGTATTTGCTGCGCACCCTGGAACAGATGGACCAGCTCACCTTGCAGCTCAAGTATGAGTGGGAAAATTCGCGCGGCCGGCTGCGCCTCGATCAATTGAAGACGCAGGGCATGTATGCCTTGCCGCAATTTGCCATCGTTGCCATCCTCGATCGCAAGGGCCACCCCGTGACGGCCACGGCGCCGCTGCAGCGCCTGCGGGTCAACGAGCGCAGCGATTTCCTGCTGCGCCACTGGCGCAGCAATTCCAGCGCGCTGCGCATCGCGCTGGGGAGGGTCATCGAGGCGGCCCCGGCAACCCCCGGCGCGGACGAAAGTCTCGTGCATTTCACGCGCCGACTGGAAGACGAGGATGGCAATTTTGACGGCGTGCTACTCATTTCCCTCCATTCCAGCTATTTTTCCGAATTCTACAACAGCGTCAATTTCGGCAAGTTCGGCATGTCCGCCATGGTAGGCGACGAGGGCGAGCTGTTCAGCACGCGCCTCGGTTCGCGCGTCCTGCCCATGCAGAGTGGCCAGGACACGCCGTTTCTCGACACCAGCATCCTGGAATCGGAGAGCGGCGCCATGCATTCGGGCGGCAGGATCGCTTTTTCCGACAAGCAAAGCCGCTATGTAGGCTGGCAAGCGTTGAAAGCCTATCCGTTTACGGCCGTGGTCGGTCTGTCGGACGGCGAAATGCTGCGCCCCTACGAGGAAACGCGCACCATATATATCGGCATCGCGCTGGCCGTCACCGTGCTGTTGCTGGCCTTTGCCGCCGTTGCCACCGTACTGTCGCTGCGCCTGGCGTGGCGCCATCACCAGTCCGAAGGGGTGCGCAACGCCTATCGCATGGCTACCGAAGGCACCAGCGACGGCTTTTACATCATTGCTGCCCTGCGCGGCGAGGATGGCAGCATCCTCGACTTCGAGATTGTTGACTGCAACGAGCCGGGCGCCGGCTATTTCGGTGTGCGCCGCGAGCAGCTGCTGGGCATGCGCTTGCAGTCGCGTGCCCACGAACCGTATTTCCGCGACCTGATCCATCATTACCGGGCCGCCATGCAGTCCGGCTTTTCCGAGGAAGAGATCGAGTTGCCGGAAGGTAACCCGTTCAAACTACGCTGGATACGCCGTCGCCTGGTGCGCAGCGGCGACCGCCTGGCCGTCACCCTGCAAGACATCAGCACGGCCAAGGAGCACGAGCGCGACTTGCGCCGCCTGGCCAATGAAGACGGCTTGACGGGCTTGCCCAACCGCTACTGGCTGCAGCAATTCCTGCCCGGCGCCCTGGGGCGCGCCGCCATCGCGCGGCAGATGCTGGCGCTGCTGTTCATCGACCTCGACGGTTTCAAGGATATCAACGACACGCAGGGTCACGCCGAGGGCGACAAGGTGCTGCGCGCTGCCTCGCTGCGCCTGAAGGCCGTGCTGCGGCCGGGCGACCATGTGGTGCGCCTGGGCGGCGATGAATTTGTCGTCGTGCTTGATCCGGTGGAAGACGATAGCCGGGCGGAACAAGTGGCGCAGCGCATCGCCATCGCCTTCGACGAACCGTTTTACCTGGGCAGCGAACGCCACAAGATGGGCGCTTCGATCGGTATCAGCCTGTATCCGCGCGATGGCGCCGAGACGGAAGTGTTGCTGAAGAACGCCGATATCGCCATGTACGCCGTGAAAGTGGCGGGCAAGGGCCATCACCGCTTCTTCCAGCCCGAATTGTTCGAGACCATCCGCAACCGCCGCGAACTGGAGCAAAGCCTGGTGGCGGCGCTGGAGCAGGACCAGTTTCTTGTCGTCTACCAGCCGCGCGTCGACGCCATGAGCGGGCAGCTGTGCAGCATGGAGGCGCTGGTGCGCTGGCAGCATCCGCAGCATGGCATGGTGCCGCCGCTGGAATTCATACCCGTGGCCGAGAGCAGCGGCCTGATTTCGCAGCTGGGCGAAGTCGTCATCGAGAAGGTGTGCCTGCAAATGGCGCGCTGGCAGGCCAGCGGGCTGGAACTGGTGCCCGTGTCCATCAACGTCTCGGCACGCCAGTTCGGCCGTGGCGACGTGCACCAGGTGCTGGCGTCCGCGCTGGCGCGCCACTGCATCGATGCGCGGCTGATCGAGGTGGAAATCACGGAATCGGCCATGATGGATGAACAGAACCGCGCCGTGGAGCAACTGTCGGCCATCCGCGCGCTGGGCGTGCGCCTGCTGGTCGACGATTTCGGCACCGGCTATTCTTCGCTGTCGCAGTTGCAGAAATTCGCCATGGATGGCTTGAAGATCGACCGCGCTTTCACCATGGAACTGGGCCGCTCGGAGCAGGGCGAGGTCTTCGTGCGCGCCATCCTGTCGATGGCGCATGCGCTGGGCATGAGCGTGGTGGCCGAAGGGGTGGAGACGCGCGAGCAGCTCGATATCCTGCGCGCGCTGCAATGCAACGAAGTCCAAGGCTATTTCATTTCGCGCCCCGTGCCGGCCGAACAGATGCTGGCGCTGATGCACCAGCGCTTTCTGATACCGCTTCCAGCCCCCGTGCTGCCTCCCTACAGCCCCGTGATTGGCGAGGAAAACAACGCAGTTTCATAAAAAGAGCGAACGTTCGCTTTTTTCTAAAAAATATTATATGCTTCGCTCATGCCGTCAGTGGATTGGAGTTCACGGCGGCAAGAAAAGTGCAAGACGGGGCAGCTTGAGATGCCCGCGATAGTGTGCCGAAGACAATTTCATATAATAAAGAGAGACTAACTTGAAACATAAATATCTGCCCCTCCTGATCGTTGCCGCGTTCGCCGGCATCTCTTCCACCGCACAAGCATCGGGCTACCGTTTTGGCTCGCAAAGCGTGTCCGCCCAGGGCACGGCCGATGCCAGCGGCGCTGAAGCGGCCGACGCGTCGACCATTTTCTACAACCCGGCCGGCATGTCGCGCCTGGAAGGCACGCAGTTTGTGGGCGGCGGCACTTTGGTGGTACCGCATTCGACCTACACGGATTCGGGTTCGAAGCCATTCTTCCCGGGCAATCGCACGCCTTACGCGGCAACCAAGGACTACGCGCCGGACGCCGTGGTTGCGCCTGCGCTGTACGCCAGCAAGAAAATCAATGATCAGTGGACCGTCGGCGCGGGCCTGTTCGTACCGTATGGCGCCAAGCTCGATTACGGCAATGACTGGTATGGCCGCTACGCGATCACCAATATCAAGCTCGAAGCGATCGCCTTGAATCCTTCCGTGTCGTTCAAGCTGGACCAGCATCACTCGTTCGGTTTCGGTGTTACGGCTGAATACATGAAGGCGGAACTGGGCCAGGGCGTGGATGTGCCCGGTTCGGTTGCTTTCCTGGGCAAGTTTGCGCCTAGCGCATCACAGGCATTCCTGGCCAATATCGCCAAGACCCAGGGCCTGGCTGCAGCGCAAGCTGCCGGCGCGGCACTGCAGGGTCAAATCAAGGATGGCCACGCCTCGATGGACGGCCACGACTGGGGCTTTGGCTTCAACCTCGGCTATCTGTACCAGCTGAACGAAGGCACGCGTTTCGGTATTTCCTACCGTTCGTCGATTTCGCACAAGCTCAAGGGCAGCACCATCTGGGACTTCTCGCAAGTGACGAGCAATCCAGCCGTGAACGCTTTCATTGCCAAGGCATCGAACAAGGTCAATTCCGAAGCGCTGGTGGAATTGCGCACGCCGGAAACCCTGTCGGTCAACGCCTTCCATCAGATGGATGATCGTTGGGCCTTGATGGGCGACGTCACCTGGACCCGCACTTCGCGCCTGCAGAACCTGGACATCCAGTTCCCGCCGACGGCCGAAGG
The DNA here is from genome assembly GCF_051380935.1 of Janthinobacterium algoris. NCBI lineage: Bacteria > Pseudomonadati > Pseudomonadota > Betaproteobacteria > Burkholderiales > Oxalobacteraceae > Janthinobacterium > Janthinobacterium algoris. The sequence goes on along the minus strand of NZ_JBNYXZ010000002.1, from coordinate 379,642 downwards.
CGCTGAGCGCATTCGCCAGAACTGGAAAGACACTTACCGCGTCTCGCTGGGCACCAATTACAAGTACAGCGAAAACCTGCTGTTGCGCGCCGGTATCGCGCATGACCAGGCCCCGGTCCGCAGCGCCGAGCTGCGCCACCCAGCCTTGCCGGACAGCGACCGCATGCAGTACTCGATCGGCGCGAACTGGAAGCTGAACGCCAATTCCTCGCTCGACCTGGCTTACAGCTACATAGACTTCAAGAATGCTGATGTCAATTACACAAACGACTGCTCGCCGGTCAAGACGGGCTGCACCGGCAACGGTGAAACCACCAAGGGCCTGTTCAAGACCCGCATGCAGTTGATCGGTCTCGCTTATAACTACAAGTTCTAAGCAGGTAGTGGCGGCCAACCCGGCCGCCATGCAATGAAAAAAGCGCCTTCGGGCGCTTTTTTTGCTGGATCATGACTGTGGTGGTGTTGGCCTGCGCCTATCATGGCTTGTCGCGCATGGCCTGATTCAGCAGGGTCAAGGCCAGCCGCACGGTGTCGTCCGGCAGTTCCAGCAACTGATCTCCCACATACCATTCGACCACGCTGTGCCCGGGCAGGGCTGCGTGGCTGGCGCGGCTGAACAGCCAGATGCCGTGGTCTGTGGCCACCTGGTTGCGGATGGCGATGGCCCGCTCGCGCGAGACGGGCAAGTGCAAGTGCAGCATGTTGGCCTGCGGCTGGGCAGGGTTGACGGCAATCGCCGGATAGTCGCGCAGCAGCGCGTACAGCCACTGTGTGCGTTCGAAATAGCGGGGCATGGCGGCGAGGCGTGCATCGAATTGCATGGCGGCGGCCACCACGTAGGGTGTGCGGTGGACAATGTTGCCGCCCTGGCGGTGGAACCATGCGCGCGCCCGTTCGACAAACGGGCGGCTGCCGGCCAGCATGGCGCCACCGAGGCCGCCGATGCCCTTGTACAGCGAGACATACACGGAATCAAAACCGTCGCAGATGGCGTGCAAGGGCTGGCCAAAACCCGCTTGCGCTTCCCACAGGCGCGCACCGTCCATGTGCAGGTGGATGTTGTGCTCGCGGCAGTACCGCTTGAGTTCGCTCAACTCATCCCACGACGGGCATTGGCCGCCGATTTCGCGCATCGGCAATTCGACCTGCGCGGCACCCAGCGCATCGGGTACGGCGCGCAAGTCGTCGACCGTCCACGGACGGTGCGGGTCACCGATCATCAAACCCTTGAAGTGCTCGAGCAATTCATGGTTGCCACGCTCGTGGCGCAGGATATGCGACGTCGGATGCAGCGCCACCAGCGAGGAACCCCGGCCCTGGCAGGCCAGGCGCAAGGCCGTCACCTGCGTCATGGTGCCCGTGATGCAGAACACGGCAGCCTCGAAGCCGAGCAGGCTGGCGATCTTGTTCTCGAACTGCTCGATCAGCGCGCCTTCGCCATAGGTGTCGTGCGCGATGTCGTTGGCGTCGCACCAGGCGGCCATGGCGGTGAAAGTGGCTGCTGGCGTGGGCTGGCGGTGGCCCGGCAAGACGGTATGGCAGCGCTGGCGAAGTTCAAGTTCGTTCACGGTAGTTCCTTACAGGGTAGCCGTGGCCAGTTTCGCACCAAAGCCGATAAACATGGCACCCACGCCGCCGCCCATGCCGGCCGACAGGCGGCGACGGCGGCGGAAGGTCTCGGCCAGGCGCGCGCCCACAAAGATGATGGCCGTCAGATAGGTAAAGCTGATCACCTGGCAGATCAGGCCCAGGCCGATGAAGGACAGCACGGGATTCGGGAAGGCCGGGTCGACAAACTGGATGAAGAAGGAAATGAAGAACAAAATGGCCTTCGGGTTCATCAGGCTGATGATCAGGGCCTTGCGGAACGGATCGCTTTCCTTGACCGGGCTTGGGGCCGCAGGCGTTTCGCCGTCGGCCGGTGCGGGCGCGCGCAGCTTGCGCCAGCAGCCGATCAGCATTTGCAGGCCGATCCAGCCCAGGTAGGCCGCGCCGATGTATTTCACCACGTAGAACAGGGCCGGGCTGGCTTTCAGCAACGAGGCCACGCCGCAGGCCGACAGGACCATCAAGATCAGGTCGCCCGCGAAAATGCCGAAGGCGCCCTGGTAGGCGGGCCGCACGCCCCGTTGTGCCGCCACCGACAGCACGTACATGGAATTGGGGCCGGGCAGGATGACGATGAAGATGGTCCCTAGTAAAAAGGTCCAGAAATCGGTGATGCCCAGGTTGGCGTGGAAAAGTGCGTTCATGATTATTCTGCTGGATGGAGCTGTACGTGATGAAATTGCAGGGCGGCCAGGTTGGCGTAAATACCGCCTAATGCGACCAGCGAGGCATGCGTGCCGGTCTCGACGATCTTGCCGTCTTCCATCACGATGATGCGGTCGGCCCGCTGGACGGTGGCAAGGCGGTGCGCAATGATCACCGTGGTGCGGCCCACCATGGCCGCTTCCAGCGCCTTTTGCACCAGGCGTTCCGATTCCGCGTCCAGTGCGCTGGTTGCTTCGTCGAGCAGCAGCAGCGGCGGGTTTTTCAGCAGGGCGCGGGCGATGGCGATGCGCTGGCGCTGGCCGCCGGACAGGCGCACGCCTCGTTCGCCGAGGAAGGATTTATAGCCATTCGGCAGGCGCTCGATGAATTCGTGGGCGGCCGCCATTTTCGCGGCAGCGATGACTTCCTCGTCGCTGGCGCCGGCGCGGCCGTAGCGGATGTTTTCCATGGCGTCGGCCGAGAAGATCACCGTATCTTGCGGCACGATGCCGATGGCGTCGCGCAGGGTATGCAGGTCGAGCTGTTTGATGTCCACGCCGTCGAGGCGGATGCTGCCGCTTTGCGGATCATAAAAACGCAGGAACAGCTGGAACAGGGTGGTCTTGCCGGCGCCCGACGGCCCCACGACGGCCACCGTTTCGCCGGCGCGGATGTCGAGGCTGACGTGATCCAGCGCGTGGGTGTCCGGACGCGATGGATACGAGAACATGACATCATCCAGCGACAGCGAGGCGCCGTTCGCGGCGCGTGCCGGCAGCGGCAGGGGCGTGGACGGGGACTCGATTTCCGATTTGACGGCCATCAATTCCAGCAGGCGCTCGGTGGCGCCGGCGGCGCGCTGCGCTTCGCCCATGACTTCAGACAAAGCGCCGATGGCGCCGGCCACGATGGAAGCGTACAGGATGAACTGGCCTAAATCTCCGCCCGTCATCGCGCCTTCCAGCACGGCGCGCGCGCCCAGCCACAGCACGAACACGATGGTGCCGAAGACCAGCAGGATGGCGATCATGGTCAAGAGGGCGCGGGCGCGGATGCGGCGCATGGCCGTCATGAAGGCGCCTTCGACGGAGTCGCCAAAGCGTTTCGATTCGATTTTCTCGTGCGTGAACGCTTGCACGGTGGGCATGGCGTTGAGGATTTCGCCGGCCATGGCCGAAGCGTCGGCGATGCGGTCCTGCGAATCGCGCGACAGCTTGCGTACCTTGCGGCCAAACACGATGATGGGCACGACGACGAGGATCAGCAAGCCGATGATGATGCCGGCCAGCTTGGCGCTGGTGACGAACAGCATCACCAGGCCGCCCAGGAACAGCAGCACATTGCGCAGGGCCATGGAGATGCTGGTGCCGACCACGGCCTGTATCAGTGTCGTGTCGGTGGTGATGCGCGACAGGACTTCGCCCGTCTGCGTGGTTTCAAAAAATTCAGGGCTTTGCGTGACGACGTGGCGGTACACGGCGCTGCGGATGTCGGCCGTGACGCGCTCGCCCAGCCACGACACCGTATAAAAGCGCGCCGCCGTGGCCAGCGCCAGGATGGACGCCACGCCGAACAGGGCCAGGAAGACCAGGTCGACATGCTGGATGCTTTTCGAGCCGGCCGCGCCGCCGAAACCCAGGTCGATCATCTGCTTGAAGGCGGCAGGAATGGCCAGGGTCGAGGCGGCGGCCACCACCAGCGCGATACCGGCCAGGAAAAATTGTTTGCGGTATGGCGTCAAAAAGGGCATCAAACCCTTGAAGGCGGCCAGGCTACCTTTTTTCAGTTCGCGGCTGCTGCCGGTGTCAAGAGCTGGTGTGGCGGCTGCGGCGGTTGTGGCGGTTGCTGTACTGGTGCTGCCTGTTTCTGTGCTGGTTGTCATTGTTTTTCGCTTTGATTTACATATTCGATGCTGCGGATAACGTTTATAACTTCATCGGCTGCACGTAGCCCGTCATTTCCAGGTAGGCGCGGCCCACCGGCTGGCCATCGCGCTCGACTGTCACGGCGCCTTCCCAGTACACGGCGCCCGTCGAGCGGCGCGAATCGAGTTCCTGGTCGGGCTGCAATGGCTTGATCTGCCAGCGCGTGGCGCCCGTACGGATTTCGGTGGCGACAGGGTATTCGGCCTGCGTGCGGGGCGAACGCCACAGCTGCGTGGGCGTGAAATCGACCTCGCCGGGGGCGAACTGCGTCATCTTACCGGACGCATCGCGCCATGTCGCGTGCGCCCATAGTTTAGCACCTGTCTTGCTGCGGATCTGGAAGGCCATCAGGGCGCCGCCATCAGCGAGGTTGGCGCCTATCCAGTTCCAGCCGCTGGCGTCTGCATCGAGCACCTGGCTCGACCACTCGTGATCGAGCCAGGTGGTGCCAGTGACGGCTTCCGGTTTTCCGCCCGCGCGGGCGATCGTGCCACGGGTAGCAAGCTGCGGCTCGCTGTAGTAGTAGCTCGATTGCGCGGGCCGCGCGCCCTTGCGCGAGTAGCCGCCCTCGCCCTGCAGCAGCACGGGCTGCGTGGGGGCCAGGGTCAGCTGCAAGCTAAAGTCGCGCGCGGCCAGGCTGACCTGGTAGCTGCCGTCGGCTTGCCGCTGCATGCGCCAATCGTCGAGTTTCACATCCGTGTTGCCCACCTTGGCGTAGGCCAGGCCGAAACCTTCGCGCGCGCTTTTCTCGTCGTGCAGTAGCTTGCCCAGCTTCGGGTCGGACAGGGCTGCGTGGCCGATGATCAGCTGTTTCGGCGCAAAGGCGCTGCGGTTGTTCGTATCGGTGGCCGTGGCGCTGCGAAAGAAGGTCACCTGGTAGCCCAGCTGTTCTCCGGAGCTGGTTTTTACCCACCCTGTGGCGTACCACCATTCCGTTTTGTATGCGGGATGCGCGCCGAAATCGTGCGGCAGGCGCAGGCTTTGTCCGGCCGGCAGCGGCGTGACGGGGGCGAAGGCAGGCGGTGCGGCGATGGCGGCGGCGCTGCAGAATAATAGTAGACAAGTCAAACGGCGCATTACCAGTCCTCCCTGACGGCGCGGATGGGGCCAGCGGACAGCGCCTGGCGGCCCGCGATGAGGGCTGTGGCGGCGGCTGCCGTCAGCAGGGCGGCGGCCACGGTGGCGATCAATGGCCAGGGCAGGTGCAGTTGCATGGTCCAGTGGAACGATTGCGGGTTGACGATGAAGACCAGCACAAAGCTGATCAAGAGGCCCAACACAAAGCCGGTGGCGATGCCCAGCGCTGTCAGCGCGCCGCCTTCCAGCGCCAGGATGGACAAAATCTGCCCGCGCGTCACGCCCACGTGGCGCAGCATGCCGAATTCGCGCGCGCGCGCCAGGGTCTGCGCGGAAAACGTGGCGGCCACGCCGAACAGGCCGATGACGATGGCGATGGCTTCCAATAAATACGTGACGGCGAAGCTGCGGTCGAAGATTTGCAGGCTCAGGGCGCGGATGGCCGACGGATTCGACACTTCCAGGCTGGCGCCGAAGGGCAGGGCTTTCAGGCGCTGCTGCAGCTGCTCGCCCGTGGCGTCCTTGGCCAGCCACAGGGCGGCATCGCTGACATCGAGGTCGCCCGTCAGGGCGCGGTAGTCGGTCAGCGGCATCTGGATGGCGCCGGAAGAGCGCGCATAGTCGCGCCAGATGCCGGCGACGAAGAACTTGTGCAAGCCGCCCGCCAGCGGCAGGGCTATCTGCTGGCCCGGTTTGACGTTGTACAGGTCGGCCGCCGCCTCGGACAGCCACACGGGTTTCGCGCCATCTGGCACGGGCAGGGTGTCACCCACCAGCACCATGCTTTTTTCCGGATCTGCCAGGTTGACGGGGCGCGCCAGCAGCACTACATTCGGTCGGTCGGGTGCCAGCGACAACGAGCGCAGGCGCTGGAAATCCACCCTGGCCACGCCGGGCAGGGCGGTGATGGCCGCCTGCTCGCGCGGGTTCAGGCCCGCCGTTCCACCGCTGGCGGCCGTGCGCGCATACAGGTCGGCCGGCAAAATCTGCAGCAGCCAGTCATCGACGGAGACGCGGAAGCTCGACACCATGATGGCCATCGCCACCATCAGGCTAAAACTCGATAGCACGCCGCCGAGGGCGATGCCGGCCTGGCCCGAGGCATTTGCCAGGCGGGCCAGGGTCAGGCTGCGCACAGGCGCGTGCTTGCTCGTTTCCGTGCGCAGCCAGGCGCGCTGCAGAAAACGGAAGACCACGGCCGCCAGTTGCGGCATCAGGGCGATGGCGCCGATCAGCAGCAGGGCGATGGATAGATAGCCGAACAGGGGCAGCTCGAATACGGGCGGCAGCAATGTCAAGGCGCCGGCCAGCAGCAGGCAAGCCAGCGCGGGCCAGGTTTTCGCCAGGCGCGTCGTCACCACTTCTTCGCTGCCCGATTTCAGGGCAATGGCGGGGGCCGCGCGCGCCGCTTCCAGCGCGGGCGCCGCGCAGCCCAGCAAGGCCACGCCCAGGCCGAGGGCAAAGTAGACGAAGGCGGCGACGGGCGTGAACTGCACTTGCGGCTGCACGCCCGCGAAATAGCCGGCACCCAGGTCGCCGCCGAAAAAGCGCAGGGCGACGGCCGCCATGGCGTAGCCGCCGGCGATGCCCAGCGCGGCACCGACCACGCCCAGGCTGGCGCCTTCGAGCAGCACCTGGCGCAGCAGCTGGCCCCGTTCCATGCCCAGCACGCGCAGCAGCGCGAACTGGCCGCGGCGACGGATGACGGACAGCGCCTGCGTGGAAAAGACTAAAAAGGCGCCCGTAAACAGGGCGACGAGGGCAAGCACCGTCAGGTTGACCCGGTAGGCGCGGCTGAGGTTATTGTTGCGGCTATTCTGGTTTTCGTCATTGGGCTGGCCCACCTGGAAACGCCCCGGGTACTGCGCTTCCAGCGCGCGCGCAAGACCCGCCTGGAAGGCGTCGCGGTTGACGCCCTGGCGCAGTTTCAAGTCGATGCGCGACAGCTTGCCCAGCTTGTTGAAGCGCCACTGCGCCGCGCCGATATCCATCACGGCGATGCGCTGGCCTGCGCGCGCGCGTTGCAGCGAACCGGCGACGCGCAGCGACACCTTGCCCGTGCCCGATTGCAAGGCAATCTTGTCGCCTTGCGCCACGTTCAGCCAGCGCAAGGCGGCCGGCGATAAAAAGAGGGCATCGTCGGCCAGGGTGTCGAAAGGCGTGCCATCGGCCGGTGCGCCGATCAGGTCGGGTGAGATGAAGCCGGCGCGGAAGACGTCGAACGCCAGGATGTGCAGCGGGCCGCCGTCAGTCTTGCCGGCCACCGCGGCCTGCAGGTCCAGCACGGGCGAGGCCATGGCCACGCCGTCGCGCTGCGCCAGCCATGGGTAGATGGCTTCGTCGAACAGCGCTTCCCGCCCGGCCACCTGCACGTCGGCCTGGCCGGACAGGCTTTTGACGGCCGTGGAAAATTCATTGAAGGCGGCCGCGTTGATCAAATGGATGGCAAAACCCAGCGACACGCCGATGGCGATGGCCAGGATGGCGACGAGGGCGCGCACGGGATGCGCGCGCCATTCGCCCAGCAGCAACCAGCGCGACAGCAGGCGCGTCGTCGCCGGGCTGGCCTGCGGCGCACTCAATGCAGACATTCGACGGCCAGGCGTTCGCCGGCGCGCCGCGCTTTCAGTTGCGCCGCGTCGCGGTTCCTGTCGCCTGCGCCGACGGCGTCCTGCGCCGCCCATTTTTTCTCCATGCGCAGCTGCGCGCAATGCTTGTCGCGTGCCTCAAGCTGCTTGGCAGCCCGTTCGCGCGCCTGGTCTTCCCGGCTTTCGCGCTGCTTGCGCGCCGCTTCCATCTGGCTGGCCACCCGCTCCTGGCGCGTGGCGGCGCCCTTGTCGACGGCAGGCGGTGGCGAGGGGACTTCAAGGATCTGCAGCTGGCCGCCCGTGCATGGCGTGGCGCTATAGCTGGTCTGGCCGTCCTGCACGCATTTGTAGACGTCCTGCGCACTGGCGGGGCCGGCCGACAAGGCCATGGCGCAGAGCAGGAGGGAAGGCGACTTCACAATATTTTCCCCGGATTCATGATGTTTTTCGGGTCCAGCGCCAGCTTCACGGCGCGCATCAGCTGCAATTCCAGCGGCGACTTGTAGTGCGCCAGGTCGTCCTTTTTGAGGGCGCCGATGCCGTGTTCGGCCGATATCGAGCCGCCGAAGCCGTGGACCTGGTCGTGCACGATGCGGTTGATGGCATCCTGGTTGGCGAGAAAGTCGTGATCCGTCATGCCGGGCGGCGGCGCTACGTTGTAATGCAGGTTGCCGTCGCCCAGGTGGCCGAAACATACGAGCTGGCAGCCGGGGAAGGCCGCTTCCAGGGCCGCATCCGTGACGCCGATGAAATCGGCGATGCAGGAAATGGGTAGCGAGATATCGTGCTTGATGTTCTTGCCCGCCTGCGCCTGCGCCAGCGGAATGTGCTCGCGCAACTGCCACAGGCCTTCCGACTGCGCCACGGAACTGGCGACGACGGCATCCTCGATCAGCTCCTCTTCCAGCGCCGCGCCGATGCTCGCTTCCAGCAATTCCACGGCGTGCGCCTCGGACTGACTGCTGGACAATTCGAGCAACACATATTGGCCATGCGGGGAGGTAAATGGACGCGGCAACTGGGGGAATTGTTCCGCCACCAGTTGCAAGCAATACTGCGACATCAATTCAAAACCCGTCAGGTTGGCGCCGCAATGGTCTTGCATCAGGCTCAATAAACGCAGGGCGTGCGCGGGCGAGGGCATGGCGGCCAGCGCCGTGATACAGGCTTTCGGCTGCGGATACAGTTTCATCACCGCGCCCGTGATCACGCCCAACGTACCTTCGGCGCCGATGTACAGGTCACGCAAATCGTAGCCGGTATTGTCCTTGCGCAAACCGCGCAAGCCGTTCCAGATCTCGCCTTGCGGCGTGACCACTTCCAGGCCCAGGCACAGCTCGCGCGTATTGCCGTAGCGCAGCACGGCTGTGCCGCCCGCGTTCGTCGCCAGGTTCCCGCCGATGGTGCAACTGCCTTCGGCCGCCAGCGACAGCGGGAACAGACAGCCGGCGGCGCTGGCCGCTTCCTGGATGGTTTGCAGGATGCAGCCCGCGTCCACCGTGATGGTGCGGTTGACGGGGTCGAGCGCGCGTATGCTGTTCAGGCGCGCCAGCGACAGCACGATGGCCGTGCCGGCCGCATCCGGGATGCTGCCCAGGACCAGGCCCGTGTTGCCCCCTTGCGGCACGACGGGAATCTGCCATTGCGCGCAGGCGCGCAGCACGCCGGCCACTTGCTCCACGCTGGCGGGTCGCAGCACGGCCAGTGCCTTGCCGGTGAACCTGTCGCGCCAGTCGGTGAGGAAGGGCGCCGTGTCGGCGTGGTCTGTCAGTACGTACGCTGCGCCCAGCAGGTCGCGGCAGGCGGCGAGGAAATCGGCTTGGTCAGTCATTAGCGTGTCGCTCATTTCTTGATGCTCACTTTATTCACTTTTTCCAGCAGTTCCTTAGCCATGCGTTTGGCAGCCTGTTTATACGGGCGCAGATACAGCACGGCGCAGAAGAAGTAGATGCAGACGATGGCCGCCTCTCCCCAGGCCATCAGGGCCGAGACGGGATTCGTGTCGCTGTAGCCGCGCACCACGCCCTCTGTAAAATACAGCAGGATCACCATCGACGACCATTGCAGGGTGTAGACGTCGCGCTTGATGACGCCGTACAGGGGAATGAGCAGGGGCGCGGCCTTCAGTACGACCCAGGAGCCGCCCGGCTGCAGCGGCGCGACGACGGTTTCCCACAGCAGGCACCAGACAATCAGGGTGGCGAGGCTGGCGATGGCGCCCCAGTGAAAATACTTGTGCAGTGCGCCGTGCATCATGCGCCTGCCAGTTTCGCGGCGTTTTCCGCCAGGCGCCGGCCCAGGGCGATGGCCAGGCGTTTTTCATCGTCGCTCAAGGCCTTGTCGCCATCGATGCCCGACCAGTGCGTGGCGCCGTAGGGCGAGCCGCCCGTGGATGTGGTCATCAGTTCCGCATGCGTGTAGGGCAGGCCCATGACCAGCATGCCGTGGTGGAAAAGGGGGATCATCATCGACAACAGGGTCGATTCCTGGCCGCCGTGCAGGCTGCCCGTGGACGTGAACACGCAGGCGGGCTTGCCTGACAGGCTGCCGGCCAGCCAATCGCTGGCCGTGCCATCCCAGAAGTACTTCATGGCGGCGGCCATGTTGCCGAAGCGCGTGGGCGAACCCAGGGCCAGGCCCGCGCATTCCTGCAAGTCTTCCAGTTCCACGTAGGGCGCGCCGTCAAGCGGGACTTCCGGCGCCGTCGCTTCCGTCACCGTCGAGACGGCAGGCACGGTGCGCAGGCGCGCATCGCAGCCAGGCACGCTTTCCACCCCTTGGGCTATCAGCTCGGCCAACTGGCGCGTGGCGCCATGGCGTGAATAAAACAATACGAGAATAATCAGATTGGTTGGCTTCATCATTGGTATTATAGGGCGCTTTACAGCCTGATACGACTGCTGTCATGGCGCCGTTCTGATTTTGCACATGTTTTCAAAATATATACTCCCGATCTTTCAATACCTGTGGCGCGCCCTGAGCATGGGACTGGCCGTCGTGCGCGGCCTGACATGGTCAGAAACACGCGACCTGCTGCAATTCGCGCGCCGCCGCGTGCGCGAGGAAAGCTTGCCGCAAGTGGCCGGCAGCCTGACGTTCGCCACCGTGTTCGCGCTGGTGCCGCTGCTCACCTTGGCCCTGGCCATCTTCACCACTTTCCCTCTGTTTAATACCTTCCGCCATGCGCTGGAAGATTATTTCGTGCAAAGCGTGATGCCCAAGGGGATTTCGAACACCATCCTCGACTACCTGACCACGTTTGCCTCGAAAGCGACGCGCTTGTCGGCCATCGGCGCGGGTGCCCTGATCGTCACCTCGGTGGGCATGATGGGCTTGATCGAACGCGTTTTCAACCGCATCTGGCGCGTGCGCCAGGAACGCCGCTGGACCAAGCGTTTACTTGTTTACTGGGCCATCGTCACCCTGGGACCGCTGCTGGTGGGCGTGTCGCTGACGGTCACGTCGCGCCTCTTCATGGCCACCAGCGGCGTGGTGGGGGCCGTGCCCTTCCTTGGCGCCGTGTTTTATACGCTGGTGTCGATCGGCCTGACCATGCTGGCGTTTACCTTGCTCTACATCGCCGTGCCGAACCGCGACGTGGACTGGCGCGACGCGGCCTGGGGCGGCTTGCTGGCGGCGTTGGCGTTCGAGGTGGCCAAGCGGGGCTTCGGTGAATTCATCCAGGAATTCCCCACGTATTCGCGCATCTATGGCGCGCTGGCTGCCTTGCCGCTGTTCCTCGTGTGGATTTACCTGAGCTGGATGATCACCCTGGTGGGCGCCTTGCTGGTGGCTGCCTTGCCCGTCGTAAAATACGAGCGCTGGTGGTACGAGGCGGTGCCGGGCAGCGAATTCGTCGATGCCGTCGCTATCTTGAAAGTGCTGCATCAGGCCTGCCACTGCGCCGATTCGGCCCTGGTGGGCGCGGCCGAGATCCGCCGCAGCACGCGCCTGGGTTTCGAAGAGATGGAAACCCTGCTCGACAAGATGGTGCAGCAGGGCTGGGTGGGACGAGTCAACGTGGATGGCGCCGTACGGGTGCAGTGGGGCAAGCGCGTGGCCGACAGTTCCGACCACTGGGTCTTGCTGGGCAATGTCAACCGCATCAGCCTGGCCGATGTCTACCGTTTATTCGTCTTTGGCGGCATGCGCGTGAACTCCGGCTACCCGGCCGGTTCCACCAATGAGCGCGACATCAAGGCGGCGGAAGAAGCGGCCGCCCTGGCGGCGCAGGTGGAAAACGCCGTGGAGCAGGGACTGGGCCTGACCCTGGCGCAGCATTTCGGGGCCGTCAAATGCAACTGAGCGACCCTTACTCTTAGTACACGACGGGCCGCAGGGCCGCCTGCAGCGCCACCTTGCTGAACGCGGCCGCATCGGACGCGCGCACTACGCCCAGGTAATACGTGTCTTCGCCGCCGTTCATGTTCACCAGGTGCAGCTGATGCGGCGCCAGGTGGGCGGCGATGGCGGCCAGGCCCTCGGCCAAGGCGTCGCCGTCTTCGCGTTCCGCCCAGCGGAAGTCCTGCAGTGCGGGCAGTTCGATATGCTGGCCGATGCGCGGCACTTCATCGACCGATTTCCAGTCCAGGGTGGTGCCGTGGCCCAGCACATCGGCGGCAGTGCACCAGAGCAGGAAGAAACACGCCGCTTCGGGCGTATCGCCTTCGTATTCTTCTTCCAGATCGTCCTCTGCCAGCTCTTCCAAAGTGATGTCTACGCAGCGCGCGGCCAGTTCCGCATCGCCCAGGAAGAACAGGGCTGCCATGACGCGCAACTGTTCGCGGTCGGCCTGTGCCAGGATCTGCGCCGGCGTAAAGCTGTTGCGCGGCACCGCTTTCTTCTTGCCCAGTCCCATGGCCGCGCTCAGCTGGGCCGTGACGTCCGCCTTGAAGTTTTCCACGGTGTCGAGCTGTTCCAGCAACTGGCCCGTGAAATCCATGCTCCAGGCCATGCCATCCTTGACCACATATAAAAAATCGCTTTGCACGGCCACGCCGCGCAGATGGTGGGCGGGCGGATACAGCGGCGTAAACGCTTGCTTGCCATCGAGCGTCAGCATGCAGGCCAGGCCTTGCGCATCGATGGCGAAGATCAGGTTCTTGCGCAGCTTGGGCGGCGACGACGTTGTGGCGGAATCGATGGCTTCGTACTGGCATGGCGTCAGCAGATCGCCCCGGCTGTTCGCCAGACCAAACAGGAAGCGGCCATCGATGCGCTGGCTGACGATGGCGATCTTCTTTTTCGTGCCGAAATCCTGCACGGAGCTGTAGGCAGTCGGCAGCACTACCTTGCCCGTGGCATCGATCACGCCGCAGACATTGTGCTCGTCATCGTGCGTCTGGCGTTCGATATCGATATAGCCATCGTCGCGCTGGCCGATCTGGTGCACGCTTTCGAACAGCAGCGCGCCGTCGGGCAGGCGCAGCAAACGGCTGGCGCCGTCCTGATCGTATTGCTGCACCAAGTGGGGGCTGATCACATACAGGGCGCCGGGGGCGGGCGGCAGCACCACCGTACCGTTCAGGTCCAGCACGCCGTGTGCATCTGGCTTGTCCGCCGTGGCAAAGGTGATCCAGCCATAGCCCGCGTCGCTGCTGTCCAGGTCAATCACGTTCAGCGACAGCGGCACGATCCAGCGCCCATACGGCGTGACCAGGCCCAGGATGTCGGGTTGTCCCGCCGCAGCCACCTCGTAGCACAGCGCGTCTTCCAGCCACTTGCGCACTTCCAGGCCTTGCAGGAAGGGCAGGTCTTCCCCATCAAGCTCCTCGACATCGGCCAGTTGCGCGTCGGCCGTTGCCGACCAGTAGCCGGTCGCGGGCGAAGTGGCGCCGGCGGCCAGCAGGGGCGTCAGGGCTTCCCGGTCGCCGCGCAGCAGGGCAGCGTGCAAGGCTTGCGCCTCGGCGCGCAGGGCATTGAGCGCGGCGGCATAATCCGGCGTATCGATATCGTGCGCGATCAGCTGCACGCAATCGAGGATCAGCCACGGCTGGCCGCTGGCCAGCAGGGCGCTGATGCCGGCGCGCGCGACGATGGCGGCAGCGTCGCGCGGCCTGTCCATCAGCTGTGACAACGCTTGCCAGCTGGCTTGCGCCTGGACCATTGGCGCGGCCAGCACGCAGGCGCAGTCTTCGCCATCGCCGTAGATGGGCCAGGCGACGGCTTGCGCGTCGGCGCCGATGAGCAGCTTGAACAGCATGGGCGTGTCCAGCCGCCATTCGGCCAGGCCCGTGATGGCGTCGGTGTCGAAGCCGGCCTCGCCGGGCAAGAAGGCGGTGCTGAACAGGGCTGCGGTATTGATCATGGATATTTATCTAAAAGTGAACGGGGGTATTCAGGGCGATGGCGGCATGACCCAGTGCGCCAGTGCGCTGCGCTCCAGGCCCAGATGCATGGCCACAGCGGCCGCCTCGAAGGCCCACAGGCCGTAGTAGCCGCCCAGACCCTGCGCCCGCAAATGGCCGTTGAACCAGTCTTCGTGCACCAGCGCGCCATGCCAGCTGGCCAGGTATTGCCGCAGGTGCTCCAGCTGCTGCGCGGGATCGTCCTCGTCCAGGCAGTCGAACAGGGCCGAATAGGGCTCGGCGAAATACCATTCGTCGACGGCGGGACGCTGCGGATCGACGGTCGCCAGCAGCGCTTCATACACGCCATCTTCGCCATCGAAGGCTGTTTGCAGGGCGGCCAGGCGGGCAGCGAGGTCGTGGCGGCCGAACAGCAGGGTCGCGCCCAGCAACTGCAAGGTGCGTGCGTAATCCGTCAATTGTTCGAAATCAAAGGCGGGCAAGGCATCGTCATCGTAGGCGGCGGCCAGCGCCGCGCGCGCCGTTTCGCAGGCGGCGACGGCCGCTTCCAGCGCGCTGTTCACCTCGGGCAAGGGCAGGCCGGCCGTGTAGCGCAGCGAGAATACCTGGTAAGCCACGCTGGCGGCGGCGCAAGCCCAGTTGGCGCTATCGCCACCATCGTCTTGTGCCCGCGCCTGTGCCCGCACATAGGCCGTCAGCAGGGCGTCGAGATAGGCCAGATTGCGGCCGAAATCGAACGGGGTGCCGGACGGCAAGGGCGGCGCCTGGCGCGGCGTGCATGGCCAGGGCGTGGAGGAAGGCGGGCAGCTCGCGGCGCAATCGCGCTGGATGGCCCAATCGGCGAAGATTTGCTGCAAATATTCCGCCGTCTCGTCATCGTGGGCGATGGCGCCGGCGCCTACCAGGGTCGTGCCCAGCAGGGTATAGCCAGGGAAACGGCTGCTCTCGTAGGCGATGGTGGTCACGCTCTGGATGGTTATGCCGTCGCTCAGGTCGCGCACGCGGAAATACACGTCGTCCCAGCCGGCCAGCGGTGGCGCTGGCTGGCCAGCCGGCAAGGTGGTCCAGCTGCCGTCGGCCTCTTCTTCATACGCGTCGAGCAGTTCATCGATGCCGCCGGGGCGGTCGATGTGGTTGTTGGCGTCGTATTGCAGCCCCAGTTCGGCACCAAAGGCTGCCGCGTGGCGGCCGGCGAACACCAGGTATTGCGCGTTCATGGTACCGACCAGCAGATCCGTCTGCTGGCCGGCGACCGTCAGTGCCTGCGGCAACCGGGACCAGTAGTAGCCGGGGATGCCCGCCATGGGGCCGCCTTCAGCCGCCTGCGGGTTGGTGCAGCGCAACTGTTGCAGCCATTTATAGCGTTCTTGCTGCTCCGCTTCCGTGCCGCTGCCTCGACCAGTCAATTCATCGAGCAGGGTATTCAACAACATCATCTATCTATCCTAAAAAAGTGTGCGTGGCATGGCGTCATGCCGGCGTGCTTTGCGCAAACGCAAACAGCGCGTCGAGCACGGCGTCGGGCTGCTCGGCCATCAATTCGTGCCCGCTGTCGACCTGCACCACCGTGCCATGCGCTATTGTTGCTGTCAGCAGCCTGGTCGATTTGGGCGGCGTCATCATGTCGCGCGCGCCGACAATGAATAACGTGGGGCAGTGTACCGAAGCGGCGGCGATTTCGCCGTTCGCGTAGGCATTGCAGGCGAAAAAATCCGTGTGAAACACGTGATTGGGGTTGATGGCGGCGATGCGCTGTTTCAAGCGCCGCGCGCCGCCCATGGCATAGAAGCCCGGGCCGGGGAACGACGGCTTTTGCGCGATCGACGAGTGCGACCAGATATTGACCATGTCGATGGCCGCCTGTTCGTCATGGAGTGACGTTTCCAGCAGCGCGGGCGAGACTTTCATCGGGTAGGTGGAGCCCAACATGGCCAGGTGGCTGATCCTTACGGGCGCCAGGAATGCCGCTTCCAGCGCGATCAATGACCCCATGCTGTGGCCGATGAGCATGGCCTTGCCCGCGCCAGCCGCATCCAGCACGGCGAGTATCCAGCGCGCCAGTTCTTCGACGCTGCTTTTCGCCGCGCCCAGGCTGCGGCCGTGGCCCGGCAAGTCGACGGCCAGCACGTTCCAGCCGTGGTGGGCGAAATAACGCGTTTGCAGGGCCCACACGGAATGGTCGTTCTGCG
This sequence comes from Janthinobacterium algoris, assembly GCF_051380935.1. NCBI lineage: Bacteria > Pseudomonadati > Pseudomonadota > Betaproteobacteria > Burkholderiales > Oxalobacteraceae > Janthinobacterium > Janthinobacterium algoris. The sequence goes on along the minus strand of NZ_JBNYXZ010000002.1, from coordinate 363,302 downwards.
CGCCATGGATGAAGATAGCCGTGGGCTGATCCGGATTGTATGGTTTGCCGCCCGTGTAGCAGTAGGCCGTGCTGTTCTCGATGGTGAATAACATCTCAGGCGCCTTTCTGCGACAGTTTCAGGCCACGGGCCAGGTCTTCGATCAAATCGTCCGCATCTTCCAGGCCCACCGATAAGCGCATGGTGCCTTGCGTGATGCCCGCCTGCGCCAGTTGCTCGTCTGGCACGCGGAAGTGCGTGGTGGAGGCGGGGTGGATGACGAGCGACTTGGCGTCACCCACATTGGCCAGGTGCGAGAAGATCTTGAGGCTGTCGACAAAGCGCTGGCCCGCCGCGCGGTCGCCGCGCAGGCGGAAGGTGAACACGCCGCCCGCGCCTTTCGGCAGCAGGGTTTTCGCCAGTGCGTAGTCGGGATGCGACGGCAGTTCAGGGTAGGACACGGATTCCACGGCCGGATTAGCCAGCAGGAAGTCAATCACCTTGCGCGTGTTGGCCACGTGGCGGTCCATGCGCAAGCCCAGGGTTTCGATGCCCTGCAGGATGGCGAAGGCATTGTGCGGGCTCATGACGGCGCCGAAATCGCGCAAGCCTTCGCGTCGCGCCCGCAGGGCGAACGGCGCCACCGTCGATTCTTCGGCGAAGACCATGCCGTGAAAGCCGTCATACGGTTCGCACAGTTCGGCAAAACGGCCCGTTTTGTCGTAGGCCGTTTGCCAGTCGAAGGTGCCGCCATCGACCAGCAAGCCGCCGATGGCCGTGCCGTGGCCGCATAAAAACTTGGTGGCCGAGTGGAACACCAGGTCGGCGCCATGCTCGAAGGGGCGCAGCAAATAGGGCGTGGTAAACGTCGAATCTAGCATCAGCGGCAACTGGTGTTCGTGCGCCAGGGTGGCTATTTGCGGGATATTCAGCACGTCGAGGCCGGGATTGCCCAGGGTTTCCGCAAACAGCACGCGGGTTTCAGGGCGTATCGCACTGCGCCAGGCGTCCACATCGCGCGGGTCGACAAACGTCGTCTCGATGCCGAAGCGTTTTAATGTATAGGCCAGCAGGTTGTGCGAGCCGCCGTACAGGGCGCGTGAAGCAACGATGTGCGATCCCGCGCCGGCGATGGTACATAAACCAAGGTGCATGGCGGCCTGGCCGCTGGCCGTGGCGATGCCTGCCACGCCACCTTCCAGCGCGGCGATGCGCTCTTCCAGCACGGCGTTGGTGGGATTCGAAATGCGCGAGTACACGTGGCCGGCCCGTTCCATGTTGAACAGCGAGGCCGCATGCTCGGAACTCTTGAAGGCAAACGAGGACGTGAAATGGATGGGCGTGGCGCGCGCGCCCGTAGCCGGGTCGGGCGTCGCGCCCGCATGCAGGGATAAAGTATCGAAACCGGGGTATTTCGGGCCGCTCATGGTGTCTCCGCCAAGTTTTATAGTGCCAAGATCGTAACCTGATTTTCCGCTGAGTAAAAGGGCTCGCGTGCAGGGCGCATGGCGCCGTGCTGGCAGGCGGCGCGTGTCACTTGAAGTGGAAAAAAGTGACCGGCTCCGCGTGGCGGTGGTAGGATGCCGGATCAGTGATATTCGGGTTGTTCGACCTTCGCGCGTGCGCCGCACCGCCGGGAAGCAGCTGCAAACGAACGAAATCCTGGGCTTCAGGCGCACTCTCATGCATGTCCACCAGGAAAGATTCTATGCCCGCAATATCGTTCGACGGCGCCCTTGCCGTTTCCGGACCCTCTATCGTTGACGGCCTGTGCCGCACAGGCTGGCGCATGCAAGAGCAATTCATTTCTCTTGAGCTCAGCCGCCAGCTGGCCGCCGAATGCGTGCAATCCATGCTCAGCGGCAAGATGAAGGGCGCCGGCGTGGGCGGCGGCCATGCGCCCCTGCTACAGCCGGCTATTCGCGGCGACCATATCGCATGGCTGGAAGCGGGCCGTTCAGAGGCCTGCGACCGCTATCTTGAACAGATGGAAGCATTGCGCCAGGTACTCAACCGTGAGCTGTTCCTGGGGCTGGACGAGTACGAAAGCCATTTCGCCCTGTACGCGCCAGGCGCTCTTTACCGGGCCCATCTGGACCGTTTCCGCGACGACGACAAGCGCACTGTGTCCGTCGTGCTGTACCTGAACGACGACTGGCTTCCCGAACACGGCGGCGCGCTGCGTTTGCACCCCGATGGCGGCCCCAGCGTGGATATCGCGCCCGAAGCAGGGCGCATGGCCATGTTTCTGTCGGGCGAGATGCTGCACGAAGTGTTGCCGACGGCGCGCGAGCGCCTGTCGATCGCAGGCTGGTTCCGCCGCCGCGCGTGAGAAAAACTACTGCGCGTCGCGGGGCACGGCCGGCGATGCTCACGGTACTCGCGTACCGCTGCGCTTCTCGGCCGCGCCGCGCATCCGCTCGCTACGTTTTTCTTGCCCGACAATCCTCCTCGATTTGATTGCGCGCAAGGCTGGATTTTTCCGCAGGCATAGGCTACAGTCGCAGTAAGGGCTAGAATAACTAAAATACCAATCACGCGGACAGGACGGCCAATATGAAAGTATCTGAAATTCTCCAAGTCAAGGGCAATATTCTCTACACGGTCACGCCTGACCAGCCCTTGCTTGACGCGGCCAATACCATGGCTGAAAAGGACATCGGTTCGCTGGTGGTCATGGAATTTGGCGACCTGGTCGGCATGCTGACCTTCCGCGAAGTGCTCAACGCGCTGCATGAAAACGCGGGCCAGATCGGCGGTGGCACCGTGCGCAAGCACATGGATGACCACCCGATCACCGTCACCCCCGATACGGAAGTCAATGAAGTGCGTCGCATCATGCTGGAAAAACATGCGCGCTACCTACCCGTCATGAACGCCAAGACCTTGCTGGGCGTCATTTCCTTCTACGACGTGGCACGCGCCGTGCTCGAAGCGCAAAGCTTTGAAAACCAAATGCTGAAAGCGTATATCCGTGACTGGCCGGCTGAAACGACGGACTAATTGCACTATGCAGTAATAACAACGCCGGCAACTGCCGGCGTTTTGCATTGCAGAAGCGGGTGGCGCCGCCTATGCCGCGCCCTGCAGCGCCTCGTTGTTCAGCCAGGTACCCAGCGCCGTGGCCGTCATGGGGCGGGCAAACAAAAAGCCTTGCGCCATCGGGCAGCCCAGCGCCTGCAAAATTTGCGCTTGGCGCTCGTCTTCCACGCCTTCGGCGATCACGGCCAGGCCCAGGTTGCGGCCCAGCTGGATGACCATCTCGGCGATGCTGCTGCCGCGCGCGGAGCCGGTGATCTCGGTGACGAAGGCACGGTCGATTTTCAGGCGGTCGACTTGCAGGCGCTGCAGGTAGGATAGCGAGGAAAAGCCCGTGCCGAAGTCGTCGATGGCGATGCTGACGCCCGTCTGCTTGATCTGCCACAACATCTTGATCAGCATGTCCGGCTCTTCCATTGCCATCGATTCCGTGATTTCCAGTTCGATGAACTCGGGCGGCGCCTGCGTCTCTTCCAGCGCCGCGCGCAGCATTTCCAAAAAAAGGGGGTGGCGGAACTGTACTTGCGACACGTTGACGGACATGACGAAGTTGCGGTGGCCCTGCTCGCGCAGCAGCACCAGTTCGCGGCAAGCCGTGCGCAGCACCCATTCGCCCAGATCGATGATGATGCCCGAATATTCGGCAATCGGTATGAAGCGGTCGGGCGAGATGAATTTGCCGTCCGGCGTCTGCCAGCGCAGCAACGCTTCGGCGCCCACGGGGCGGCGCGTGGTCAAGTCGATCTGCGGCTGGTAGACGACAAACAGCTGGTCCTGGCTGAAGGCCGTGCGCAGCGCGTGCATCATGCGTACCCGTTCGCGGATTTCAATGCCCATGCTGCGCGAGAAATAGAAGTGTCCGGCGCGCTGCTGGCTTTTCGCCCGTTTCAAGGCGATATCGGCATCCTTCAGTGCATCGGCGCCTGTGCCCGCATGTTCGCCCAGCCGCACCAGGCCCAGGGTGGCGGACAGTTGCACATCCTGGCCATCGATGCTGAACGGCGCCTGGAACAGGGCCAGGATGTTGGCCGGATTGACTTGCGACGAGTCGCCCAGCACGCAAAAGATGTCGCCGCCCAGACGCGCCACCGTCAACTGCGGCCCCAGCTGGGTTTGCAAGCGGCCCGCCACGGCGACCAGCAGGGTGTCGCCGAACTGGTGCCCCAGCGCGTCGTTGGTCTCGGCAAAGTGGTCGAGGTCGACCAGCGCCAGGGTGGCGTCGTCGCGCGCGGGACCGGCAAGGGCGGCATCGAGGATTTCCACCAGGCGCGTGCGGTTGGGCAGCTTCGACAACTGGTCATAAAAGGCGGCATTGTGCAGGTGAGATACCAGCTCGACGTTGTCCAGGCCCACGGCGACGTTGCTGCAAAACACTTCCAGCAGGCTTTCATCGATGGCGGTGAGGGGGCGTGGCAGGACCAGGTAGGCGGCTGCGTCGCGGCTGGCCTTGCCCGCGAAGTACAGGGTGGCATAGTCGTGCGCGTACACATTGCGTCGCTGCGCCAGCGTGTGCTCGATGGCGGCCATCACGCGGGGGTTTTGCAGGCCGCACAGGGCGCTGTGCGGCAGGCTGGAAAAGCTGCCCGTGCAGGCCGAGACGAGCAATTCCCTGGCGCCGCTGTCCTGCAAGTCCTGCACGCACAGCACGCCGTCGGCGCGGATGCCCAGCAGGTCGGCGATCTGCGCCAGCACGCCGGCCGAGAAGTTTTGCACGCCGTGCAGCGCCATCAGCTGCGTGCTGGCGTGGACGATCCGGTCCAGGCCGCGCCGGCTGTTGCTGATCGAACGTATCTGCTCGTACGAGCGAATGGCTGCCGTCACCGTGGTAAACAGCTTGATGCGCGTCAGTTCGGACTTGGTCTTGTAATCGTTGATGTCGAAATCGCGGATGGCGTCGATTTCCGGCGCATAGCCTGGCTGGCCCGTACGCAGGATGATGCGCACGTCCGTCATTTTGAGGGTTTCGCGGATGTAGCGCACCAGGTGCAGGCCTGCGTCGTCCTGTTCCATCACCACGTCGAGCAGGATGACGGCGATGTCATCTTCATGCTTGAGCAGTTCGCGCGCCTGGCCGGCCGAATACGCATGCACGAATTCCAGCGGGCGATGCTGCATTTCCAGGTTGCCCAGGGCGAAAGTGGTGGTGGAGTGGACGTCTTCATCGTCGTCGATGATCATCACCCGCCAGACGCTGCGCGGTGCGGCGACCAGCGGCGCCGCTGGTTGCTCATCGAGGAATACCAGGTCGTCGTGATCGTCCTTGTTGGCGTCAAGGGGGATGATCGGTGCGGGCATGTATAGCTTCTCCAGGATGACTCGGAACGAGATGTGAGCACATCAGAAATGTCCATGGCGTTGTTGCAGCGCCTCGCCGTACTCGCGTACTGTCTTCGGCGCCGCGCCTAGCCCTGGCCATTTCTGATGCACTCAGGGCGCATCGAAAATGCAGCACTCAGGTGCACATTTTCTAATGGCCCATCACCCAAGTATATAGCTATTTAATAAGCAAAAAGTTTTTTTAAATCTCCTGTGGAGTGCAATATTTCTTGTATTGCATGATTGCAACTCATATTTGGTATTTTTTGTATGGAAAATACGCGGGATTTAAAAATGGCGAAATGTGTGGGGCAATATCGGGCCTTGGCGTGGCATTAGCGGCATGGCATGCCCCGCAGGCTGGTAGAATTGAGTTTTCCAGTCTTTCACACTTCCTACTATGTCCGGCAATTCTTTTGGCAAACTGTTTACTGTTACCACTTTCGGCGAATCGCATGGCCCGGCCATCGGCTGCGTGATCGATGGCTGTCCGCCCGGATTGGTCCTGTCGGAAGCCGATATCCAGCCCGAGCTGGACCGCCGCAAGCCGGGCACTTCGCGCCACGTGACGCAGCGCCAGGAATCGGATACGGTGGAAATTCTCTCGGGCGTGTACCAGGGCGTGACGACGGGTACGCCTATCGCGCTGTTGATCCGCAACGAAGACCAGCGCAGCAAGGATTACGGCAATATCGCGGAAAGCTTCCGCCCCGGCCATGCGGACTATACATACTGGCATAAATACGGCGTGCGCGACCCGCGCGGCGGCGGGCGTTCCTCGGCGCGCCTGACGGCGCCCGTGGTGGGCGCGGCGGCGATTGCCAAGAAGTGGCTGCTGCAGCAGTACGGCACCACCTTCAAGGGTTGCATGAGCCAGCTGGGCGACATTGCCGTGCCATTCCAGTCCTGGGAACACGTGCATGCGAATCCGTTCTTTGCCGCCAGCGGCGACGCGGACCTGATCGCGCGCATGGAAGAGGCCATGGATCAATTGCGCCGCGACGGCGATTCCATCGGTGCGCGCATCGACGTGATTGCGCAAAACGTGCCGGTGGGACTGGGCCAACCCATCTACGACAAACTCGACGCCGACATCGCCTACGCCATGATGGGCATCAATGCCGTCAAGGGCGTGGAAATCGGCGCCGGCTTCGACGCCGTGGCGCAAAAGGGTTCCGAGCACGGCGACGAGCTGACGCCGGAAGGTTTTATTGGCAATAACGCGGGCGGTGTGCTCGGTGGCATCTCGACGGGGCAGGATATCAGCGTGTCGATCGCCATCAAGCCGACCTCGTCGATCCGCACGCCGCGCCGCTCGATCGATAAAGAGGGCAATCCCGTGATGGTGGAAACTTTCGGCCGCCACGACCCCTGCGTGGGCATCCGCGCCACGCCGATCGCCGAAGCCATGCTGGCGTTGGTGCTGATCGACCACGCCCTGATGCACCGCGCGCAATGCGGCGATGTGTCGGTGAATACGCCGAAGTTGAAGTAAGCTGAATGTTGTCGGATTACGGGCCTGCGGCCCTAATCCGACCTACGACCCATGCCATGTGTAGGTCGGCTTAGCGCGTGGCGCGTAAGCCGACATTACCGGTATCACGCCACTTTGTTCGCCACCAATTCCAATTGATGGCGCATCTCCACCGACTGCACCAGTAAGGCCCGGATATCGTTGATCAGGTTGAATTCCGTCTGGTTCAGCTGGATTGGCGGGAAGCTGTCGTCCCAGTCGCCGTACAGGAATCCCGTGGGATGGCCGTTGGCCGACAGGGGCAGCACGACGAAGCTGCGCGCTTCCGACAAGGTGGCTTTCCACCATTGCGGCAGTTTGGCGGCAAATTTCGGGTCGCGCGCATTGTCGATGAAGATCACTCGGTCACTATTGAGGGCCGCGTGGAACACGTTCGGCTCATACGCGTCGCCAAACACCATCAGGTCCTGCAGGTCGGACGTGCCTTCGCCCATGCTGATGCGTGCCGAGTACAAATGATCCCTATGGTTGCGCACGAACGCCACCGAGCGCGAAAAATCGAAGCCCTGGTGCAGCGTTTCGAGCGCCATCGAGACCATCTGTCCAGGGCTGGCGCTGCCGATGGCGCCGCGCAGGTCGGCCAGGCCGCCGATCAGCACGCGATTGCCCTCGGCGCGCATGCGCGTCGAGGCCAGCTGGCGCGCGCGCCGTTCGGCCGGTTTCGACAGCGGCGCGATCGACAGGTCGGCCGCCGCCATCATTTTTGCCTTGTCTACCGCCACCACCAGGTCTGTGGCTGCGATGCCCAGGGTGCCCGCATAGTTGTCGATCAGCGCGTGCACCTGCGCCGTGCCGGCCGCATCGTCATGCCACAACGAGTCGGCGCAGCGCGCCGCCATCGTCGACAGGCCTGCCATCCAGTCGGCGCCGCTGACGGGCGCGTTGTCGGGCGATGGCTCCATCGGACGCATGCCGTTGATCAGGTGCTGCGGCAAGCCCCAGTGGGCGGCCGTGGCATAGCCCACTTCCGGCAGCGACAGGCCGAGGATTTCGCGCGCGGCGGCCGCCTCGTTGCCCGGCCCCGCGTGCGCCTGCATGCGCGCCCAGAAGTCCGTCATGTAGAACGTCACCATCATGCGGCCCAGCGTGTGCAGCATGGAGCAGACGACGGCTTGCTCGGCTTGCAGGCTACCGGCACTGGTGGCCACCTGCTGCGCCACCATCCCGGCCAGCACGGCCTTTTCCATTTCCACGTGGGCGCTGACGGAGTCGGGCGACGCCTGCGACAGCTCCTCGATCAGTTTCAGTCCCAGCGCCAGATGGCCGATGGCGTCGATGCCCAGCACCAGCACCGCCTTCGAGACTGTGTTGACCCTCTGGCCGAAGGCCGAGTACATGCCGCTGTTGGCCAGGCGCAGTACTTTGTGCGTGAGGACAGGGTCGGACAGCACCGTTTGCGTGATGTCGAATTCGTGGTCATCCTCGCCGCGCATGGCGCCCAGGATGGCGCTGATGGCTTTCGCGAAGCCGGGCATGTCGCCCTGCTGGCGCGTGCGCGCCCACAGCAGGTCCAGGGTGTTTTTGCCGAGCTGTGTCGGTACCGTGAAATGACCTGGATTCATTGCACCCCTCCGCGCTGTTCATAGACAGACGGCGTGGGCACCAGCGCCGCATAGGTTTTTTCGCTCAAGGCCGATAGCGCGGCATGGGCCGGCATCGGTTTGCCCGTCAAATAGCCTTGCACATACTGGCAACCGCGTGACTCCATGAAGTGCATCTGCTCCTCCGTTTCCACGCCTTCGGCCACCACGGACAAATTCAAGTGCTTGGCCAGATCGAGAATGGTGTTGCAGATGGCCGCATCCTTGCTCGATTCGGGCAAGTCCTTGATGAAGGTGCGGTCGATCTTCAGTACGGAAATGGGGAAGCGCTTCAGATACGCCAGCGAGGAATAGCCGGTGCCGAAATCGTCGATGGCAATGCGCGCGCGGCGCTCCGTCATCTTGACGAGGATGGTTTCCGCATGCACGGGGTCGATCATCAGGGTGCCTTCCGTAATTTCCAGCACCAGGTGTTCGCCGGAGAGTCCCGAAAACGCGATGGCGTCATCGAGCACGTCGAGGAATTTGTCGTTGCGGAATTGGCGCGGGCTGATGTTGACGGAGATGTACAGCGGCCGCTTGGCCACTTCCTGGAACTGCTTGAGCTGCACGCAGGCCGCTTTCAGCGCCCAGGCGCCCAGCAGATTGATCAGGCCATTGGCTTCGGCGATCGGGATGAAGCGCACGGGCGGCACTAGTCCCAGGGTCGGGTGCTTCCAGCGCATCAGGGTTTCAAAGCCCTGAATTTGCCGCGTGTGCGCATCGACGATGGGCTGGTAGAACAGCAGGAATTCCCCTTCGCGCACGGCGTGGAACATGGCCGCTTCCAGCGAGATATCGTGTTCCGATGGGCCATTCAGGCGCGGGCTGTAGACCAGGCAGCGGGCTTTGCCCGTTTCCTTGGCGCGCGACATGGCCGCATCGGCCAGCGCCACCAGACGCACTTCATCTTCTGCGTGCTGCGGATAGATCGATACACCCACGGACGCCCCCACGTAGATCGTGTGGCCATCGACTTCGAACGGCGCCTGCAGGGTGGCCAGCAGGCGACCGGTCACCAGTTTGATTTGCGCGTCGGTGGCGCTGCCGGGCAGCACGGCGACGAACTCATCGCCGCCCACGCGCGCCAGGGTGTCGCTGTCGCGCAAGGTCTTGCGCAGGCGCGCGGCGGCCAGGCGCAGCACGGCGTCGCCGACGGGGTGGCCCAGGCCATCGTTGACCTTTTTAAAACCATCGAGGCCGATGGTGGCCACGGAAAAGCCCTGGCCCGAACGCGCCGCCTGGGCGATGACCATGCGGATGCGGTCCGACAGCAGCAGGCGGTTCGGCAGCCCGGTCAGCGCATCGTGCGTGGCCATGTGGCGCAAGCGTTCTTCCGTGTTGTGCTGGGCCGAGGTGTCGCGCCCGACCACCAGCAATTCGGCGATGCCGTCCCCGTTCATATAAGAAGACAGGCGCAGCTCGAACCAGATTTCCTGGTCTGGCGTTTGCAGGCGCACTTCCAGGCGGCCCGGCTCGGCCAAGGAATCTTCCAGCGCCGCCTGCAGCGCCGCGCGCGACGCTTCGGCGGCCAGCGGCAACAGCAAGTGGCCGGCCAGGCCCGATGGCGTGCCGAACAGGGTGGCTGCGCGCTTGCTGGCGAACAGGATCAGGCCGTCCGTATCGAGCCGGAACACGACGTCGCCGGCCTCTTCCATGAGGTTGTCCAACTCGTGGCGTGCCTCGCGGTGGGCGGCGGATGGGGTACTGGAAAACATCGTGCTGGCTTTTACCTTTTTTTTATCAGTGCCGGCGCTCGCTGCAGGGCAGGGCGCCAACGGAAAGAGTGCATCGTGCGCTACGCGCGTCATAGCGGGCCGGAGGCAACTATCGGAACGCGATCCACACGAAATGTATCATTGAAAAGCATTCAATTACATGAAATAGAGCAACATTGCTTCAGGTTTTGTAAATATTCCTGCCTTGCATGAAAAAAATCATCGTGCGCGACACCCGCGGGCATTTCGTTCCACGTGGAAACTTTCTGTCACGCTGGCTTTCGGTAGCGCGCTTGCCCTGCCATCCGCTTTGCGCTAGTCTGGCTGGCAGACGGTGTTGACGGTGCGCCAGCGACGGCAAGGGCGCCATGATAACAAATCGCGGGAGACCCCCATGCATGCTTTTGACACACATGAAGTTTTCAATCAAGCCACGCCTTTTGAAAACGTCAATCTGTTCGCCTGCGACCCGGCGCTGATCGAAGCGCTGCTGCGCGAGGGCGGCGGCGCGGCGCTGCGGGAGCTCGACGCGCTGGGTGAAAAGCTGGGCCGCGCCGAGACGTATGCGCTGGGGCGCCTGGCTAATATCCACACGCCCGAATTGCAGCAGTTCGACCGGGCCGGGCGCCGCATCGACGAAGTGCTGTTCCACCCGGCCTGGCATGAACTGATGGCCATCCTCGTGGGCGCCGGTGCGCACGCGTCACCTTGGGCGTCGCCCGGTCCTGGCGCCCAGGTGGCGCGCGCGGCCGCCTATTTATTAGTGGGGCAGGTGGAAAACGGCACGCAGTGTCCCGTGACGATGACGTATGCCTCGGTGCCGGCCTTGCGCCAGGCCCTTGATCTGCCGCAAATCGCCGCCCACTGGTTGCCGAAGATCCTGTCGCGCGAATATGATCCCCGCTCCTTGCCCGTGGAACAGAAGCGCGGCGCCCTGGTCGGCATGGGCATGACGGAAAAGCAGGGCGGCTCGGACGTGCGCAGCAACACCACGCGTGCGGTGCCCGTGCCGCCTGATGAAGCGCTGGCCCTGTTCGGCGACGAGGCCGGCGGCGCCTGGCGCATCGTCGGCCACAAATGGTTTTTTTCGGCGCCGCAATGCGACGCCCATCTGATCCTGGCGCAGGCGCAGGAGGGCGGGTTGTCGTGCTTTTTTCTGCCCCGCTACCTGCCCGACGGCAGCCGCAATGCCATCCGCGTGCAGCGCCTGAAAGATAAGCTGGGCAACCGCTCGAATGCCTCGTCGGAAGTGGAATTCACCAACGCCTATGGCTGGCTGGTGGGCCAGCCGGGGCGGGGCATTCCCACCATCTTGGAAATGGCCAGCCATACGCGTCTCGATTGCGTGCTGGGTAGCACCGGCATCATGCGCGCCGCCTTGACGCAGGCGCTGCACCATGCGCGCCAGCGCGCCGTGTTCGGCAAGCCGCTGGTCGAGCAGCCCCTGATGCAAAACGTGCTGGCCGACCTGGCGCTCGAATCGGAAGCCGCCACGGCCTTTGCGCTGCGCCTGGCACGCTGTTTCGATGAAAAGGAGGATGCGCGGCAAGCCATGCTGGCGCGCGTGCTGACGCCGGCCGGCAAGTACTGGATTTGCAAGCGTGGTGCCGGTTTCGGCGCGGAAGCCATGGAAGTGCTGGGCGGCACCGGCTATGTGGAAGACGCGCCGCTGGCGCGCCTGTACCGGGAGCTGCCCGTCAACTCGATCTGGGAAGGCTCGGGCAACGTCATGTGCCTCGACGTCTTGCGCGCCTTCGGCAAGTCGCCGGCCGCGCGCGACGCCCTGGCGGCCGAGCTGGCGCTGGCCGGCGATGCTGACGCCGCCTTTGTTGAGTACCGGACGCGCCTGCTGAGCGAGCTGGATGGGCCGCAAACAGATGAGTTTGGTGCTCGGCACTTATCCGAGCGCATCGTACTGGCCGTGCAGGCGGGATTGCTGTTGCGCCATGCACCGCCCTTTATCGCGCAGGCCTTCCTGCAGTCGCGTCTGGTGCAAGCGCCGGGCGGCGCGTATGGCCGCTTGCCGGCGGGCACCGATTGCGCGGCCATCCTGGCGCGCGCCCTGCGCGAGTACTGACCCCGAAAAATCCGATTATTTCGAAAATTCCGGCCACAGGCGGGCTGTGGGCTGGGATAATGCGGCAATCCATCATTTTATCGATACACAGCGCGCCTGCGGCCCAGACTTGCCGCCGCGCCAGAGAGCAGAGAAAGAACAACAATATGAAACAAGATCCACGCTTCCCGAATTTGTTCATTACCGATCACCCTTTGATCCAGCATAAGCTGAGCCACATGCGCGAGCACGATACGTCGACGCGCACCTTCCGCGAATTGCTCAAGGAAATCACCTTGCTGATGGGTTATGAAATCACGCGCGACCTGCCACTGACCACGCGTGAAATCAAGACTCCGCTAGTGACTATCGACGCGCCCGTCATTGCAGGCAAGAAACTGGCCATCGTCCCCATCTTGCGCGCCGGCATCGGCATGAGCGATGGCTTGCTGAACCTGGTGCCATCGGCGCGCGTGGGCCACATCGGCGTGTACCGCGATCCCGCCACCCACATGCCGGTGGAATACCTGGTGCGCTTGCCGGACTTGAACGAGCGCACCTTCATCCTGTGCGACCCGATGGTGGCGACCGGTAATTCGGCAGTGTACGCCGTCGACGTGCTGAAGAAGCGGGGCGTGACGGACGAGCAGATCATCTTCCTGGCGTTGGTGGCCGCACCGGAAGGCGTGAGCGTATTCCAGAACGCGCATCCGAACGTCAAGATGTTCTGCGCCTCGCTCGATTCGCACCTGGATGACCACGCCTACATCGTGCCGGGCCTAGGTGATGCCGGCGACCGCATCTTCGGCACCAAGTAAGCCACGTCAGGCGAGGATGACGATGGCAACCTTGATCGATCCGGATTTTCGCGCGCGTTTGCGCGCCCTGAACGAAAAATATGCGGCTGGCGTGCCAGCCCTGATGCAAACGATCACGCAGGCAAGCGGCCGTTGCGACAGCGAAGGCCCCCGTTTGGAAACGTTGACGGAGCTGCACCGTGCGCTGCACGCAGTAGCCGGCTCGGCCGCCACCTTCGGTTTCGCTGCGCTGGGGCAGGAATGCCGGCGCATCGAACAACAGGTACGTGCCATGCTCAATGCGCCTGCGCAGGCGGTGGCGGAATGGCCCGCCGTGCGGGCGCAAGTGGCGGCGCTGCTGCATTGGGCCACTCGCGATGCGGGTGCCACCCATTTCAGCGCGTGAGTAGCGGCGCTATAGGGATGTGGTTGCAATGATTCATTTGATGCAACGCAAAGCACCCGCGTCGCAGATTAGGATATAGTGTCTCCAAGCCGCTGGTACAGGGCGCCGCAAGACGGGGATTTAGCTATTAAAGTAGTGTTTGCAAGTTTATTTTGCGAAAGAATGGTTTTTCTCAGTTTTGTTGGTATAATTGGGCATCGTTGGATTCGAGGTAGTAGTGCAGTTAGTCTGTCATTTCTTTCTTGCTTCAAACGATATAACGGGCGCAAGCCCAACTTAACTGAAATAGGAAATTGTAATGGCAACTGGCATCGTAAAATGGTTCAATGATTCGAAGGGTTTCGGCTTTATTACCCCTGATGAAGGCGGCGAAGATCTGTTCGCTCACTTCTCGGCTATCCAGTCGAACGGCTTCAAGTCCCTGCAAGAGAACCAACGCGTTTCTTTTGAAGTGACCGCTGGCCCTAAAGGCAAGCAAGCTTCGAACATTCAGCCAATCTAATACGCTGGATCAAACGAAATAAAGAAATCCTCGGTCTCCGAGGATTTTTTTTCGTCTAAATTTCCGTGAGCCATGGGTCTTACGCGGGCTGCGTGGTTCTTTTGACATGCTTTGCGTTCTTCCAGTTCGACCCGCATTGGCTAGATAGCCCTTTCACGCCAGTAATCTGGCTGCGAATAACTATGCCTTAAAAAATCCACGAACGCCCGTATGCGCAGCGGCAAATGGCGGCGCTGGGCAAACACGGCATAAATATCGTTGCCCGGCGCGGCAAACTGGTCCAGTACCGTCACCAGCTGGCCCGAGGCGATTTCGGCGCCCACTTCCCACATCGAGCGCCACGCCAATCCCTTGCCGGCCAGCGCCCAGTCGTGCAGCACTTCACCATCGTTACAGACCATATTGCCCGCCACCTTTAAAATGACATTCTTGCCGTTTTCGCGGAAGGTCCAGCCCCGCTGGCTGCCTTCGCTGCTGATCGCCAGGCAATTGTGTTTCGCCAGGTCGGCCGGGATGCGCGGCGTGCCCGCCCGTTTCAGGTAGGCGGGCGAGCCGACCAGCACGCGCTGGTTGTCGGCCAGCTTGGTGCTCACCAGCGAGGAATCGGACAGGCTGGCGATGCGGATGGCCACGTCGATGCCTTCGCCGATCAGGTCGACCAGGCGGTCGTTCAGATTCAGCGACACCGTCACGTCGCGGTGCTCGGCGACAAAAGAGGGGATCAAGGGCGCCACGTGCTGGCGTCCGAAGCCGGCCGGCGCGGAAATGAGTAAATGACCGCTGGCCTTCACGCTGCGTTCGGCCACGGCCGCTTCCGCCTCTTCCAGCTCTCCCAGAATGCGCTGGCAGTCTTCCAGGAAGGCGGCGCCTTCATTCGTCAAGGCCAGCTTGCGCGTCGTGCGCTGCAACAATTTGACGCCCAGGCGCTGCTCCAGTGCGTCGAGGCGCCGGCCGATCATGGCCGGTGCGATCCCTTCCGCGCGTGCGGCCGCCGACAGGCTGCCCTTGGCCACGACTTCCACGAACGTTGATATTTGTCTGAACTGCCCCATGCCGTGCTCCCGCGATGCCATCACTTGTGATAAAAACGCATAGATGAAGTGATTTTTAATCTCGTTTCCATGCCTTATAGTGCAATACTATAGAACAAACGCGCCGCCCGGCAGAGTGTTTTTGCACCTCTGTCCGGCTTGTCAGCGCAGTCGTTCAGCTTATACTTGGATCGCCAGATTACCTTTGCTTATATTGATTAAAAACCGGAGAACTTCATGACGCAGAACACGATCGCACTTCCAGAAGGCATGCAAATCACGGGTGAAATCCAGCCCGGCTACGAACAGATCCTCACGCCGGCAGCGCTGGCGCTGGTGGCCAAACTGACGCGTGCCTTCGAGCCGCGCCGCCAGCAATTGCTGGCCGTGCGCGTGGAGCGGGCCAAACGCCTCGACGCTGGTGAGCGTCCTGATTTCCTGCCAGAAACCGCGCACATCCGCGACGGCGACTGGAAGATCGCGCCGATTCCGAAGGCGCTGGAATGTCGGCGTGTGGAAATCACCGGTCCCGTCGAGCGCAAGATGGTCATCAACGCCTTCAATTCCGGCGCGGACAGCTACATGACGGACTTCGAGGATTCGAACACGCCGAACTGGGATAACCAGTTGACGGGCCAGATCAATATGTTCGACGCCGTGCGCAAAACGATTTCGCTGGAGCAAAATGGCAAGTCGTACAAGCTGAACGACAAGATCGCCACCCTCGTAGTGCGCCCGCGCGGCTGGCACCTCGATGAAAAGCACGTGCTGGTCGATGGCAAGCGCATTTCCGGTGGCATTTTCGATTTCGCCCTGTTCATGTTTCATAACGCCAAGGAACAATTGGAGCGCGGCGCCGGCCCGTATTTCTACCTGCCGAAAATGGAATCGCACCTGGAAGCGCGCCTGTGGAACGATATTTTTGTCATGACGCAAAACGAATTGGGCTTGCCACAAGGCACGATCAAGGCGACTGTCCTGATCGAAACCATTTTGGCTGCGTTTGAAATGGATGAAATCCTGTACGAACTGAAGGAGCACAGCTCGGGCCTGAACGCGGGCCGCTGGGATTACATCTTTTCATGCATCAAGAAATTCAAGCTGGACAAGGATTTCTGCCTGGCTGACCGCGCGAAAGTCACCATGACGGCGCCATTCATGCGCGCCTACGCCTTGCTGCTGCTGAAAACGTGTCATAAACGTGGCGCACCGGCCATTGGCGGCATGGCAGCCTTGATCCCGATCAAGAATGATGCGGAAAAGAACGACATCGCCATGGGCGGCGTGCGCAACGACAAGGCGCGCGATGCCACTGACGGCTACGATGGCGGCTGGGTGGCCCATCCGGGTCTGGTGGAGCTGGCCATGGGCGAGTTCACGAAAGTGCTGGGCGACAAGCCGAACCAGATCGGCAAGCAGCGTCCCGACATCGATGTGACAGCGTCGGACTTGCTGAACTTCCAGCCGGAAGCGCCGATCACGGAAGCAGGCTTGCGCTACAACATCAACGTTGGCATCCACTACCTGGGCAGCTGGCTGGCCGGCAATGGTTGCGTGCCTATCCATAACCTGATGGAAGATGCGGCCACGGCCGAGATCAGCCGCTCGCAAGTGTGGCAGTGGATTCGCTCCAGCAAGGGCGTGCTGGAAGATGGCCGCAAGGTCACGGCTGACATGGTGCGCGCCATGATTCCGGAAGAGCTGGCCAAGGTGCAGCGCGATGCGCCAGGCGGTAACGGGCCGACCTATGTGCGTGCCGGCCAAATCTTCGAGGAAATGTCGACGTCGGAATCGTTCGCCGAATTCCTGACCTTGCCGCTGTACGAAGAAATCTGATCTTGATCAAGTAGCAGCATGAAAAAATCCCGGTAGATGCCATAAAGCATCTGCCGGGATTTTTTATTGTGGAAGGATCAGCTTAAAAATTATTCTTCCACATGCGCAAGGCGGCAAATGCTTCCACGGGCGAAGCATCCGCCGCCAGCTTGCCTTCCACCTTCAGGCTGGTCAGAATCTCCGCTTCGCGGTAGCGCAGGAAGGGGTTCGTGGCCTTCTCAAGGGCAATGGTCGACGGCACGGTCGATAAACCTTGCTGGCGCTTTTCCGTGTCGATGGCGATGCGCTCCTGCAAGGCCAGATTGCCCGGCTCGACGGCGTTGGCGAAGCGCAGATTGGACAAGGTGTACTCATGCGCGCAAAATACCTGCGTATCGTCGGGCAGGGCGGCAAGCTTGCCCAGCGAGTCGGCCATCTGGCCCGGCGTGCCTTCGAACAGGCGGCCGCAGCCGCCCGCAAACAGGGTGTCGCCGGAAAACAGCCACGGTGCGCCGCTGCGCTCATCGCGCTGGCGCACATAGGCGATATGCCCCTTGGTGTGGCCGGGCACGTCGATGACCGTCATTTGCAAGCCCAGCTCGGCGACATAGGCAACATCGCCTTCGGCAAGCGGTTCCGTGATGGCTGTGATAGCCTCATTGCGCGGGCCGAAGACGGGTACGGCGAAATGCTGCAACAATGCAGGCACGCCACCCGTGTGGTCGGCGTGGTGGTGCGTGAGTAAAATGGCGGACAAGGTCAATTGATGTGCTTGCAGCGCATCGAGAATGGCCATCGCATCGCCGGGGTCGACCACGGCGGCGTGGCGGCCGTCATGGATCAGCCACAGGTAATTGTCGGCAAAGGCGGGCACGGCAAGTACTGATAAAGCGTGTTCAGGGGAATGTGTCATGAGCAAAAGAGAAAACTGAATGGACAGTGTGGCATCCGAAAAATCCATTATAGCGCTTGACGGCTGGCTGCAGACGCCGGCCGGTCTCTACGTGCGCGCCTGGGAACAGCAATGCCTCGACAGTCTGACCGTCGATATCTTCGGTTTTAATGCCGTGCAGATCGGCTTGCCCCAGCTCGACGCGCTGGCCGCCAACCGCATGCCCAACAAATGGCTGCTCGATGCGCGCCTGCCGTCGCGCCCACCGCAGGAAAGCCGTTTGACCCTGGTGTCGGCCTTCGATGAGCTGCCGTTCGACTCGCAAAGCCTGGACCTGGTGGTCTTGCCGCATGTACTCGAATTTGCCGCCGAGCCGCACCAGGTCTTGCGCGAAGTCGAGCGCGTGCTGATACCCGAGGGGCGCGTCATCGTCTGCGGCTTCAATCCGGCCAGCCTGTGGGGCATGCGCCAGGGCATTGGGAGGGTCACGGGACGCCATTATCTGCCGCAGGAAGGCGAGCTGATCTCTATGCCGCGCATGAAAGACTGGTTAAAATTGCTGAACATGGGCGTCAGTCAAAGCCATTTCGGCTGCTACGCACCTGCCTGCAGGACGGAAAAATGGCTGCGCCGCAACGCCTTCATGGACAAGGCCGGTGCGCGCTGGTGGCCATATCTGGGCGCAGTGTATATAGTGCAGGCGATCAAGCGCGTCAAAGGGATGCGTTTGATCGGTCCGGCGTGGACCAAGAAACCGGCGACGGCGCCCGCAGGCGCACCGGTCACGAATAAAAGGCGGGAACAGCAAGATGGCTAAGTTTGAAGACAAGGTTGAAATTTACGCCGATGGCGCATGCAAGGGCAATCCCGGCACGGGCGGCTGGGGCGCGCTGATGGTGGCCGATGGCGCCAAGAAAGAAATTTACGGCGGGGAACTCAATACAACGAATAATCGCATGGAATTGAAGGCCGTGATCGAAGCCTTGACGGCGCTCAAACGTCCCTGCCAGGTAGTGTTGTATACCGATAGCCAGTACGTCCAGAAGGGCATCAGCGAATGGATCCACGGCTGGAAGGCGCGCGGCTGGAAAACGGCGGCCAAGGCGCCCGTTAAGAACGTTGATCTGTGGCAGGCCCTCGATACGGCCCAGGCCGTACATGAAGTGGAATGGCGCTGGGTACGTGGCCACAATGGTCATCCGGGCAACGAGCGGGCCGATCAGCTGGCCAATCTGGGCGTGGAAACCGTGCGCGCGTAAGAACGCCCAACCAAACCCACTGCGCGTCGCGCTTTGCGGTCGGCGATGCTCACCGTACTAGAGTACGGTTGCGCTTCTCGACCACAACTCACTGCCGCTCGCTACAGTTTTGTTGGGCGTTCGAGCATGCAGTGGTGCGATTACAGCGTATAGCTTTGCTATACTGTGCCCTTCGCTTTTTGCTTTTACGACTGAATCTGCCATGCGTCAAATTGTTCTCGATACTGAAACCACCGGCCTGAACCCGCGCACGGGCGACCGCATCCTGGAGATCGGGGCGGTCGAGCTGAACAACCGCATGTTGACGGGGAATAATTTCCACCACTACATCAATCCCGAGCGCGACTCGGAAGAGGGCGCGCTGGCCGTCCACGGATTGACGACGGAATTCCTCAGCGACAAGCCGAAATTCGCGGAAATCGCGGAAGAATTTCGCGCGTTTATCGCCGGCGCCGAATTGATTATCCACAACGCCCCGTTCGATATCGGCTTCCTCAACGCGGAATTCAAGCGCCTGAACCTGCCGCCCGTGCATGAGCAAGTGCATGGCGTGATCGATACCTTGGTGCAGGCGAAGGAAATGCATCCAGGCAAGCGCAACTCGCTCGACGCCCTGTGCGACCGTTACGGCGTGTCGAACGCCCACCGCAAGCTGCATGGCGCGCTGCTCGACTCCGAATTGCTGGCCGACGTCTACCTGGCCATGACGCGGGGGCAAAACAGCCTCAGCATGGAAGAAGAAGTGGAAGTGGCCGCCGACGGCGCCGTGCTGGAAATCGTGCCCCTGGCCGAAGTCATCTTCCAGAGCGCCACGGCCGACGAGCTTGCCGCCCACGAAGCCACCATCGCCGGCCTCGACAAGGCTGCCAAAGGCCAGTGCATCTGGACCGCCGTCCTGGCGCCACCGGCGGCGGCCTGAGAAAAAAAGCGAACCATGCCAAATTTCCTGTTGCCAGCCCTTGCAGATGGCGCAACACCTATGCGATAATTCGCCTCGCTTCGGGAGGTTAGCTCAGGGGTAGAGCACTGCATTCACACTGCAGGGGTCGCAAGTTCGAAACTTGCACTTCCCACCAAATTTAAGCTTTGAAATCAAGGTCTTGGCGTTCGCCGGCATGTTTCAAGGCAACGGCAAATGCCGGCTTGATGGTGAAAAATAGGGGAATTCGACAAACGATTCCACCAACGCCAAAGGCCAATCATGGCATCATCCATTCCTCGCGGCATCCGGGTCATTGACTGGAAAAACGCCGACAAGACAAAATCCATACGTTACAGAGTGCGCGTCGAGCGCGGCGACTTCGTCGTCGATCGCTCGTTCGGGCAAGACGAGCTTGAGCGCGCTAAGATATTTTTGGCCGACACCAAGACGCCGCAAGGCCGGCTTCTGATCGCCCAAGGGCGAGACCGCGCGAGCCTGATGGTTTCCGAGATCGAGCGCCTTGCCGCGGAATTCATCATGGAAGGGCGCTGCACGCTTGGACACGCCATCGACAGCTATCTGCGCGCCTACGTGACCCCATTGATAGATTGCGGTGTAGACAAGGTCCAGCAAACAGCAAAGGCCGCCAGGGCGCGCCTAGAAAGCTGCCGCAACATTGAGATCTCCTACATCAAAAGCGGTTTCGTCGTCCCGTCCGGACCTCTTGCGGGCTTGAGGGAGCATGCGAAGGGCTTCGCCAAGCAAAAGATCGGAGATTTCTATATCGACGACCTGACGGAGCAGGAGACAACCGAATACATCGATGTCAGATTGCGGCAGGGCAAGGCCAAGAGCACAGTCAAGCGGGAGATATATGCCCTGCAAGCCGTCGTCAACAAGCTGCGCTTTACGGACAATAAAGCGTGGAAACGCCTCAACGGCCACAATCCCTTTGCAGAAGCAGACAAGGCCAAGGTGAAGGGCGGCGAGCGGCGCCGACGGCGGATCATCTCGCCGGACGAAGAGGAAGCGCTGCTTACGGAGCTGCGAAAATGCCGGAACAAGGAAATGCCGCTCATTTTTGCCGTCGCCATATCCACCGGCATGAGAAGAGCCGAGATCCTTGGCCTTCTATGGTCCCAGATCGATATCGAGCGCGGCGTCATCAATCTCGATGCGGATCAGACGAAAGCAGACGAGGAGCGTCTGGTCATCTTGCTGCCGGAGGCGGTGGCAGCCTTCAAGGTTATTCCGCGAGTGGACGATCGAGTCTTCCACTACAAGATCGAGGGCTTCAAGACGGTCTTTCGCCGGGTGCTGGAGCGGGCGAAGCTTGATGGCATTCACATGCACGACACTCGTCGCTCTTTCATTTCCAGAGTGCTCAAAGACATCACCTCTTCGCCAGTGGCCATTGCAGACATGATTGGCGCCCGCAGCGTTGCGAATTTGCAGAAACGAACCATCGAGCGCATCCGGCAAGGCAATATGATTGAGGCTGGCTTCATTCAAAATGAGGACGAGCTTCGTTCAGTCGTTGGGCACAAGGACGGGCAAACAACGGCGCGCTACGCGAACTTGGCGCCGGAAAAGAAGCGGTCTGGAGAGAAATAGGAGCAAGTGCAGTTGGTCTGGTCGAGCAGCAACGCTCTCTGGCTTCAGTGCGGGCGTGCTGCGCTACGAATTGTGCCGGTCATCGCGGTTTCGTTGATCAGTGCGACCGTGCCGTCTGCCGCTCGGAAGCCAGCTGTGATGGCCTAACTGGCTTCAAGAGGCATGCGAGTGATAGGCGCTCCAGTTCAAATAGGGCCGCCAGACCGTGCCCAACGGTCGCGCGGCTCATCGGCCGTTTCGACGAGGGCGGAGAGGGCGTCGCCGATCTCTTTGCCCTCATCCCGCGCGTAGGAGGCCGCTGCTGCGTCCGCTAGGCGCGAGCCGAACTCCCGCAGGGTCAACCGCTCCGCGTTGTCTGATAGGCATTTCTCGCGAACAGCCGTCATGAGATCCATTGGCCGGCCGTCGGGTTGGATCGAGAAAGGCCAAGTGTCGGACGGAGATGCGATTGCCATCCACCGTTGCACACCAGTCATGCCCGAGTCGACGGAGGCAGCAGGTTCGTCCATCTCTGCCGCTTTCATCAGCCGTTTTAGATACTCGAACGCGTGCTTTAAGAAGTAGCGCACGTTTCCTTCCTTTTCCGGCTGGGAGAAAGGCAATGACGCGAGCGAGGTTGAGGGAATCGCAAGGCCTTGCTCCGTGGCTTGCCTTCGTTTGAGGCGAGCTCTGTCCAGCGTTCCGATCGAGACGTTGAGCAGCGCCGCCGTTTCGTTTGGGGACAGCATGAAGAACTGCCGTTCGTCGGCGCTCAAGGCCGTCAAGGAGCGGACGAGATGAAGATATTCCGCTTTCGCTGCGGGGGGCAGCTCGGATTTCCCAGTGTTGGCCATTACATCTTCGTGGCAGTGAGTGTTGGGCGACCGGAGCCGCTTGTTGATGAAGTGTAGCCTAAAAAATCACGTTTCTGTTTGAGTAGGTGTTGCGTCGGCGCACAACTAACGCGCTACATCGCGCTCGCTTTGGTCCACGTTTTGCTTATTGAGTCCGCAAATCTTGATTTGCGCTGCGTTGCGCTTCGCGATGGTTTCGCCGCTTAGTTTTGCCAGGCCTTTTAGCGCGCATCATGAATGTGTCGCGGAGCCATTTCGGCCCCGCGCCTTCAACTAGGAGATGAACATGACTGGAAAAGCAGAGCGTGCAAAAAATCGTCAAAAAACGTTGAAAGCCACTAGCAAGGCGGGGGCGAAAGCAGATTCGGCCCGAAGCTTCTTCAACGATGGTTATGACAAGGTGGTCGCTGCGACGCGGATGGGGGATCTCGATATGTTCAAAAATGGCGTGGCTGCGCTTGAATTAGCGGGTAGCTCGGTGTTTGAGGTTATGTTCGTGGATAAGGTCGATTTCTCTACTCTCAATGTCGGCGAGTTAGCCCTGCGTTACAGAAATGCTCCTGTGCTCACCGAACTGGTGAATGCAGCGATTGCTAGAGTTCGTCAGAAGCCACAAGATATTCGGCCTCTGAAGTTGTTGCTCGATACTTTGTCCTATAGCATCCAGGCTTCCAAAATAGAATATGGAGAGAGCGCTGAAGTGTGGTATTTCAGCTTTTTGGTTAAATGTATTCTTGAGTTGGGCATACGCGTGGAAGGTCCAGCACGGATAGGCTACCCTGGGAAAATTTGGGATCACGTTTGCGCTGAACGCACGGCCCAGGAAGAAAAAAGCGCCTTAGAGCTAGTGGTTGCGGCTCCCAGTCGGAAAGGTGCGTCGAGAGGCAGCTCTCGGCTTTGACGCGCGGTGATAGAGGGCCGTAATGAACGAGCGCACGTTTCAGCGCTCGTTTTTTTTGTCGTCGCTTGTGCTCTCATAGGCAGTGATTATTTTAGGAAACTAAACCGTCCACCGTCCTTGCGGAGATTTTTAGGCACCGGCCATTAAGCTGCAGTAGTGCATAGAACAAAAAATACTTATAAAAAGACGTTCTCTTCTAGATAACGTTGTATCATGGAAACTTAAACGGGCTAACGTATGCTGCTGGAAGCCTTCAAGTATTTCGGTGCACAGCTCCGTGTCAGCAATCACGAATTTGTAGGCTGTTTTCATGCGCGCCTAGCTTAGACACGCTTTTGCTCCCGTGGCTGCGACTTTTCGCAGCTTTTTTCGTTTACAGGCAATCGCTGCTTTTCTAACGGCCCCTCGGCCTTTTGAAAAATTACCAAAAAGTCATCATAAGAATCGAGAAATGCCGAACTCACTTGCATACCACGTTGTAGTAAATGCTCTTGAGGGAAGGGCCGGCTGGACGCCGATGAGCCGGTTTGTCTCGGCAGTGTCGCACGCGATCAGTGGCCACCTGCCGTATCAGCGCTACCATGCCGCCGGCCGCGCAAGAACGGCTGAGGGAGCTGGGGCCGGTGTCGTCGAGCGCATGGTCAACGACTTCCTCGCCACCGACATCAATCCAGGCTATCTGCTTCTCTCATCATTCCAACGCGAAGCCGACGTGCTTATTGCGTTCAACGCCTATAACCAGTCCGCGAATCTGGGCGTGCAGACCAGTCTTGGCGCTAATGGCTACGCACGGCGGCCAAGCAGCGCATCTCGTAATAGTCCGGCCAACGGCAATGGCAATGATGCCGGAAATGGCGGAAATGGAACGCTCACGGCTGGTCGAGACGATCCTGATAGCTGTCGCCAAGGCACGCTAGCGATTGTGGAGACCATGATGGCGACCACGCGGCGCAATGCGCAGTTGCCGAGCGGAGGAGAGAAGCGCAGCTTGACCACCACTGCAAAGATCCTGGGTGTGGAGGCGTCTGCTGCCGGCGAAGTGGCTCTGGTGTTTGAAAGCGAGGGGCACCTTCCCATCGCTAGTGTCGCCCGCAAGCTTGGTTGTCACCAGCGGACTTTGGAGCGCCGGTTGAGGGAGTCAAATATAACGGCCGAAGCGCTTAGACAAGCGTCGCGCTTGATTCGCGCATCGCATCGCCTTGCATCCTTGGATAGCCTTACGATGATTGCCTTTGACGAAGGTTTTTCTGATTTGGCCCACATGACCAGGGCATTTCAAACTGCATCAGGAATGCCTCCTAGTCTCATACGCAAGTTGATGCGCCTTAGCCAAAATCCATTGCCAGCGCTCTAAGCCCCAGTCTTTAATTGCCCGTCTTGTCATAAGCCTTTTATTGCTGATGGTTTCGACAACGTTGGGCTTTGATCGCCCTTGACGTGGGCGTTGACAGGCGTTAAAGCCCAACTCCTTCTTTATTCCTTTCCATTTCCACTTCTTCTTCCTCTTCTTTTTGCAGCCTACATAGTTCTATCTGATGGTGCGTAGAGCGCTCGCCAACGTTCGGGCGCGAACGGTGACTCCGCATGCGCGGGTTCCGCGTTTGCTCGCTGGTGTGCCATCTACGTCCGCCTATATCTACGCCGGATTCAACTCGCGAGCATTCGTTACTCCTCTTGCGCCACGCCTCGCGCTCCGCAGACATTCCATTTCGCAGTCCCTCGCTTGGGATGACATCTCGCTCTGAGGTCGATCTGATTTCAACAGCGTCAATTTCAATATCGTCAATATGGCCAATCTGTTTGCTGGTGTCGTATAGATTCAATCTTTTAGACAGCCGTTGCGTTATTTTTCTGGTTGTCGGAAAGCAAAGGAGTGCTTATCAGCGGCGCAGGAGTTTGCGCTCTTGATTTCAAGATTTTTTTGTATTTTTCTTCTGCTGCCCCGTTGAGGGAGTGTCGTGGAAAGAAGTTGTTGAGTGAAAGCGGCTTTTAGCCCTGTCCCGCAGGTAGCCGGCAGTGGCGCGCGTTTGATCGACGACGAATGCTCGGTCCTCTGGGGAAAGGCCGCTGAGATGGGCTTCAATGGCCGCGGCCTGGTCGGTTTTGCGATCGCTCGATGTCAGCAGCAATTCATCCATTCTGCAATCAAAGAGCTCTGCAAGCTCTGACAGGCGGGGGATTGATGGCAAGACGATGCCGCGCTCAAGTCGCGAGATGGCCTCATTGCCGATTCCCAAGCGCTCGGCAACATCCTCTTGCGTGAGGCCGACTCGGACTCTGTGGCTCGCGATGGCGGCGCCCACTGTTTGGGAAATTTTTTTGAGTCGTTGAGATTCCATGGGCATCCTTGTGATGGTTCAACCCAAATGGTGGCTACTAGGCTTATTTGTTTGAAGGACTTAAAAAGTTGAGTTTCAACTAAAATAGTTTATTATTTGGATGCATCACTTTTCTCTCCAAAGCAACGGCTCAGGAAGCTCAGGCGCTGCGATGCGCTAAATGTGGCATTCGAGACAAGAAAAATGGATGGAGAACCTTGAGGCGATGAGAGCACAGCAGAAGAGTTGCTATTCGCGATAAGCGAAGGCGGCTGCTGGACGTTTCCTTCCAATCAAGCAGATGGCGCCATGGCGGCCTCGTATAAGCCGGCTTCCAATTTATCGAGACCAGACCGCGAAACTCTGCGGCTGTTAAACAAGCAGAAAACGAAGGGTATGACAATGTCTAATGTTTCAAATAGCGAGCCGGTGCTGACGAAGTTTTGGCTCAAAGCGGGCTTTTCGATCTTGGCTCTTATGTTTCTCCCGGTTTTTATTGGGATACCGGCGGTAATAATTTTCTGGATATGGAGCATGGTGCGCCTAGGCCGGCAAAAAACCGCCTTTTACAACATGGCCTCTTCAAACATCAAGCCTGAGCAAAGTTTGGACGTTCTAGCTTTCGACGGGCCTGGAACCGTGGATGGCGACGCGAATGGTCCGGAATGGACCTACACATGTTCGCGATTCAGCTTGCATTTAGATTTTGAAAATGACACAGCGAGATTGTTATGCCATGACAAAAATGCATGCATAGAAGTTCGCTCGGCAAAAGAAGGCGAGGATCTTTTTGATCGGACTTTTCCTGCTTCTGATCTGTCTTGCAGTATTGCCAGAGGTAAAACAAAGCTGCCACGTTATCTCACTTATCTCAATGTATCGGTGTTTCAGCACCGTGCTGCAATGCACAGCGTGAAGGTTGAGTGGGATGGAGACTCACTGATCCGTAGCGGCTCATGTTCAATGCAAAGGACTTATTGGGAAACGGCCGATTACAGTATGGCTTCAAATAATGTTGACCCGGTCTTGGCGGAAGACTTCTGGCTTCACTGGCTCAATGTTGAAAAAAGGCTGGAGTTAATCAGCAAGGCAAGAGCAGATGTGGCCCTCGCAGCAGAACAAGATCGGATTGCATTGCAGATGGTTAATTTTCGCTCTGCATGGACTGCTGAGCGGGCGGTTAGCATGGAGCGGGTGAGCGAGCTTAAAAAGCAGGCTGGTCTCGGCGAGGCCTTGTCAGAGATCGCGCTTTATGAGAATGGATCACTTGCCTGGATTATCGCCGCAGACCGGAGCGGCAGTGCCGTTATCGAGCTGAACGGTGAAGTGTGGATGGGGTCTCTCAAGGAAGCTTGCGCGACTGCAAGCTTGGATGAAATTCCCGCAAAAGCTAATGGCGCTGCGCCCACATTTGCATTGGGAATAGTGGTCAAGGATGAGGAGTTTGAACGCTCGCATCTCCACAAGCGCCGCTTCCAGCTCATGGTGGGCTATTCGAAGGAGCAGATCACAACGTGGATCGATCGAATCGAAATCCTGGCCCGATAGCAAAGGCCTGCGTCAGCGCGCGCCGTCAAGTTCGTGCCTTGCCCTGCGACCGCGGCAAGCCCAGAGGCAATCACTGAATTGATGTGTTTTATTTAACTGTATAGGAATTATCATGCGAAAAATTTTATCCGCGCCTTTGATTGCGCTTATTCCATTTCTGCTTTCGGCATGCGCTAACACGGGCGGGCCGGCGGGTTCCAACGCCCAGCTTCAGCAGGCAATCAACACGGTGGGCGCGATGCTTAATGGGACTGTGCCGACTTCGGCAACCGCCACTAACCCAAATAGCCGGTCAGCAGCCCCCACTATCGCTGCCGGTGAAGGCACCCCCAAGGTAATCAGTGGGTCAAGAATTATCATTGACGGTCCTCGCCCGAAAGATCCTCGCTGGGTAGGAAAGTCGATCGAGAGCACTCCGCTCTACAAGCTGTTTGAGCGCTACCCGTTGGAGAGCTATGGGAATTACTGGCCACGCGTGAGTATCCATGTTGATGACTATTCTGAAACACTAGCGTCAAACGAGCATTCCAGCACCAGATATTCGCAATTAGCGAAGGAGGCGCGTCCGTTGGAGTGCATCAAATTCACTGCGATGATATGGACCTCAGAGAAGAAATCGCAGAAAGTTGAGGGTGTTGTGATTTGCAGCGTGGATATCAAGCCAGATGACAGATATTTGTCCATTGGCGCCATGCGCGCTTATCGCGGACTTATGTCTCCATCAATGTATTCTTCTCAGCAGCTCCGGACAGCAGGGCCACGAATTCCGGCGCAACTTTTGCCGCGCTCCACTGGGGAGGACGCTACATTTTATTCCAATGGCGATTACCTTTTTTCCTCCCTGTTCGTCAAACTGGGATACCAAGGGGCCATTGATGGGGATGCGCGGCTCTGGTTCGTCAACCTTACAAACGCGAAATTCTAGCTTTCATAGGGAACGGGCGTCCGAGGCGATTCGGAAGCCCGTTTTTTTATACACCTGACGCACCTTCGGTGTATGCAATGCGTATCGCCACCGGTGAAGGTTTCCAGCGGCTCGCCATCATGGTCTTGCGGATCGGTCGTTCTAATCATCCGCATCGAAAAATCTTCACGTTCGAGAATCTGTAACCTGCTGGGACTGGAACAGTGGCTCCGCACGGAGAGAATGGAGGACGCTTGCTTGTCGGTGTTGATATGATTGAAGCCATGCTACGATGATTCACCACACGAGATGAAGGCGATGGATGTTACCAGATCAATTTATGCGAGATGTCAGGGACCCAAGAGCATGGAGGCGTGAGAGTTCAATCATGAGAATTTCCGCTGAGGCGCTATGGGAGCGATTTGAGCATGCTCTCATCGAGTCCGTCAAAGGTGGAGTCGTGAACGACGAGGTTTTTGATATAGCTTTAGGCTACATGCAGTCGTCGAAGCTGCTTTATGGCCTAGCACTTGAAAATGCTTTAAAAGCCGAAATTGTTGATGTCAATCCCGAGGATATCGAGCTGAAAATCCAGCAGGATGGCGCAGGGAAAACGACGCGCGCTTATATCAAAAGCTTGGGTGTGTCCAATGGGCATGATCTCATCGCCTTAGCCGAGAAAGCTGGCATTTTTGGCCCAAAATTCTCGACGATTCTAATCGATGAAAGAAGTGCTTTCGCCTTTCGTGAGGTTTGCCGGCATCTGATGGAGATGGTGGTTTGGCAAGGGCGATATCCTGTGCCCATGAGCTCCAAAGAGCCGGTCATATTCGACAGGTCTTTACCTAGCAGTCTTCAAAACCACTATATCCGCGATATGCTTGACCCCATGCTCGACGCGTTGCAAATTCTGTCGCGAAGTATACCCTTGTCGTTGCCAACGTTTGAAGAGTTTCCCTGACAATCATCGCTGTATCTCAACTATCATTCGGCCAAAAATGGATTCAAAAGACTGTATTGCCTGCGGCGCCACTCAATTGCGTCTACCATGGAGATCCGATGCCATAGCGAAAGACTGACATGCTTTTTGATTTCTGGCGGGACTTTTCCATAGACGACAAGATGCATCCGCTTGATGTTCCACTGCTTGGCCAAAACGCCAGCGTTTTCCAGACGACGCTTCCGCCAGGTCATGTCAACGGAAGGCTTAAAGACGCTCCTGTGGTCGCCTGCTATCTCAACCCCGGGTATGAGGTGGAGGATTCGGAATTGGCGCAAAGCGACGATGCGAAGCGAGCGCTGTTCGAACAAATTCGTGGCGAGAGCAATTTTCCCATGCAGTTCGCAGGATGGCGCAAGTGGTATTTGGAAAGGGTAGGCAGGATTGATTTGCCGCCTGAGCAACTTGCCAGCACCGTTGCGGTGTTCAATGTCTTGGCATATGCATCAAAAAATTCAAAAAAGGTGAAGCGCTCGCTGGTTAAGAAACTGCCTAGCTGCATCATGGCTAGACGGCATCTCCATGAGGTGTTGATTCCAGAGGCTTTGCGCGGCGACAGGTTTCTGGTGATCGCGCGAGGCGCGTGGGCGTGGCAAATCGACCGCTCGATCGAGTGTGAAACGATTAGATTCGCCCCCAACCCTGTCGGCGGACACTTCGGTCCTGCCATCGGCGCAGAGATCACAAGATGGTTGGACTTCAAGAAACTAAGCGCACGTTAAAGGCTTTCCATTGTGTGCAGTTGCTTTACGAGAGCTTTTCATTATCGCGGTCCTGGGGACCAAAGGAATATGTCGCATTGGCATACATAGCCACGTCAAACGTTGCTACTGAGCGGGCCGGCGCATAGGCCACACGTCCTGCCGTTGAAATCCAATATTTGTTTTTAATAACGCTTAAAATTGCCAGAGTCTGGCCCAGCCAAGTTAGGCGGCCGCCACATGTCAAAACTCCATCGATTCTAGCTGCGCGCCTACTGCGCCGGCTTCGTCAGCATGAAAAGCCGTGGCCCGCCACGTTCCATCTTGCGTTGCTTGGCAAGCGAAGAAGGTATGCCGAAGCGGCGATGCGCTGATGGCCACGCACAATGGACCTGCTGGATCGATTCCAACAATCTCCACGCGAGCGCCAGTGCTGGCTTGGACGGCCCGACCGTCAATGTTCAGCATGTCGGCGTCGAAAGCCATGGACACCTTGCCTTTTGACTCGCGATCGATCTTAGTCTCGATCCAGGCAGCGCGCGTCAGCGCTAGGCGCCGGATGGGAAGACCAAATTGCTCCTCAGCCGTTCCGAGCCACATTGCCATGGAGATTGCCGCCTCCGGGCCGGGCCTCGCGGCGTCCAAAAGCTCGAGGACCGGGGCGAGGGCCTTGTTGAGCCCGGCGACCAGCGCTTCGATGCGTATTTGGGAATTTATCGTCGACGCCGCCAAAGTTTCGAAGCGTTGATCTATGTTCTGTCGCAGGGCGTCCAAGGCAGTGAATCCATCCGAAAATTCTGATAGATGCTCTACGATTTGATGCTCTTCCTTCAATTTCGATGACGCGATATAGGCTGCGAGCGCCTTGTGCGGAGACTCCTCATAGCCCAGCTTCTTGGCGATCGCCATGAGCAGCACCTTGCGCTCCTTGCTTAATCGTAGAAAGACTCCCTTCTGGTCCCATGGGTTGTTGCTGATTTCTGTAGCCGACATTTGGTTGCTCTCCTTTGATATCGAAATGTGTATCCCATGGGGCGGACATAGAAGACGCCTTTGTAAAGGACTTTTGCGAAAGATGCTTTTATTCAGCGTGGATGTTCGATATACGTTTCTAAGCTAGGCTTCTCAGATGTTTTCCAGGCGTTTTTGTATCTTGTATATGCCACCGGATGGTTCGCCGCATGTCTCTCGTTCAACGCATTACCCCCTCATTTACAACACTCATAGCAGCGCTCCTAGCATTCATCTCCCCCGTTCTCCGAACTGAAAAATCTCTATCGAACCAGACCTAACTCGAGCTCTCCAAGCAGGATGGCCGGTGGCCTTTTATATGGAACTTGCCCATGGACCGAGCCCGGAGAGCCAGTGTTGGAGTGCACAGCTAAACCTATGGGGGAAGAGGGCCGCCAGGTGGACAATGGAGAGAAGCGGATAGAGCATGGCGCTGGGGAGATGGCGCCGACATTGGCCATGATATTGGGACTGGTGATGCCGTTGGCAGTGGGGCCGAAAGGCCGAGAGTCCGAACGCATTCGCCGGATTGCCCTCGAAATGAGATTTCGGAACGATGTTGCCCAGCTTGGGGAAGATGCGCTCGCTGGCGCCTTTGGCGACTCATAATCGAGCGTGGTCCCCTTAGCGCGGCCGCGCCTCATGCCAAAGGCCAAGACATCAATTGCCTTGCTTCGTTCGCTTGGCGCTCCGTCCTGCTGTTGATGGGACTCGGGGTCGTCAGCTCCCAAGGCGCCAAGGTTTGCGAAAAGGGTGGTGGCGAAGCGGGAGCGGCTGGCGGCAACATAGCTCCATTCGCGATCCGCCATGCGTGGATTCACGAGGACATAGGCCGATTCGAATGTGCGCCCTTGGCTCTTGTGATTCGTCAGGCAAAAGGCATGGTCAAAGCGCCCCAACGACGCGGGTATGCGAACGATCTTTTCTTGGCGCTCGTTTGGCTCGTCGAGCTCTACCACGAGCATGACGCCGGCCGCGGCGCGCTCAATTACCGCAATGCTGGCCGCCACGCCATTTGAAATGCCCAGCGACCTGTCATTTTTGGTAAAGACGATTCGATCGCCAGGCGCGAAGCGCTTGATGTCGGTAGTGTCGTCGCGGTGGATGATCTCGGCCTCAATTCCATCCGCATCGCGAACGATGCCCCTTTCGATAAGAGTCGCCCGCGCCTTGGCATTGAGCTCCGCGACCTCGGCGCGCGTGCCGGCAATGATCGCCTTCTGCGGCAATGCGGCCTTGTCCTGGTCCCATGCCTCGATCAACTGGGCAACTGTGGCGGAGTGCCCCGAAACCAATTTAAGGCGTCCGCGCTCGTCAAGCATCTCCAAGCCGGCGCGTGCCTCGCCCGTGGCGAAGAGCTCCACGGCCTTGCGCATCCATTCGAAATCGTAGCGGTCCCTCCATTTTTCAAAGGCCCGCGCCAGCTTGGCGTCGCCCGAGCAAATCGATTCGAGGGCCTGCAGCCGCGCCTCCTCCGGCGCCTCGCGCAAGGCCTGGATTTGACTCTTCGACAGATTCCCGCGCGCTTCGAGCCAATTGAGCAGGGGGGAGAAGTCGGTCCGCTGTCTCTGGATGTTGGAAATCTCGGCCTTGCCGTGGCGGATGGCTAGCGCCCGAAAGATCCCGCCCGCGTCAATAGGCTGCAACTGCTTGGCATCGCCGACCGAGACCAGCTTCGCGCCGGCCTTGATGGCCTCGGCTTGCAGGAGGCCAAACTCGCGCGATCCGACCATGCCAGCCTCGTCGAGGATCAAGATGCTTTTGGAATCGAGTTTCATTCTGCCCTTCTGAAGCGACAGGAGCAGGCTGGCGATCGTGCGCGAAGGGATGTCCGCCTCTCGCGCCAGGTTCAAGCTCGCCGCGGCCGACTGGCAGCAGCCAGAAACGTTAAACCCTGCGGCCGCATATGCCACGCCCAAGGCTTTCAAGAGCGTCGTCTTGCCCGTGCCTGCCCATCCCTCCACAAAGGCATGCCTGCCAGTGTCGCAGGCGATGTGCAGGGCCGCGGCGCGCTGTTGGTCCAGGGAGACGCCGACTCCCAGCTTGTCTTTGAGCTCCTGTTCCAGGCGGTCGAACTCATGGCCGACGATGGAGCGGGCGACCTGGTGCGATCGATCCAAGGAGAGCCGCTCCACCGAGGCGCTGATCGAGGCTTCAAGATCTAGGGTGGCCTTCGAAGTGAAGATCTCTGTGAGATGCTCAGTGCGGCCCAGCTGAACGACATTGTAGTGAGCCAGGAACTTTTCGAGCTCCGCCAGGCATTCCTCCGCGTTCCAGTGGCCCATGGCCTTTTCGCAGACGAGGGCGAGGGCGTCTTGGGCGGTCGCGCACGATTGGCTCTCCAAAAGCTCGGCCAAGAC
The DNA here is from genome assembly GCF_051380935.1 of Janthinobacterium algoris. Taxonomy (NCBI): domain Bacteria; kingdom Pseudomonadati; phylum Pseudomonadota; class Betaproteobacteria; order Burkholderiales; family Oxalobacteraceae; genus Janthinobacterium; species Janthinobacterium algoris. The sequence goes on along the minus strand of NZ_JBNYXZ010000002.1, from coordinate 330,266 downwards.
TGCATCGCGATCAATTTTAAAAGGTGTTTCAATGTCAGGCTGCGCAGGCTTGTCGTAGCCGGTTCGCATCGAGGCGACGGCTTCTGGCGTCAAGCCCAGCTTTGCGGCCATTTCCTTGAAGCTTTCAAGTAGAACCGGCAGCGAGGGCTCGGCCTTGGCGGAGCGGGTGTTGAGGGCGGCAATTTCCCGCGCGACAGCGCCATCCGCTTCAAGCATGCCGCATTCGCGCACATATTCTGCAATTTGCTTGGAGCGCGTCGACATGGCATCCCGTTGTGCCTGGTCGATTCCGCGAATTGTAAAGTAGGGGCCTGCTGGCTCCACTTCGAAGCCAAGGCGCCGCAGCCGGCTCGCGAGCTCGACGCGAAAGAGAATGCCGGTGGCAATCTTCGCCTCAAACTGGGCGCGGTGTTCCAAGGCGCTCCATTCCTCGCTATTTTTGCGATTGGCCAAGTTGAAGAAGAAGCCGTGGATATGCAACTGAGGTTCGCCGGCGCGGCTGCTGAAATGCGTATAGCATGCTGAAATCGTGGCCCCCGCCTGCTGCTTTACTCTGCCGCCTTGGCCGTGCCTGGTGATCGAGTGTTTCTCAACATGGGCCAGAGCGCTTTTTGCCGAGTCCTGCAAGCAAGCGATGAGCACGTCGCGCGTCCCTCTGTCTGCGGCGGCAAATATCGCGGAAACATCCTTGACCGCCGAGAAGGTCATGTCGAGCCCCATGACATGGTTGTCGCCGGCTCCCTTGACCAATGCCTCTCCGGTAAGCGGATGGAATCCTTTGGCCAAGCGTTCTACATGCTCGCGCTCTGCCAGGCCGGAGAGCCCAAGCAGCGGTGCTCCGCCACCGGCCCAGAATGGCGGCGGCCCCAAGTCCTCATCCCGACCCCGAGCATAATCGTCAAAGTCTCCCCGCTGGCGTGTGGTATCAGTGGGGCCTCCAAGATAATGAAGGTAGCCCTTGGCGCCGTGCCCCTTCCTAGCTTGGTTCGATGCAGAATTTATTTTCGTGATTGAAAGCAAATGACACCTCCCTATTGAATAGCAAGCTGGCTCGCTTTTGGCGCTTTGCTTTTCAAATTTCTTTGCTCAGAAAGGGGCGAAAACAAGGGTGGCTGGGAAGCCACCCCAAGCTGAGCGTTAATCCATCCGTTCGGCGAGCTCATCGCCCCTAAGATTTGCGTATCGGACCAGCATGGACAGATCGCTATGGCCAACAATCGCCATGATTTCAAAGACTGACAGCTTGCGCTTGTAGAGCACCATCCGACTGATCGCTTCGTGGCGAAGGTCATGGAATCTAAAATCAATCAGTCCCGTCTTTTTCACGAACTTGTGGAACCCTGCGGAGACGCTAAGCGGCTGGCCTAGCCGGTGAAATACACGGGTATTGCCATCAAGTGCTTCGCTCTCCAGTTCCCTCATATAGTCTAATGCCAAGGAGGAAAGTGGAACAGCGCGCTCCTTATTACACTTGGTTTTGGCGGCAGGTATGGTCCACAACTTCCTAGGTAGTTCAAATTCGGCCCAATCCGCGAGAACGAGCTCTTGAAGGCGAGCACCTGTCTCCATGGCTAGTCGCATTAGTAGGAGCCATTGCGTTTTTGAGGGGGCTCCGTGTTTGGCAAGGGTCGCCTCTAGACGTATTTGCTCTTCTGCAGAAAGCCTTCGTGAACGCTTGTTTTCCCAATGCTTGGGGAAGTGTTTTTTTGAAAAGTTGAGTTCAGGGGTGGGAATATTTAAACTCTCGGCCCTCCACTTGCAGGCATTCGCCATGATCTGCAAATGAATAAAAATTGTCGCGTAGGAGAAAACGGTTTTTCGGTTTGTTTTTTCCCTTCGCAGACGTTCGACGTATTTTTTGTTCCAAGAAGATGTGATTTGATGCAGAGAATTACCGCCAATGCGGCGGACAAATTTTATAATCGTCGGTAGATTTCGCTTTTGTCTGTCAGGCGAATCGCTGCTGTCGAGGTATTTTTCCAAAATATCGACCAAGCTCTCATCAAGCAAACCTTCAAGTGATGCTTGCTTTGGCTTAAGGCGCGCCTTTCTCTTTTCTTCTATAAGTGCAAGCTTTTTTAGCTCGCACTCTACGCGCTGCGCGAACTCATCCGCTTTATCCCGGGTTTCAAAAGTTTTTGTTACGGTTTGTTGTCCCTTGACTCTAACCGTTGCTTGCCAGGTGCTTGGTTTGTTCTTGCGTGGTCGTTCTACGATGGTGGCCATTTTTTTCTCCTTGGTTTGGCTTCGAAAGTGGATCTGTTCATTGCCGACGAGAGGGCTTTTCAGCCGCCCGTTTGTCAGGGCTTAGAACAGCATTCTTGCAGCGCGCTCGTGGCGCTGCCATCCGCGTAGAACCGATCTCGTAAACGACCAGAGCTTGCAAGGGTTTGCGGATACGCTTTCTTTTGAAGCATTGTCAAAATATCTACTGCCACTGGCACCAAATTCCTGCTAGAAAGACAGAAAACACGTTCCGTTGCAACAAAATATGGCCTTTTGAGCACCAAAACGTCTTGTATTGCACATTTTTTGGAGTATTTAGAGCAAATGTTTTTCCCGCTGCAGTCCGCTGCAGCGGAAAAGTTTCGGACAAGCGGTATTTATCGACACATCCTTAGATCTGGTCGAGCGTTGGTTTTCGTTTATCGCACGGGGTTTGGATTCCAATAAATTCGCGGCGATGGCGCCGCGGAAGCTTGGAACTGGGTATATAGGCTAGACGCGGCTTGCCCAAGGCAAGGCCGCAGTCGACGGTCTTTTATTTTTATATTTATTAACATCTATAGATGTGGGCCGTGCGTCCCAGTTAAACCCGAGGACCTTCCTGGTTAAACTCGAGCATCTTCCCGGTTAAACCCGAGCTGTCTGGCTGAACTTCGCCCTTAAACCCGAGAAACCTCCCAGTTACACCCGAGATGGCGAGCATTCGCAAAGTCATCTGCTCCGTTAAACCCGTCAGCCTGGCTTGTCGATGAGCAGATTCCGGTAAGCCAGGTCGGACATTCAAAGCGCGACCCTGCGGCACTTTGGAATACATAGGCTTTCCATCCCGTCGAAGGCTTTGGGCGATGACGGACCGGAGAATGATGGCTGTTCTGGGCCGCGCACAATGACTACAGTCCAAGCGTCGCTGGATCTGCCGTTTTTGATAATCTCAAAGTCTGCGACAAGCGCAGCTGCGGAGATTTTCAGCTCGCTCAGGGCGGTGCGAATCGCCGCCGGAAATTTCCTATTTTGTCCATCGAAGCCGCACAGTGAACGCAGGTAGCCGACCGAGAGGCCCGGAGAACTTTGGTGAGTCGACAAAAAATCATGAAGCCACTGAGCTAGCGAGGTGGCCAGTCCGTTGCGGCGCTCGCAGTCTATTTTGAATTGATAATCCAAGCACATGGCCGCGGCCATCCATTGCATGTCCAGCTCAACGAAATACTTCTTTTCTTGACGATATGCGGCCGAGAGCAGCTTGCCCTCGTGGACTTGACCGTCGCTAAGCTTCACCTGAATGGCTGCACGCGACAATCTTTCCACGCTTTGCCAGATTCGCCTCAGGGCTCCGCCGCAGTGGTCGGATGAACCCATCAGTGTTGCGATCGCCGCCAACTCAATCCGTATAGGAACATCGTGGCGAGGCGCTCGTTTGACGATGCTGATCACCGCTTGCCACAGCTGTTTGTCCCGCATATACAGCCGTTCCCCCGACAGCGTCAAATCATAGCTTCCTTGTCCCTTTACAGGGCCATCGTGGCTTACCCCTAAGACGATCCTGCCAGCCCGGAAAAGGGCGCTTCTAACCATGAATGCGGGACATCGGTCGAGGCCTCTTTGGCTTGGCAGGCGCGATGGCACATTTTCAATCACGGGTCGTGCAATTTCCCCTGATACTGGCGACTGCTCGTGCTTGATCGGCGGGGGAGGTAGGTCGTCGCGTCTTGGCGGCTGCCGAGGCGGCTGAGGAAGGTCCCAGTCGTCTTCTGGCGCCAAGGCGTCCAATGGAGCGCCATCTTTTCCGTAGTGGTTGAGCATGTTTTCGTCGCGTCGGTTCATTGGCCTCGTCAGCTTTCTGAAGCGGAAAGCGCCGTTGGCCAGATGCTGCATTCCGCCGCGTCTTCCGCAAGCAGGAGGCAACTGGCCTTTTAAAGCTTGCCGGGCCGTGGGCGGATCTTCCGCTCAATGCCTTGCGATGGACAGGCGGCACCAAGTCGCCGTCTGTCTGCCTGTTGGCCGAAATTCCCCTTCGTTTGCAGTGCTATTGGCTGCCGCAGCCAACCGGCCACGGCCACTCAACGGAGAAAAGATGAGCTGCTTTTATGGAAAACAATGCAATTGCGTAGGACAATGTGACTGCTCAAAAGATGACGCCGCCGACAACCCCTCGCTTGCAGACATTGCGGAAGCTGAGCGCATGCGCGTTAAGCTTATGATCATCAAGGATTATCAGGTGGAATCAGCGTTCATCAACGTCACCAAGCTGGCCCGCATCCTGGGTATTTCAGCATCGACGATTTGGAGACTAATTCGTAATAGGCAATTTTTCATTCCCTATCAGATCTTTAATTTCACCCCTATGGTCTGCATAGACGACCTGGTCGAGTGGTATTGCGCGCGCGATTGCCTTTCGGCATTGGAGGCTGCCGAGACCGAGGCGCGCGAAAAAAACGAGCAGGAAGAGACCGCCCACGCTCGCCAGATGAAAGAGGAGGTCATGGCGCGGGCGCGGGCAGCATCGATCGTCGAGGACGCCATGGCTACCTTGGGATTGGCCGGCAACGGCAAACGCGGGACTGGCTTTCGGCCGGGACGCTGATTCGTGACTTAGGTAGTGGACTAGTCCGCAAGAGTGCTTCTTTTGCGGGCTAGTCCAATTATGCTTTGATTTTCGACGGTGTCGGGGGACGCCGTTGCGGACACTCTACACGATGACAAAGTGTGGCTTGTCTAAGGCTGAGACTAGAATGAGTAGCGGATTCTGGCTGTTTTGAATCATGTATAGTAGCAAGAGGTTAAGCTGAAAATGTTGCTTTATTGATAAATATCAAGGCTTGGGAGTAACCTTCTGAGAGGTTTCGTCACAATGTAAAAAAGCGGTCTACATTTTTTCGGCGCCGCCAGAGCTAAGTTGACCATAGTTCCAACCCTAGTTGTAGCATTTCGGCTCAGTGGAGACACTCGCCACCTTCAGCCGTTGACTGCGCCATGATATACTGTTACAAGATCTTTGGAGGTGGTCCATGATTAAAAAATTTAGTGATTCACATGCTGGCACGATCTCGCGTTTCGAAGGAATCAATGGGTTGAAGCTGAGTTCAGGATTGCCAACTGCCTGGGGGCAGAATGTTAAGCTTGCAACCATGCAAGCTCGGCGCGAGCGTTTAGCTATGCAGATGAAGGACGCCTCTGTTGAATTCGAGCGTCGTATCAACTCAGCCCCATGTGACGCTCCCGCGTGTGAAATTGACATTAGTTCGCCCATTTCGCCTCAAGAGGTTCTAGCCATGATCAATGCCATGACTAGCGTGAAAGCTTGCTGATGGGTTTTTCGAAAGTGCGGTTTCACGATGAATTTCGTGGCGGAACCAAAAATACACCATTCGCAACGGACTGGAATAATTTGAATACTACTGAGAAGGCGAGGGTTGCTCAGTTCATTTCCGATTTGTCCCAGCAAAAAGACTTCGAAGGCACAAACAAGGAGTCTTGGATTTGTCGGCATTCGCTTTCAGTTATATCTACTGCTACGATTTATAAAAATTCTAACGCTTGGCATTACCACTGTGGTCCAACTTACATAACAATTGGCACTGTGAAAACACCGTTTTCGTTGATTCGTAATTTAAGCGGCTCCGACTCCGAACAAGCACTGCATTATATGAAAATTAGTGCTCATATCTTGACTATTTTCGGCTATTCGAAGAATCATATTCCGTTTTTGAACGAAAAAAATTTCTCGTATAAGCCGGGCCATCCATATTTCTCAGCGCTACTTCGGAAGTTTGCCTCAAAGCCTTTTTAATCTTATCCGGCCTGACTAACCGTGGTAAATAAGAGCCTTCCGTTCCGCCATGCTTATAACCAGACTTGGCCGAAGATTGACAACTCTTGTCTTATTGCTGTTGATGGTCAAATTCTCTTAAGAGCCAAAAAATGCAATAAATTCTGAGGCTTTTCGGAGCAAAACTCATGAGTATCTCCGGGACGCAGGAGTCCATCTAAAAACAGGTGGTAGGCATGCAAGGCAATGGCGGGGTAGGCAAGGCCTAGTGGAAACTGCGGCTGTTGTGGCTGGGGAAGCCTACGATCACGCCGAGAATGCGCATGTCTGACTCCTCAAGCACGGGAATGGCTTCAAATGCTGGGCTCGAGGCGACCAAGACATATGCGCCACCGATGATCTTGAGTGTTCTCACCACGCGGCCTACGCCAACGACATCTGCGCACACGATGTCGCCATCCTTGGGCTCTGCATTGAGCTCAACATCGACCATGTCGCCGTCCTTGATTCCAAGCTCGCTCATTGAATTGCCGATGATGCGAACTTGTTTTTTTGCATGCATGATTGCTGAGGCCATGCGCGCTAGGCGCCTTTCCTCTGCGGATTGGCCAGTTATCCTAGTTGAGGGAATTTGAATTGGAGAGGAATCCTGGTGAATCGGGGAGGTATCGTGATCTTGGTTTTTTATGGCGCTGAGCCAGTGCTTATAGGCCTCCAACGGCGCTTCCGCAGATGTTTCCTCATGATGCGAGGTATCGTCGCTCGTCATTGAAGCAATGTCGTCGGCCGAGAAGTCACCACTGGCAATAATGAACGCCTCGAGTGGCGATAGCCCGGCGCTTGCGGGCTTGGCCTTGCTTGGGTTTGAGCGGGGCGCGGGCTTACCCGCGCCATTTTTCTTAGTGTTTCGAATCATCGGAGAGAGCCTCTTCGTTTCGCCATGCGCCGCGACCTCGGCGTGGTGTGAGCGGCTGCGAGAGTGCTTCTGCCGTCACAGCCGGATCAGAGTCTCTCCGACTTTTTGAATTTTCGCAAGACCCGCTTTCTTGCCGCGTCATACGCGCCAACGCTGAGGCCGAGCGAGGATCTGATTTCTCGGGCAGGCATGTCCGACAGAAGGCATGCAAGAACGTCCCCCGCGACTTTGTCGGCCCCGGCGCGTAGCTGGCCTAATATCGTCTTGGTGGAGATGCTATCAGCCAAGCGCTCTTCGGCGCGAAGGACAGTCTCTTCGGCGGAGATGTGAAAGTTCTCGCCCAGGAAAGACCATTCAAGAATGTCTTCGACGGGAATGCCCGATGCCGCCTGCGTCAACTGCTTGTTGCGATCGGCGCCGGCAATGCTGCGCATGGTCATGACCATGTAGATTTCAAAATTAACGCTTTTGGGCCAGCGGCGGCGCTGCTCCACCGTCAGGTATAGAGCCTCATGCATCAGATCCAGGGGCTCGGTGAAATGAGTTCCCTTTATGTATCTTCTGGCCACTCCTTGCAAGATTTGCCTTTCGCGGGCGCTGATGTTGGTATAAGCGAGCATCGTTTCTTCTGGCGTTCCATATTGAGTCATTGCTGTCATTGCTTCCTCCGGGAGTGATTGTCTTCCTGCCTTCGACTGCAACTTGGAAGCGTCTTCTGCCTAGCCGGATTTGTTTGTCTGATCAGCGGCGGCGTTGGCCGCTCGTCAAGACGGCCGGCGCCGATGTCCGAAGCTAATTTCCCTCCGCAGTGCCCTGATTGGCATTGGGAGAAGCGATGAACAGCGACAATGGTCGGACTGAATTTGATTGGGGCATTTCAGCCCCGGCCGCGCCTTCGGTGGGGCGGGTGAATGTGGTGGGGTGGATTGGCGCCAGCGCTACGCTTGGAGCTTTTCTCGGGATTTTGGCGCTGATGTTGTCTTGGCGGACGTTGCCCTGGCTGAATGACCCTCCGGGCGCCATTTCGCTCCACTTCAGCTATCTCATTCGCTCGGCCTTGCATGGCGTTTGGAGTTGGGCATTTTCAGATGCGGCCCGCAGCTATGCCCAATTTCTGGAATCGCTGTCTGCGGGGGATAGAATTGCTCTGATCTCTCGCTTGATGTTTGCGCTGTGGGTCGCGTGCCTGCCCGCAGTGTTCCTGGCGAAAATCTACCTCGCTCCGCGCAATGGCCTGCTTGTGCTGAGAGGATCGGCGCGCCATGTGGGCGCCCAAGCGGCCGAGGCACTGAATCTGATGCTCGCGGACCAGGTCAAGCGCAGGCCTGATCACCCCATTGCCCCGGATGTGCCTTATCCAGCGGACATGTGGACTAGGCACGTCCTGGTAGTGGGAGGCGTGGGCTCTGGCAAGTCGACGGCACTCAAGCCAATGATTCAGGCCGTGATCGATGCGGGCGAGAGCTTGCTCCTTTTCGATCCCAAGGGAGAGTTCACAAAGGGATTTGGCGAGCCCGAGATCATGGCGCCGTGGGATGCCCGGTCCCTGGCGTGGGACATCGCCAAGGACATGCGGAACATCGGGGACATGCGGCGGTTCGCCGCAGCGATGATCAAGGAGGCCCAGGACCCGATGTGGTCCAACGCGGCGCGGCAGATCGTGGTCGGCTTCATGATCTATTTAAAGACGACGCGAGGGAATGGGTGGGGATGGCGCGAGCTGGCTGAAATGATGTCCATTCCGCAGGCCAATATTCTGAAAATTATGGAGGCGTGCCATCCAGAGGCAATGCGGTCGGTGGAGAGGGCGTCAGTCACTACGCAGGGCATTTTGATCAATCTGTCCTCGTTTTGCGCGTCGATCTTTGACCTGGCTGAGGCTTGGGGCGAAACACCGGAGGATCGCCGCATTAGCTTTGTGGAATGGGCGCATGGTGGGACACATGGCGGTGAAGGGGGCTGCGGTGTTGAGGAGGCCGTGGGCAGGCAAAGTGCTGGGAAGGGCTGCGGGCCAGTTGAGGGGGCAGATGGCCGGAAGGGTGGAGGGGGGAATTCCCGCGGAGCACGCCGGCAAATCATTCTGCAAGGGCATGGCGCTTATCCGGAACTTACCAAGGGCTACTTGGAGGGCATCATTGGCACCGTCTCGGCGATCGTGAATAGCGTGGAGATGGACGACGACGAGAGCCGCAAGCTGTGGATCATCGCCGATGAGTCGGCGCAAATGGGCAAAGTGCCGATCCGGCCGCTCTTGGAGGTCGGCCGCTCGCGGGGCGTGCGCTGCATTTTGGCTTGCCAGGACTTGGCGCAGCTAGAGGAGATCCATGGAGCGCTCATGGTGAAGGCGATGGTGTCGATGGCCGGCACGGTCCTGGTCGGGCAGCTCATGCAGGGAGACACCGCGGAGCAGATGTGCAAAGCTTTGGGCTCAAGGGAGGTTGAGCGATCGAATATTTCCTATGCTGGTAATGGAGGGAGTGGCTCAGGGAGCTCGACGACGCTTTCGTTCGCACGGGACGAAATTGCCATCTACAAGCCATCGGAGCTGGGTTCCCGCCTCGGCCCAACCCCCGATGGCCAAGGTGTTCGCCTGGCGCTCTTTACCGGTGGCCAAGCATACGAGCTGTTCTGGCCCCATTACAAGATGAAAAAGGCGCGGGCTGCTCACGTGCCGGCTGCATGGACTCAAGATGTCAGCCGAGGTGCGGGCTTTGTTGGCAGCCCTGCGGCATCCTCCCCGGCCCCGATCGCAGCATCAACCCTAGCCGCAGCTCCAATCCCAGCCGCAACCCCAGCAGAAACCCTAGCCGCAACCCCATTTGCAACAATATCGCCAGCCGCAAAGGCAACTCCAATCTCTGGCACAGCCTCAGTGGCAGCTCCTGCATCAGCAGTGCCAGCAGCAGGCACGGCTCGAATTCCAGCCGGGCACACGGAGCCAAACACTTTTTATCCCGATTCGTCTGGCTCGTTCGCTTTTTCCCGTGTCCCACTTGGAGCCAGCGTTGACTTGCCAGCATCGAGGACAGATTTTCGCCCGGAACTTGCGCCATTGACCAAAATTGAGCCGGTGAGCAATGAGCTGCCCAGCGATTTGCACGACTTGCCCAGCGTGGAGGAGCTGTCAGCAATGCTGAATGAAACTCTTGATCTTAAAAAAAAGAGGGCATCCAAAAAGACTTGCGATGCGAGGAGCGATGCGCTCAATGACTGATGAATTTGCATCTTTGGCCGAACGATGGCGGCGGCCGTTCGTCGCAGTCATGCCAATTTCCCGGCAAGCAGTCGGCGAATAACCAGGCGCCAAAGCAGTCCCGTGCATAGCTTAACGGAAGAAGCATATCCAATGCTGCCGGCAAGGGCCGCAAGGAATGGTGCGGGACGTGGCCAGCATCAGCGGCGAAGGCGGTAGGGGGGCAGGGCCGGAGCAAGAAGCCAGGTGTTGGATGTCGAAAATATGCTGTATGGGAGGTTTGATGAAAAAAATGAACTCAACACTAGAAAACGGTTTCAATTGCTCGGGTTTCATCATCAAAAGGCTGTGCCTTGCGGAGGTGCGCGAAAGCCCACGAGGTGCCTCGTTAGCCACTCAAGCCATTTCTAACGAGGACGAGGTCCTAGCTGATCTGGATGTCGACCTTGTTGGGGACTTGGGCAACGACCAGGATTTGGCGTCTTCAAGTGACCAAGCAGGTATTGGCGCGCCCATTGAAGCCCCTATTGAAGAGGAAGCCCCCATTGACGAGCTCAATACTAAATTTCGAAAGAGCTGCATTCAAGATCAGCAAGCTGACAAGGAAAAATACGCGGGGATGCTTTTTGTAAAGCTGGAACTTTGCGTTTACTTGCACAGCAAGTTAAAGGAACGTGGCTGTGTGGAGCGAGCCAGCTTGTCGCGGGAACTGGAAAATGTGATCCGAAAAATACTAATGGACCAGGTGCATATGGATCGAGTTCATCAAAGAATTTGCGGGGCAAGCCTAGCGCCGCGCGCGTTTTCCCAGGACCAGAAGGGGGGCCATCAGGATATTGATCCCCAATAGGTCTTTGTGATGTAGGGGGAGGACGATCTGATCAGGTTTTCATAGTGGCAAAAATAAGAGGTGACACATGCGTGTCGAAAACCCAGCTGTGCAATCTAACGGACATGCTCGCTCTGCAGGCGAAAATGTTGGGAGTAAAGCAGACGTGAAATCTGAGATCGCTCTCACACTGATTGAAGCGATGAAGAACGGGAATACCCCCTGGCAAAGACCTTGGGCGGCGCAAGCTCTCAGGCCAGTGAATCTCGCCACGAACAACGGATATCGAGGCATAAATAGGCTGCTGCTTGCTTTGGGGAGCTGTCTTGATGCTGAGGGACGCTCCGATCCTCGGTGGGCAACCTATCAGCAAGCGCAAGCAAATGGCTGGCAGGTCAGGCGTGGCGAGAAAGGGACCCCGATCGTGAAGTTGGTTGAAGTCGGGAAATCTGCAAGCCCGGATGCACATCAAAGCTCTTCGGCTGGCAATCGGCAGCATGCCGACAGCGTCAGATCTAATGCAAATGCCAATGCAAATGCAAATGCCGGAAGTGGAAGTGGAGGGCGAAGTGGAGGGGCAGGCGGGGGCGGTGGACTTTCAGGCGCGCGGAATGCGCAGCCAGGTGAGGCCGAGCGCAAGGCTTTCGCGCTGCGCCGATACGTCGTCTTCAATGCTCAGCAAATGGATGGCGTGCCACCTCTTGAAGCCCCATCTGAAAAGCTGTTCGATCCTGTTGCCCGGGCGGAGGCGGTGATCCAGGCTCTCAAAGAAAAGACGGGCTTACTCGTCGTTCATGGTGGCACCGATGCATGCTACGTGCCGGCCCTGGATGAAATACGTCTGCCGGCCAAAAAGTCATTCCATAGCGTCTATGACTACTATGCGACGGCCCTTCACGAGGGGGCGCACAGCACGTTGCACAAGAAGCGGCTGGACCGGCAGGAGGCGATCGCCAAGCGTTGGGGCGACGAGGCATATGCCGTGGAAGAGCTGAGGGCGGAGATCTGCTCGGCGATCCTGGCGGCCGAGACAGGCGTGCCAATGTCTCAAAGCCACATCGACAACCACGCGGCCTACCTTCAACACTGGATCAAGGCTGTGAGCACTGATCCGATGGCCATTTTCTCTGCAGCGAAAGATGCCGAGCTAATGGCAGAATATATGCTTGGGTTGGAAATTCAAATGACTTCAATGGAAGTTCACAAGGAATGGATCATGGAATATGATCGCAATTGTTAGCGGCTGTTCCCTGCTATCAGATCACTCGATTGATTCGAAGGTGGTCGTCTTGGTTCGGTCGATCAGCGCTTTGTCTTTAATAGAGATCGCAAGGCCCAACACTTTCTCCAAGAACCGCAACGCTTGCAGCAGCTTCAAGAGACGGGCTGGATCGTGCAGCTTGATTGAGTCCAAGGGGGCACCGACGGCGCACTGCGCGAGTGCACGGAGCAGGGCGATCGGCGTTTCGCCGGGGTGGCTCTTGTTCCAGATTTTCCCCATCTCCTATGCTAGGTCGGAGTAGCGCGCGCGGAGCATCGGGTGCGGTGTCTGCTCCCGGCGCAGAGAAACAAGAATCGAAAGCTTCGCCTCTCCGAGGCCACCTGTCTGCATATGCTGTTTAGCGTAGCAGCGGCCAGTCCCTCATTATGTTCTTGTTCTTCAACGGCCGGAGCTCGCTGCCATGTTCCCTAATTTCCGCTCTACGCCACCTGCGCCTCAGGGCCCTCGCAGACCGAGGCGTATCTTGTCGACTCTATTCACGCCGACTTTGCAAAGCCCATAGATCGCAATTCCGTCTACGCCATCGACTCCACCAGAATCGCCCCCCATAGGCTTAAAAACAACCTCAAATGCATGCGCCCGAATGCGCGCATAAGCAATAGCCACAAAGGGATGTGGTTGGGCTGCAAGCTGCATGCACGTCTTGTTCAACAGGGCAGGCGAAATCGTTGGTCAGGAGGGAGCGTCCACGATTTGACCCCTAAGGGCGGAATGCTGCGAGGTATTTGCGGCACATGCTTCGCGGGCTCGGGCTACGTGTCGGCCTAGGTCCGGCAGGATCTGCTGCCGCTGGATGTTTTGTTCATCGCTGGATTTTCGACAGGTTTTGGGCTGCGGCAAACCGCCAAAGGCAGGTGCTGGAAGGGGGCTTCTCGAAGCTCAAAAAATGGCTCGCGTCGCCCATGGCAGCGAGCGCGTGCTGCGTGCTTGCGTCGGTTGTCTTGCATTGTCGGCTCATATCTCATTTTCGACTTATTGGAGAGAGGGCTTGACATTGACTGTCAGTTTGAGATGTTGATTGCTCGGTGCAGACGAAATTGATCAATTTCAAAAACATAACCGCAGAAAAAAACACTGCCGGTTTTCAAGATCTGCTTTCTATTTTACTTAATGAGATTATGAAAAAAACAAATTTCAAAAGCTATCGCAAACACAGATATGCTCTATTAAATTGGTATTCGTTCATCTTGGCAATAGCTTGTTTGTTAATTGCCTTTATTTCGCTTTTTTGACTGTTAATTTTCGTCAGTTTTTTTTGCAGAATCTATCGTTTGAACTTGAGTGGCAATGCAGGATTTCCCAGAAGACTGTTCCATCTTTGATTTTTCTAAAATCTTCTCTTTTTCTTCATGAATTTTTGAAAAATTAGATAAAAACATTAACAATAAAGTTCCCACTACGACTAAAAGTGTGCCTCCCTCAGCGAAATCCTCCGCCTCAAGAAAAAGTGAAGAAAGTTTTTCGTTGGAGAAATACTTTGGGGGATTGGCAAGAAGCATTTGAAGATCATGATCCTTTTTATCTAATGCCCCTTGAGGGGCGTCCATTTTTTTCATTAGCTCAATTTTAAAACGTAGAAATTCTTCTTTTGAAACGTAGAAGTGTTTATCATCACTCCCTATTTCAAATAATTCATCCCTTTCTTTTTTGCTCATTGCGACGCCCCTAAAAATAATGGTGGCGCCGGTTATTATGATTATGTTGGCCAATAATTCAAAGGAGGAGAAGCTCTGGTTTACTCTAACCGCATAAAATAAAGCAACTATATTCGCTAAAAATAGAAAACTAAAAATAAAAACAGATTTCGCCTTCATATTGGAACTTTCATTTTTAAAATTCGCACTTCTTACAAGATTAGATAAATGCAGCATCCTGCATTATAAAGTTAAAAATATAATACAGAAAAATAAATTATGGTTAACTAATAAGTGAGTCACTTCGTGCTACACCCTTGAACCCACCTCGTTATACACAACTTTTTTCGTATTAAAAATCAATAAGTTACAGCATCCTGGATACACTCATGCCAGCAATGCTACCAATGCGAAAATGGTATACTTTTACGATTTCAGGCTAAAATTGCTCAAAATTTAGGCGGATTTTTCGTGCAAAGCAGTTCTGGATAACGTGCCAACTACTTGTGTATAACGAGGTGCGCAATAGGGTAGACTGGTATATATTGCGAATCTTATTCCGTTAGCACCGGTTACGACGGAAGAGTGCGCTGGCCAATAGCTATCCAAATGAAAAGCAAGACAATCGCCACGCCTTCCAGTGCGAGGATAATCTGATGCGTGCGGATGCCTTTACGCTGTGTTTCAAGTTCTTTTGAAAGTCCGGCTTCGCGTTCGGCCATAAATTCGAGTTTCACATAGAGTTCGTGGTGCAAAGCCTCCACTTCGACAAACTTATCTCGTGCGTTGGTTTCGCTCATGGCCAAACGCTCTGCTACGCGGATTTCGATATCCTTATGGACGTGGTCGAATTGAGCAAGCCGGTTGGCTACAATTTCTGTCCAGTCGCTAGAGATACGTCGCAGCCGTTCCTCGACTTTGTCCATGAGGAGCTCATGAGATTTAACCATAGCCCTCTCGGATTCAGCCACCTTTTGCGTGCATTTAATAAGCTCGAGTGCTTGAGCCTGCGTCAGACATTTGGTTTCTTGCAAAGAGTCGACCACTTTACGGAATTCGCGTAGCGTGTTCGCATGAAGCTCTTGGTGTCCCTTGATGTCGCTATTCTGCGTCTTTATGTCGCGGGCTTGGTGATCTAGAGCGATCTGTTGACCTTGCAATGCCTTTTGCTGACCATTCATGATCTTGGCCATGGCCGTATTAAGTATCAGGAGATTTGAGGAGAGCACACCGAGCTTTCGGAACTCATTGTTCACGTTGTCCTTGGCGTCGTCGATCTGATCGCTTCGGTCATTCCATATGTTCGAGATGAAATTGCCGTCGTTTTTCTCTCTGCGGAGTTGGCTCAACCTTTCCTCCGAGGTTTCCAAACGCTTTTTCGTGGACCTCATGTCCTCGACCATTTGCGGAACGTTGCTGTTTCTTAAAATATCCGCTGGCACAGTGAGGTTCGAAAACGCTTCGACGATTTGCATTTCACTTAGAGCGAGGTCAGTCCTAGGAGTAGTAGATTCATAGGCACTGTCGGACGGTGGCGTGGATGGAACGGATGATGTTTGCATTGGAGATTTTTTCTGAGGCGTCTCAGTGACTTGGCGACTAGGTAGATCGAATCACATATGTTTCAAGAAGCGTTCGATTTCGAGCTGCGAGGATTCGATGTAAGCCACCGTCGCCGTCGTGCTTTCGATTTGGAGCGCCATCTCCGCATTGCTCGCTTCCAAGCTCAGCCGCATGAGATTAGCGTCGTTGCTTGCGGATCCGAAGGACGCTCCGATGTCCTTGTAAAGCTCGATGGATGTCGCGTAGTTGTTGAGGTTCGCTAGCGAGAAGCCGATCTGTTCCTCCATTGCGGTGGCAAACGCTTCGATGCGCTGCGAGTCCTTAATTAACTCATCGAGGCGGCGCTCGTCGCCAGCATTGGTGCACGCGTCGAACAGCCGGTCGATCTGATATGCCACCACGGCTGAAAGCAGGCCCACCATGATCCCGACCAGCACCGGCGCGACAATGTCCGCCAAGGGCTTAAGGAACGGTATCGTGGCCATGAAGGTGATTGCACTTTGTTCGATCATGACGCCCAAGGACGTGATGACGACAGTCGTCAAGATCTTCAAACCTTGTTGGGCAGCATCGCTCTGGCTTATGTGCTTGGGAGGAAACGCGATCAGCTTGAAGGCCTTGAAAAGACCCAGCAGGCCGTCGCGTATCACCCGAACCAGCTTTTCGCCCGTGCTGACGAAGGAGTTGATCACAAAGGTCAACAGATTGCTCATGAAGCCGCTGGCGCCGCCTTCGAAGAGTGCACTGAATGCGTCTGGCAGCTTCTTGGTTACTGAGCGAGCGACTCGTCCAAGCCGCTCTCCGATGTCCGCTAACATATTCTCCGCGAGCGCGAAGCCTTCCTTAATCATGATTTTGAATTCGTTGAACAGCCCGTTGACTAGCTCAGTTAGCAGGATGCCTAGAGATTGCCTCAGGCCCATGGCCAAGGCTTGCTTGGCCCCAGTTTTGAGAAGCTCGCCACCCTGTTTTTTGAACATGGCGGAGTTTGTCTCACCTTCGAATTTCTCTTTAGATTCGGCGTGCTTCTTAGCCACTGCGTCGGGGTCGATCGCGAAACGCTCGGCGTTGCTTTTTTCCGCGTCCGCTGTCGACGCCTTCTCGCTCCATTCTTTCGCGTCGTGGTCCTTCTTGGAACGATTGATGGATATGTCCGTGACGGCCAAATTCACATCGTCGTTAACCAGCGCCTTGATCTTCTCGACCGAGACCTTGCCGTCTTTGACTTCCCCGAGGGCCAAATGCATTTTGGCGTTCGTTGCTACCTCTTTTATCGGGATGAAATGGTCGAGTTCTGGTTTGGCCGAAAGCGCTTCATTGGTGTATTCATCCACGCCACGCGCGATCCGTTCATCACGCTTTATGGCCCATTCTTTTTGGGACAGCTCATACTTGCTACGGTCATATGCCTCTGTGAGGGAGTCGTGCAAGGCCTTGTCGCTTTCGGTGGCGACGATGCCTTTCTCGAAATTCTGGACCGTGGTGACATTGCCGCCGGCCTTGTCGGCGAACATGGCCGGCGATAGCCCGAATGGGCCGATAATCTGGGAGAAGACGTGCTGTTGGCATTCTTCGAACAACGCGTCGAGTCGTTGTTGCTTGAGCTGCATGTTGGACGGAGCCATGTCTTCCTTCGGGGTTGCACGAATCACAATAGGCGCTCTTAAAAATCGGGACACGATTTGCCAAGCGAAAAGAATGATTTTAACCTACTAATATTGCTCTCATGAAAATATCTATGCGCTAAGAATTCTTGTGGGTATGAATTTTTTCTGCGGTTTCATTCAATGTCCCCCGACAGTCACACGTAGTTGGCCCGGCCCGCGGCGACGCAGTGCCGAGATAGGTGTGTCAATGTCCCAACGTCAAATTGATTACCTCGCGGCCTACTTCCAGCACTGAATCAAGGCTGTGAGCACTGACCCGATGGCCATCAAGTCAGTGGTGAAGGAAGCTGACTTGATGGCGGAATACATGCTTGGTTTGGATAGGCAGATGACTACCATAGAGAGCCATAAGGAATAGGGCGCCGAATACGACAAAAAATTATAGATCTAATAACTTAAGGCGAGCAAAGGCTACATTTTTTACTTTTGCATATTGGTTATGTTTCTGTGAGGCATCATCGGTGTTTTGGCCTCCACATCGTTCGCGACGTTGTGATTGATATGAGATAAAATGATGGGTTTTGAAAAATTTTGAGTGGTGGCGTAGCGGTTGTGGTATTCGCCGTTCTATCGGGGGTCTGAGTGATCCTTGGAATAATGATATGAAGAAAAAATTGATGGCACAGCGTAGCAAAATTCCCGTTATCGACTTGTTTGCCGGTCCGGGTGGTCTTTGTGAGGGATTTTCTTCCATTGTGGACGAAAATGGGTTTCCAAGATTCGGCGTTAAGGTTTCCATCGAAAAAGACCCGGTTGCCCATCGAACTTTGATGTTGAGGGCTTTGTTCCGGAAATTTCCCAAAGGCAATGCGCCTGCTAGCTATTACGAGTATGTCCGTGGGGGCATGACTCGCGAAGAATTTTTGAGCCACCCGGAGATTAAAGACGCTGCGGAAGAAGCCTCGAAAGAGGCTCGCTGTGCAGAGTTAGGCGCGACACCCCATGAAACTATTGATGCTTGGATAAAAGAAGGTATAGGCGGCAAGAGAAATTGGGTGTTGATCGGCGGGCCGCCATGCCAGGCTTACTCGATGGCTGGACGCTCGCGCCTTAGGGGGAAGGACCCGGAAGCGTTTGAGAGCGATAAGAGGCATTTTCTGTATACAGAGTATCTTCGGATCATTCAGGAATTTGAGCCATCGGTCTTTGTCATGGAAAACGTCAAGGGGATGCTTAGTTCCAAGCATGGCGAGTCCAAGATTTTTGAACGCATTTTGGCCGACTTGTCCGCGCCCAAAAATGGTCTCAGCTATCAGATTCGCTCTTTGGTTGTGGATGGCAATGAACTGAAGCCGCGGGATTACGTAATTGAATCGGACGATTATGGCATCCCACAAAGCCGCCACCGTGTGATTCTGTTTGGCATCAGGTCCGATGTTGTTGAGGCTACACCAGAACTTATGAGGAATCCACGACGATTCTTGTTACGAAAAACCTTTCCAAGGCCGAGCGTAAATGCCGCATTGTCGGGTCTGCCGCCACTGCGTAGTCGAATCTCCAAAGAGCCGGATTCGCACAAGACGTGGCTCGGGGTCATGAAAGTAGCTCCATTGAGTTTGAATTTGTGGCGCTTGCCTTTACGAACCCAGATTGAAACGCGGATGAAGAACGCAGTCGAGGCCGCAGAGAAATTACCATCCTCGGGAGGAACGTTCATCCCTATGGTAGTGACTCCTGGTGTAGAAATGCCCAAAGAATTGCGCTCTTGGTATCTCGATAGCCGGCTAGGCGGAGTGCTACAACACGAAACGCGTAGCCATATGCGCTCGGATTTGCATCGCTATCTATTTGCGGCTTGTTTCGCAAAAGAAAGAGGTTATGCACCTACACTGTATGACTTCCCACCCAAACTTATGCCTGACCATATGAATGCCGAAAAGGAGAGCATTCCTTTTGCAGATCGATTTAGGGTCCAGCTTGGCGGTGCGCCTTCATCTACAGTTGTGGCCCACATCAAAAAGGATGGCCATTACTACATACATCCTGATCCTGCCCAATGCCGAAGCCTCACGGTTCGTGAGGCGGCAAGATTGCAAACATTCCCGGATAATTACTTCTTTGAAGGAAACAGGACAGAGCAGTATGGACAGATCGGAAATGCGGTCCCTCCTTTATTGGCGCGAAAAATAGCAAAGGTTATCTATAAATTCTTAGCTTCCCGTGAAGAGTAAGCTATTGACATAAGAAAAACGATTCGGTGGCTTACTCACCCTCGACCAATTTCCCCGCACGGGGTGTCTTGGTTGATCCATGCTGTGATTCTGTCGGACAGTGTTTTGACTGTCTCTCGATCGCGAGTGGCACATTCCCAAACACACAAAACCCGCCAACCCATGGCTGTTAGCGCATCAAAGGCTCGTTGGTCTCGATCGACATTGGCTTGCAGTTTCTCAACCCAGAAGTCAGGCCGCGTAGCCGGAATTTTAAAATACTTGCATTCCTTGTGAGCGTGCCAAAAGCAGCCATGCACAAATATGGCGATCTTTCGGCTTGGCATGACAATGTCGGGCGTGCCTGGCAAATCGCGTCGGTGCAGCCGAAATCTGAATCCAGCGGCAAATAACATACGCCTGACCAGCATCTCGGGCTGAGAGTTCTTGCCCTTGATGCCGGACATCATTCGACTTCTGACCGATGGTGGCACGATGTCAGCCATGCGCCGATCCCCACATGCCAATTGCCTCCATCATGGACATCCTACCCCGCCTTGATCTCTGGTATGTTGGACGCGGCTATCGAGTAGCTGGCGCTCATCACTGCTTCTTTGCATTCTGGCCGCTTGGCCCATTCAGAAACCATGCGACCACCGGCCGAGGAATGTAGCACATCGTTGACTTCCTTGGCCCAAACTGCAATCTGCGAAAGAAGCTCAGAGGAAACTGCTTGCTTTGCCCAAATGCGGTCGAGATCCATGCGGGACCCAAGTTTTTCCGATAGCAGTGAGACCGTATAAGCAGTAACGTTGGCCTGAAATGCTTGAAACATAGGGCGCAAAAGTTTTTGAGAGTCTCGGTAAATTTTGGCTTTTGCGATCATGGCCTTGAACTCTGGAACTGTTGGCACAGGAACCTCTTGGCCATCGGAGGAAGTGAGGGCAGCCATGAAGCGATCGAAGTTCTTTTGAGACCCTAGACTAACGACATCCGGTTTGCGGTCCCACGCAGTGATGTATTTTGCCAAATCGGTTTTGGTGATGCGCCGCGCCGTCGGAATCGCATCCTTTAGCGCTTTTAGTTTTGCTGGTGTTGTGCCTTCGCGGGTTAGCAGGGTGTTATAGCTACCAGCCGCGCGCTCGTAGAACCACTGGCCGACACCGTCCGGGCAGTATACCGAACGAGAGAGCTTTTCGATTTCGACGTGGAAGGGCTTGTTCGCTGAGAGATCCGACTGCTTGACTGCATTCTGACTGTTGGCGAAGCGCGATATATCTGAGACCAGCGCCTCCTCTTTGGTTGAGTCCTGGGTCTTCATCACGATAATCTTGGCCGGAACTCTGACATGGCTCAAATCGGTGTCGGGATATTTTTTCTTGGTGAAATAGAGCGAGGCAGTCGTTTGGCCACCGTTGACGATCTGAAGCCCTTTAAGCCACGCTATTCCCGTCGCGCCGTCGCCATTTTTGCCCAAGCGCATTTCATCGGCCACGATTACGATGCCATTGTTATAGGCCATGAACCGCTCAGGCGCTGAACGCAAAGTGGTTTGAATGCCGGCATTGACTCCTTTTCCTTTGACGCTAAGGAATGAGCGGACGTTGGCTTCAAGTAACCGAGCGCCGAACTTCTCATAGAGCAGTCGGAGAGCCTCGCCGGGGACGGCTGTAAGCGCGTAGTCGTAGTCATCGTTTTCACCAGGCACGAAGACGCAGGGAAGAGGCCCGCCGGAGACCTCGTTGAAATCCACGACCAGTTCGTCGCGAGGTTTCCCCTCGGACCAATGGCGATGAAGCCGTTCGATGTCCATGACTTCGAGACGCACGGCCTTGCCGCCTATGTCGCGCGTCTTGAAGCTTTTGGATTTGGCGACCTTATCGGTGATGACATATACGCGGATTTGCTCCAAGTCGTTGTAGATGCCGTGCAGTGTCTCCGCAAGCGAACGCACGTCGCTTGAGGGATCGAGTTTCGGAGCCATCTTGCCTTCGGCGCATAGTGTCAGAAAGCGCAGACACTGCTCGACAGCGGTCTTCGTCTCGGAATCCGGGATCGGCGTGGGGATATCGACGTTGGCGTATAGGCTGACGAACAGGTCGAGTTGGTCGCTATCTTCCGACACGGAATAGCCGCTGAGCCTTAAATTCGCATTGCCCACTTTGCCTTCAAAATGGCATTCGACAGGTTCGAACGTCATGCCTATTTCCGACATGTGGTCCATTACGATACCCGCGAATACCAATTCTTCGTATAACGCGCCGTCACGCATTTGTGAGCGGACGGTGGCCTGCGTCTCGCACAGGAATTCAGTCAAATTCATACTTAAATTGCTCCCAATTTTCTTAATGCTCCCTCTGTGCCAACGTTTTCGCCAGGCACCTTCTCGAGGTCAATTTCATACATAGCCTTCATGATACCCGCAGGCACATATCCCAAGGTTAGGCGTGGGAAGTCACTCGTTACTTCGATAATGCGCGTTTCTGCTTGCTCAAATCGCCGTGGATAGCGCTCAGCGTGTGCGTCGATGTAGCCAGCAGCGAGCAGGCGCTCAGTAAAGAGCCGCTCCGCCTCGGCATCGCCCCGTATTGTCAACCGCATAGCATCGACTATCTCCGGCAGGTTCTGGCCGCTCTCGGTTTGCCGGAGCCGAGCGCCGGCCACAAAGAGAGGTTGCCGCGTCGAATCGTCCAGTTGATCGAGCGAGCCGATCTTGGCTGTGAAGCCTGCCGTTGACAGTGTGGTTTTGACCTCCAGCGCACCAGTGCCCAACTCGAAGTCCTGTATTCCGTCGAGTGGGCCAACCCATGATTCAATGGCTAGCGCCGAAGGGATGCCAGCGTTGACGATGGCGCGTAGTAGCGTGAGCTCCCCAATTAAGCCGATCTCGGATTCAGGACTGAGAACTTGCGTTCCTTTGCGCATGAATTCCTGCCAAGCCCCTACGCGCCCTGTGAAGACTCGCAGGAGTTTATTTTCGTCGGCACCGGCCATCACAGCGTCATCTAGAGCTCCGACTACATCGCACGCCATGGCCGCGAAGAGGTCCGCGCTACCCGCAGACTTTCGTGTCAAGGCAAGCCAAAGCTTGCCGCTGCCTTCTGGGTCGGCCCGCTCGACCGAGAAGCCCTGGCCTTCGGGGAGTTTGTCGGCTGCGGCGAGCCGCACGGTGGGGAAGCCTACCAACACCGCCTCAGTGTTGTCAGGCGAGCGGCGGCCGGCGCGCACTTGAAGTGGCCCTGCCGAAGGCAGGGAGATGGCCTGCCATCCTGGCTCAATGTCGGCGCCAGTAAGCGACGTCCATGCCATGAGAAATTCGTTACTCGGTCGGGCCATATTGCTGTGTCCAATAGAGAAGGTTCACTTCGTATTCCACCCGGATTCCGTTTTCGCTTGCAGGGAACGCGATGGCGAAAGCCATGATGGGTTTGTCCCAGCCAGGCACAATGAGGTTTTCAGGGAGTTTTTCTTTGCCTTTGTAGTATGGGGCAAGCGTATAGAGCAGTAGCAGACCGCGATCAGCATCGCCACCAAGCCTGTCTCGCGATTCGCGAATCCCTTTGCCGCTAGGAGTGATCGGCAACGTAATGCGGCCTCGGGCTGGCTCTGGCTTCCATGCAGCGCGAGTGCGCGCGAGTGCATCTCGCCATGCATCATCATTGAGATCTATGCCCTCGTCCTTTGGATCGGTGAGAACGCCGATCGCAAACATGGTCGGGTCTTTGGCGCCTGGCGTATCAGGATCTTCGGTCCAGCGTGTTTGGAAGGAGTCGACTTCAAAGTCGCCAGGAAAGACGTGCTTTTCACCAGCCCCTTCGCCGCCGGTAACAAGGGCGACACTCCATTGCTTCAACTTGCCGATGGCTATCATTTTTGTGATGAAATCCGTCAGCACTCCCGCCTTGGCGCTCGTTGCATTTGGATGGGTAGCATAGGCACCTAAGAATGCGAGCACATGCAAGGCGTCCACGTCTCTCCATAGGCGAGCTCCTTGCCACGAATCGGCTTGGCCGTCACGTGAGTATTTCGGCCCGGGCACGAAGTTCATACCAAGGGAGGAGATCAGCGCATCTGTCGCGGCAAGATTTGCCTTCTGGATATTGGCATCCCGATGAAACAGGATGGTTTGAGGCCTCGTGCCGCTGTAAGTCAGAGACAGTGTCTGCGCGTTGCGCATCTTCATGGGCGACGTGACCGTGAGACTCTCGTGCGACATGACTTTGAGGCCGTATTGCTCCGGTGTGAGATTCGCCTTCGCCATGAAATCAAATTCTTCGCGGAGTTCTTCGGATGCATCGGCGATATGGCCGAACCATTTCACCAAGTCTGGGGATGTGTAGAGTCGGCAGAGGTCCAAATAACCAGGGCGGTAGCCGAACCAACGTCCCATCTGCATAAGGGTGTCATACATCTTGGTCGTGCGAACGAAATAGCTTACGCAGAGGCCTTCAAGGGTCAGGCCGCGAGCAAGCTTGTCCCCGCCGACGGCGATGACTTTTAGAGCTGCACCGGGTGTGGCGTAGTCCAATGCGTCCTTGGCCGTTCCATTGATGGAGCGAACGGCAATATCGCCGAGCACATCTGGCAGCTTCGCCACCACATCATCCCATGAGGGTAGTTCAGGAGGGCGCTCCTCAGAGGGCGAGAGCTCCGCGACCATATCTCGTGTGGGGATGAAGTCCTCGTCCCAGAGCTTGCGCATTTGCGCAAGCAGTTCATTAGCGTCGCTGCCACGGGTGATCTTCTGGCGCATGCGGCGCACTGTTTCCTCTACTTGCTCACGCACATGGTCTTGGACGGCTACATATCGAGTGACGTGAATCAGCATAGAGCTGTGTTCGATCCCTTGGCCTCGCAATTCTCGCGCCGCGCATACAAGCACGAAGGAGTGGATAGCGTTGCGCAGCGACAGCGGTATCGTCTCTTGGCCCTTATGGAGCGGGAGGTGTGTCTTCTTGTGTTTGGGCGGCATCCATCCCGAGTCGGAATCGGGATCATAGTGGTCCAAGATGCTGCGTGCCAACGGCAGAGCCCCCACGCGGCCGTCCTTGGTCAGTTTGCCAAACATGCGGGCGGGGCCAACGTAGTTCGATGGGGCGGCTAGGTTGATGATGAAAGCTTTTGGAAAGAGGTCAGGACCTTCCTTTGCGGTGGCGCCTTTATGATGAATGTAGATGTTTGCGAATGGTGTGGCCGTGTATCCCACATAGGCCTTTCGCGTGAAGGAGTGGAGAAGTTGACGGATGAGGCTGTTGATTGTTTTTGGCTGATGTTCCTCGTCGGGGGTCCCATCATCGTTGAAAGCCTGTTCGCCTGTATCCACCGAGGCGTTGTCAGCTTCGTCGTCGATCATCAGAAGCGGCAGCTTGGTGACCAATTTCCAATTGGGCATTGAGCTTGGTGAATCGGCTACACGTGCTTGAATCCATTTAAGGAGCTCTGTCAGCACAGTTTTTTGTTTCTTAACCACGAAGATCCAAGGTCGCTCTTCAGGGGAAATACCATTAAAATGTTTCGCGATGGCTTTGCTGAAATCGCCATTTTCTGCCCTGGTCGTCGCTGAGTTTGTTTTCAGGTCCTCGCCATACGCAGCCACGCCGATGGCCGCGCCAGCGTCGCGGTCTGCCGTTGTTTCGTATCCCAGGAAGCCTTCCTCGAGACGCATCTGGGTCTGTGAGCGCAGGTTGTTGTGCATGCCTGCCAGCACAATGATGATCTTGTAGCCGGCGTCTGCAGCCTTATTGATCAAGCCCGTGTAGTTGCTGGTCTTCCCTGATTGCACATGCCCCACGACGAGCCCCCGTCGATCCCAGGAATCGGTTCGCAGAGGATCTTCGAGGAGCCCGAGAATGTCATCAGTCGCTTCGTCTAGTCCATCGACGACCACGTCTGACAATTTGGACTCCTGATAGTCGCGGTAGCGTCGCCAGTAATGCCATTCTTTCTTGCGGGCGGCATTCAACCAATCGAAGTGCCCCGCGATGTCGACGAGGGTAGTTGCCTTGCCCATCCGATGACTGAACCGTTGGATTAGAGTGGCAACTACTTTGGCTTCGTCCAAAGGGATAGGTGGATCGGTAGCGAACATCGCCGCTGCCAACTTCACCTTGGCAGCGATGTAGGAGGGGGTAATCTTCGACGAATCCTTCTCTGCCTTCACTAGTCGCTGCGCGGTGGCGATGACATCTTCGAGTAGCTGTGTCTGCGCGACTGCCTCTTCTGCTGCAATCATTTCTAACTCCCTAGTTTTGCGACGAGCGCAGGATATTTTTGGAATGGTTCTGTGCGCGCCATAGACCTGCGCGCGTCTTCTACGCTAAGGCCCTTGCGCTCGATCAGATCATTGAAGAGCACTCCGGCGACCTCGATTACGGCCGAATTGGGCTCACCTTCGAAGCTTGTTCGTGGTGTCTCTTTGTTTTCAGCAGTGTCCAGCCAGATGCGCTGCACGGGAACAGTCTCTTCGATTACCCGAAGCATTGACTTGATGAGAGGAGCGAGCGTTCCGGCACTTTCCAGGACGGCAGCAACGGAGGGGTGAGTCTCTTCTATCCTATACCGCATGCCCGCTTTGACGCGCTCTACACGCCAAGCCTGCTCAATGGGAATATTGCCTTTCGCGGGCGCTGGCGTGCCACGATAGGCGAATACGCGCCGGGCCCGCTCGCGGGTATTTTCGGCCAAGAGCATAAGCCAAGGGCGAAGCGATACAGGCGGACGGGCTGTCGATTTTCGAACATCGATTTTCCAGTCAGCATCGGCTGTGTTAGGAATATCTAGGCGTATTCGCGCTAGTCGATGGGCTTCTTCCCTGTTCCATGCGCGGGAATTGCCAAGCCCTAACCATCCACCCGCAACCAAGAGCCGCTCGTTTCGGTAGACGTAGAAGCCTTGCTGCGCTGTCCAACCGCCGGGACCGGCGTTAGATTCGAATTCGGCAGCGGTTAGCTTGTCACGGTGCGGCAACACGTGGCATTGCACCGACACGATTCCGTAGCTGGTGGTATGGTTTGTGGTCGGCGATGTCCATGGCTTTGCTGGATGTCCTAACATGAACGGGTCCCAAGGCGAGACGAGACGTCCATTCAAAAAAAGTTTAAGCTTTGGCCGAGGGCCCTGCATTAGCCGATGAAAGACCATCGCCAGATGAGACTCGACGTTGTCAATGAGATCGTGAAAGTCGTCTGATGTGTAGCCGGAAGT
Organism: Janthinobacterium algoris; assembly: GCF_051380935.1. NCBI lineage: Bacteria > Pseudomonadati > Pseudomonadota > Betaproteobacteria > Burkholderiales > Oxalobacteraceae > Janthinobacterium > Janthinobacterium algoris. Next base: position 303,837 of record NZ_JBNYXZ010000002.1, on the reverse strand, counting down.
GACCACACGGTCCATTGTTTCCCATAGGATCAGTGTGCCGGTCTTATTTCCTTTCAAGCCCGCGAGGAAGGGTTTCGATCCGTGGGCTGAGCCTTCGAAAAGAAGCCAGCCTCCCTCTGGATTCGCGGCGAGCTCGTCTAGGTCCCAGCGTAGGCAACTTGTGACGCCTCCTTTGACTGTAGCCACAGTTAGTCTACGACATTGTGATAACGACGATGTTTTAAGGCCCATGCCAAAACGTCCGAGGTCGTGGGCGGAGCGAGCATCGAGTGGGTTTTTGTCGCCAAGGCGCATCGCGCTTTCGAGTTCGGCGTCATCCATGCCACGACCATCGTCGAGAATGGTAACGCGGCTACTCGGCCCGTCCCATGTGAAGTCAATGCGGACTTCTTCTGCATCTGCAGAAATGCTGTTGTCGATGATGTCGGCCAAAGCTGCTGCTGTCGAGTATCCTAATCCGCGTAAAGATTCGAGCATTGCCATCGCGCGTGGGGGCGCGCTTCGTGTTTTTGAACTCATTTCCAATAGCCTTTCCCTAGCATGAACTCGAACCCTAAAGCCATTAGTTTGCGGGTCAATTTTCGATAGCGGTCGTCAGGTATATCAATAAAATTGATCCATATTTTTCCTGTTGTTCCTATACGTTCATCGACAATAGAAATACCTAAGCCCGTGGCCTGCTCTATTAGTCTATCTATGCTTGACGCCTTTGCAGGCGAGGTGGTGATCGCAGGCGAATGTATGGCAGAGGCATCTGAATGTATCTGATTGGCTTCTTGTGAGTGCGCGGCCTCGCTAGGCTGGGAAGGAGCATCTTGAGCAACCTCCTCTTTGGGAAATAGATATCCAAAGAATGCGCTCGATAAAGCATCGATGCGGCTAGGTTGCATCAACTTTCGGATTGCTTTGGCTTCGATCTGGCGAATACGTTCTCTTGTGACCTCGTATCGCTGGCCAATGTCATCTAGCGTCAATGAGTCGCCGACCCCGATCCCGTAGCGTAGCCGAATAATTTGCTCTTCCCTCGGCTTGAGCGTGGCCAGAACTCTGCCAATTGTTTTGTGCACCTCGGATTTGAGCGCGATGTCAAAAGGGTCAGGCGAAACGAAATCCGACTGTGCATCGACGGCAATCATTTCATCAATAGGTAGATCATGTATTGGTAGCGGTTCAGGAGCTATGCTTAGAAGCGCTGATACTTTCCGGGCAGACATTTCCATGCGGGTCGCGACTTCATTCAGATTAGGCTCTCGTCCAATCTCGGATTCAAGCGCAAGGGTTTCGCGAGTGAGACGTTGAGTCTTCTCATAAACATGGACAGGAACGCGAATTGTTCTGCCTTTGTCGGCGACATGGCGCCCAATTTGCTGGCGTATCCACCAGGTAGCATAAGTGGAAAATTTGAATCCTCGGCGCCAATCGTAGCGTTCAATGGCTTTCAACAGGCCAATGTTTCCCTCTTGCGCCAAGTCGTCCAAGGGTTCGCCACTATAGAGATACTTTTTTGCGAGATGGAAAACGAGCTTTAAATTTGCGGCCGCCATCCGCTCTCGGGCGGCTTGGTAAGCCTTCATAGCGTTGTTATATTCGAATGCCGCAGAGCCTGGATTACCATTGGGTTCAGCGTCAGCCAGCTCCAAGAGAAAGCGGCGGTTCAATCGGAGGGACGATAGCGTGTCGCGGACGGCCTGCCATTGAGCTCCGCGCTGAGCTGGAACTATCGGAAGGCTGGCAAGTCTGTCCACCGCATCTGAGAATTCTGACGCGAAATCCCCAAGTGGGAGGCTGACGTCGAATTGCGAGTCTTCATCGGATTCGACTTCTTCATCAGACTGATCTAGGCCAGCCATCTCGGCATCGCTTTCGCTATCAGGCTCTGATTCAAGGTCTGGTTGCGCTTCGGTCGGTCCACGCGATAGCCAAGTTAGAGGTTTTTGCTTGGACTTGATCATGCTCCCGGCGGCCAGCGCAAGGCTAATCCCGCGAGGCCAAGTTGCCAAGACGTCAAGCGCTCGTTCAAGTTCGACTTCCATGGCTTTGCCTAGCTCGACCTCTTCGTCGGCCGAAATTAGCCTCTCTCGCTGGAATTCCTTTTGGTAGATGCGGAGAGGTTCTGAGTAGCGACTAGTCACGTTGTCAATAAATGCTAACGTATCCGCAACTATTTCTTCCTCATCCGGATTTTCCTCGGGCTTGACGAAGACCTCGAAATTTTCGTTTGAACTGACGTATTCGAGTCGCTCATCAACTTCGGCACCAAGATCGTTGATAACCATGGTTAGCAGTGCCTCAGCTTCGGGGTTTTCCGATTGGTCATCGTTTAGCGACAAGGCTTCGAGCGACGCACGAGGAACGCTGCCCTCTCGATAAGCTCGAAGCAGCAACGCGCGCAGCAGTTCGCGGGTTTCGGCGTCGCCAGTGCGAGCCAACGGCATCGAGCGCTCCGGCAGGTATAGATCAATGTCCTCCCAATCTTCCGACGAATCTATTGGCTCGTGCTTTGAAATGGACTCTTGGAGCGTGCTTGCTGCTTGGGCCACAGACGGATCGACCGCGGGAGGGGGCATGTCCTCCTCCGGCTCCCAGCCGGACAAGTCAAATTCGAGCCCTGTTTCCAGCTCGTCCTCTTTTATGTCGATTTGGATATTGAGTAGAGCGATATCCTCAGCTCTGTTCGTGGCGCCGAAGGTTAGGGGCGGCTCTACGGCTGGATTGCCTGGGGAGGAGCAAGCTTCTCTTGGAGACGGAACCACGTTAGGGAGCGATCTGTCAGATGTATCGATCGGAAAAATCACAGGCATCAATATCGAAGCCGCTTCGTGCGCTCCTGCGTCAACGGCGATGGCATGCGCTGTTTTTCCTGACGGGGCTAGTAAACCTTTGTTCGCTCCTGCGTCGAGCAGGAGTTTACATATAGTAAATTTGTTTCTGGCCGCCGACAGCATCAGGGGCGTGAGTCCATTTCCATCTCGCGCATTGAGATCGTCGCCTCGATCGATGTGAATTCGAACCGCGCTCTCGACTCCTGCCACGACTGCCATTTTTAGGAAACGATTGAGAGGACGCATGTCGGCAATATTCGTGTCGATCATCCGCACGTTTGCGTCCGGGCCTCTGCAGCGAAGTGACTGCGCTCAAAAATGAAACTTTTTAGACACTTTGTCGCTGTCATGTTGCATTGTTTATTTGATATTTTCGATGTTCCGCTGGGCATGTTTTCTCTGCCAAATTGTGTTATAAAACAAATTTCTTGTATTTGAGTAAATTCTACAGCAGATGGCTAGAGACAGCACGCTTCATGTTCATTTTTCAATAAGCTTATTTTGCAATTGTAAAAAAGTGCGATAAATGCCGGGGGCTCGGCAGAATCCTTGTGATTGATAAAGTGGAGACTGTTCGGCGTTATCTAAATGGCATCCCTCTTGGGATTTTTCTTTGATTGGGCTCACTGGTGAATGATCCGAAGAAGCTTTTTGTTGATGCGCGTATGACCGGAATGTGCATTTTTTGCGGAGCCAAGCCTGATACTCGGGATCATTGTCCGTCAAAAGTGTTGCTCGACGAACCCTTTCCATTGAACCTCCCAGTCGTGGCAGCATGTGAACAATGTAATCAGTCGTTTTCAAGTGACGAACGATATTTGGCATGCCTAGTGGAATGCGTGATATGTGGATCGGCAGATCCTGCTTTAGTCCGGCGCGACAATATCCGGCGTATTCTCTCGCAGGTTCCACAGCTTGCCGCGCAGATTCAATCGTCGATGTCCTTGGACTTACTTGGAGATAAGACTTGGAGTGTTGAGATGGATCGTGTTCGAAATGTGGTCTTGAAGCTCGCGCGGGGGCATCTTGATTACGAACTCAGCATCCAGGAGTTTGGAGAGCCGGACGTGTTCGAAATCGTCCCGTTTGCCCTTATGGATGAGGCCCAGCAGGCGTTTTTCGAGAGTCCTGAGCTTGGTGTGATGGCTGTCTGGCCCGAGTTGGGATCGAGGGCATTCATGAGAGCTTTACCATCCGGAGCGAGGGTCGCAGACGGTTGGATAGAGGTTCAAGATGGGCGATACCGGTATCTTGCCGGGCAGACTGATGGTAATTACGTGCATATTGTGCTCAGCGAATATCTCGCGTGCCGTGTTGTGTGGGCGTAGGGATTTCTATCATAGTGTTTTTATCTTGGGTCAAACGCAGGGCGCGAATGACTGAATTCAACGTCTAGTTTAAGCAGATCCATAGCATGCATATTGAGGCAAAATTTTACGAAACCTATTATTTATGTTCCATCGTTGATGGAATATTAAAGAACAGGTTTGAGCATATCGTGGCTTTGGAGGCATTTCATTGCGATGGGCAATGGGCAGGATGGTTTGCTCCCTACAAAAAATATTCCGTATTCCACCAGTTCATTGAATTTGTTGTCCGGGATGTTCACTCCGAACAGGCGGAAGAGGTGGAGTTGCCCTCTTGCCATAGCATGACGGATTTAGGCAGACAGATAGTCACGAAATTTGGTGATTCTTATGCTTACAAGCTTCCAATTGAAAATGCCTTTGATCGTCACGGTATTGATTATCAGAGCTTTGCGGATCATTTGGCCGATTTGGGCAAGTCATACCTTGATGCCGATGACGATGATGTATATGATTTCATGAATGAGATATGGTTGTCTGAGTCATATGAAAAGCTTATGGATCAAACGGTTGGAGAGGTCTTCCATGTATTGTTTCAAAACCGGAAATTGTTATTAAATTTCAATGTTTACATGTCGAGTATTCTGAGTGGCGCTACCGTAGAGGATGCGGAGGATTTGGATCATACATTGCTTTCTCCTCGCGGAACTTTGCTTCGAGTTAGGCCGCCAAAGTGGGCGCAACGCGCCGTTTTCTATCGAGACCGTGGGCGCTGCGTCTTGTGCGACAGTGATTTATCTGGTTTGGCGAATATCGAGAATGTGGAAAACTATGATCACATTGTTTCTCTCGCGCAGTTTGGACTAAATGACGTCAGCAATTTGCAATTGCTCTGCGTGCATTGCAACCAAATTGAAAAAAAGGACGGGGCCGCCATTACTTCTGGGCGCTATCAATCATGGTATTCCACCGACTAATGTTTGGATGACTTGGTCTGACTCCGCGCCTGGTAGAGCGACAACAATAGCTATTATGGGTTTTCAATCTTGGCTGGCCAACGCGACGCCTATGGGAACTTGTCCGTTTTCGAGCTAACCGGACGGCCGCCCCATGGACATCTGCGCGGCCATCCTAACGGGCCGGTTTACGGGCGTGTCCGAGCGCCTTACTATCCACGAATTTGGCGGGCGGGCCGCAGTTGCGTCGTCCAAAGCTTTCCACGACGCCGAGCGAGCTGAGTTGGATGCCACGGTGCGCGATGGCTCGCATTCGCGCACGACAGGAAGAGATTTGCACTAGCTATAGATCATAGGGGGCACGATGGTCAGCATCAATGATGATAAATCATTCAAGTTAGCTTTGATCACTGAGGATTTGCAAGGAGACCAGTCCAAAGACGGTTTCGTTGCAGTGTGCGAGCAAGCGAGAGCGGCTATGAGTGCGCACGATATCGGCAGTGATTTTCGTCGTGCCTACCTCAGTTGCATGAGCGATCCTAAGGTCCTTGTGAGCCAAATCCAGGCTGACATGATGGACAACTACATGATCGCAGCCTTCGCATGCATGGAGCTGGGCGTCCCGAAGCACTTTCCATTGATCGCATGGGCCGCGCTGAATAAGATGGACTTCGAGGGCTTGCGCGGTGAGATTGCCTGCATGCGCGTGCTGATGTGGGGCGGCTTCGACGTGAACGGACAAACACCGGAAGGCGGCATTTCCGCGCTCCATGCAATGTGCAATTTGAAATGGGGCAGGGGAGCTCATCCAAGGGCTGTGCATCATCTCATTGAGAACGGTGCCAACGTCAACATTCAATCTGCGACGGGCGACACGCCGATGACTACTCTGTGCGGCACCGCGACATGGAACGAAGACATCGATAGAACGTTTTATTTGCTGTTCGATGCTGGCGCGGACCTGGAGATTGAGGCCGCGGATGGCACCTCGGCTTGGCTCCTGCTTCAAAGCCAGCAGAAAGAAAATTCCCACCCCTTGCGTGAGCAACTCATTTCAGATTTGTCAGAATGACTTCCTGTGCGCATGCTGAATGGCGATGCAGGCAACGCCTGCGTGCCGATGGGAGAAGGACGTCCAGAATTCCATTCGACAAACATTCCACCAAAATGATATTATTCGGCCGCGCTCAGCGCATGTTTCCCCTATGAAAGCGACCAATCTGCGCACCCCATTCACACTGCAGGGGTCGCAAGTTCGAAACTTGCACTTCCCACCAGAATTCGTTTGATATTAAAGGCTTACACTGATGAGGTGTAAGCCTTTTTTTGTTTAGTGCGCAAGAAGTACAGAAGTACAGAAAACGGTCTTGAGGCGCTGTGGATGCCGCGGCCCGCATTCTGTGGTGTGATCTGCCTGCGCCTGGCGGCACCCGCCCGTCAAAAATCCACGGCGGCCGACAGCTGCAAGGTGCGCGGTGCCGACTGCGAGACGGTGCCATACGAGGCCACGCCGGCCCAGTAATGGCGGTCGAACGCGTTCATTAGCCCGCCGCGCAAGGTCGTTGCCTTGCCGGCGATGGCCGTGCGGTAGCGCAAGCCCAGGTCGACCTTGGTCCATGACGGCACCGACTGCAGGTTCGTCTGGTCCAGATACTGCTTGCCAGTGTAGCTGACGGCGCCCGTGGCCGTCAGGCCGGACCAGTACGGCAAATCCCATTCGCCGCCCAGGTTGGCCATGGCCGTCGGCACGCCGACGGGGCGCTTGCCCATGGTGGCGGCGCTGTTGGTCTTCACCAGGCGGCCGTCGAGCAAAGTGATGCCGGCCAACAGGCGCACGGCCTTGCTGGCGGCGCCGGACAGGTTCAGTTCCAGTCCCCGGTTACGCTGCTCGCTATCCATGCTGTAGACCTTGCCATACAGCTGGCCGCTGGGTTTGCTGACCTGGAACAGCGCCAGGGTCGCCAGCACCACACCAAAATCGGCCTTGGTGCCCACTTCATACTGCTTGCTCTTGTATGGCGCGAACACCTGGCCCGCGTTGCTGGCGATGTTCGGTGCGATATCGCCCTTGCTCAAGCCCTCGATATAGTTTGCATACAGCGAGACGTTGCGCAGCGGCTTGACGACGATGCCGGCCAGCGGCGTCAGGGCGCCTTGCTTGTAATGCGTGCTCAGTGCGCCCGTGGTGGCGTGGTAGTTTTTCGATTCCACCAGTTGGCGGCGCACCCCCAGGGTCAGTTGCACGCGCTGGTCCAGCATGTCCAAGGTATCGGCCACGGCCAGGCTGGAGAGAGTGGAGGCGGACAGTTTCGGCGCGCGGGCCGGCGCGGCAATGCCGGGATCGGGCACGGCCGCGGGATGGTAGATGTTTGAGGCGATCAGTTTGCCGGAATTGCTGACGCTGCCAAATTTGTCCTGGTAGACATTGCCCATCACGACCAGCGCATGCTCGATACCGCCCGTGCGAAAGCGCGCGCGCACGCCCGTGTCGCCGCTAGCGCGCCGCACGCGAAACTTCCAGTTCATGGGCGTGACCGTCATGTCGCCCGCCGCACTGATGATGGTCGGCGTCTGGTCCGAATAGCGCGAGACGTCGGAACGTGTGCCGCCCACGTCGGCGAACACGGTGAGGTTATCGTTCAGGTCGTATTCGAGCTTGCCCAAGGTGGCCAGATCGTTGGACTTCCACCAACTCCAGGATTGGGTGATGTTGCGCCGGCCATCGGGCGCTGCCGGCACCGGCAGGCGCGCCGCCACGAGGAAGGGGCGCGTGGGAGCGTCGATCCACTGGTATTGTTCGATCACGTCGAGCGAGGCGCGCAGCCGCTGGCCCTGGTAATCGAGGGCGACAGCCACCACTTCCGCGCGCGACGTCTGGTGGTCGAGCGGCGTCTTGCCCTGGCGGTGCAAGCCATTGAAGCGCACGCCGAAGCGCCGTTCCTCGCCGAAGCGGCGGCTGACGTCGACGGCCGCGCCCAGCTGCAAGCTTGCACCATAATCAAGGGTCAAGCGCGTCAGGTCGCGCGGCAAGGAGCGTTTCGGCACGGCATTGACGACGCCGCCCACGCCGCCGTTCGGCGACATGCCGTACAGCAGGGCGGCCGGTCCCTTGAGCACTTCCACGCTCTGCAGATATTCGGTAAACAGGTGGTAATTGGGCGAGACGCCATACACGCCGTCAAATGCCACTTCGCTCAAGTTGCCTTCGTTGAGGGGGAAGCCGCGGATGAAGAAGGAATCCGTGACGCCGCCGATCTGGCCCGTGAATCGGGTGGAGGGGTCGCCGCCCAGCACCTCGGCCAGGGTCAGCGCCTGTTGGTCCAGCATGCGCTGGCTGGTGTAGCTGTTGACGCTGAACGGCGTATCGAGCAAGTCTTTTTCGCCCAGCATGCCGGCGCGCGCGCTCTTGGCGATCTGTCCGCCGGCATCGGCTTCCGCTTGTCCGTTGACAAGCACGGTGGCAACCGGGGTGGACGCATCGCTTGTCGCCTGGGCAATCGCCTGCGGCGTCACGCTGGCAACGAGCAGGCCGGCGAGGATCAATCGGGTGGTGTGGCGGGGGAGGGCAGTGTGAACGTGTGGAGTCGGCATCAAGTCAAGGCGTAAAGTTGGTAGAGAAGAAACCGTAGCTACTATACTATAAATGAGAATCATTTCTATTTAAAGTTGCTGAAATACCCAATACTGCCGTGGCCGCATTCATGCCCCGCGCGCGCGTGAAGCCTATTTCAGTACGTAAAATGGCCATCCTGGCCCGGCAGCTTCCAATATTTGCTGTCTTATATAAGATTCGTCGCCATCGGATACACAAACAGCGGCAGGACAGTCTAAAATACGTAGTGGGCAAGCACGGCGTCACCGCCGACACACTAGCTGTCCAAAGCAAGGCTAACCGTCCTGTGTTTGGAATGAAGAAAGTTAACCACCAGGCATCACCGCATACAAGGGAATGAACATGGCAACACAAAAATCCAAAATCATCTACACGCTGACTGACGAGGCGCCGCTGCTCGCGACGTATTCCCTGCTGCCGATTATCAAAAAATTCACCGCGCCGGCTGGCGTGGATGTCGTCGCCACTGATATTTCGGTGGCGTCGCGTGTACTGGCCGAATTTCCCGAATTCCTGACGGATGCGCAAAAAGTCCCGAATACTCTGGCTGAACTGGGCAAATTGACCCAGAATCCAGACACCAACATCATCAAACTGCCGAACATCAGCGCTTCCCAAGGTCAATTGATCGCTTGCGTGCGCGAATTGCAAGGCCGTGGCTACAAGCTGCCAGACTATCCGGAAGACGCGAAGACGGAAGAAGAAAAAGCCTTGAAGGCCCGTTACGGCAAGTGCATCGGCAGCTCGGTCAATCCGGTCCTGCGTGAAGGCAATTCCGACCGCCGCGCACCGAAGGCGGTCAAAGAGTATGCACGCAAGCACCCGCATTCGATGGGCGAGTGGAGCCAGGCATCGCAAACCCACGTCTCGCACATGCATCATGGCGACTTTTACCATGGCGAAAAATCGTTGACCCTGGAAAAGGCCCGCGATGTCAAGATGGAACTGGTCACCGCCTCGGGCAAGACCATCGTGCTGAAGCCGAAGGTTTCCCTGCAAGCAGGCGAAATCATCGACAGCATGTTCATGAGCAAGAAAGCGCTGCTGGAGTTCTACGAGAAAGAAATCGACGATGCCTTCAAGACGGGCGTGATGTTCTCGCTGCACGTCAAGGCGACCATGATGAAGGTCTCGCACCCGATCGTCTTCGGCCACTGCGTGCGCATTTTCTACAAGGACGCGTTCGCCAAGCACGCCGCGCTTTTCGACAAGCTGGGCGTGAATGTCAACAATGGCATGAGCAACCTGTACGACAAGATCGAAACCCTGCCAGCATCGCAAAAAGATGAAGTGCTGAAAGATCTGCACGCCTGCCACGCGAATCGTCCGGAACTGGCCATGGTCGATTCGGCCAAGGGCATCACCAACTTCCATTCGCCGAACGACATCATCGTCGACGCGTCGATGCCGGCCATGATCCGCATCGGCGGCAAGATGTGGGGTGCCGATGGCCGTCCGAAAGATGTCAAGGCAGTCATGCCGGAATCGACTTTCGCGCGTATTTACCAGGAAATGATCGGTTTCTGCAAATGGCATGGCAACTTCGATCCGAAGACCATGGGCACCGTGCCGAACGTGGGCCTGATGGCGCAGCAAGCGGAAGAATACGGTTCGCACGACAAGACCTTTGAAGTGCCGGAAGGTGGCATTGCCAACATCACCGACCTGGAAACGGGCGAAGTGCTGCTGACGCAAACGGTGGAAGAGGGCGATATCTGGCGCATGTGCCAGGTCAAGGACGCGCCGATCCGCGACTGGGTCAAGCTGGCTGTCACGCGTGCGCGCAATTCGGGCATGCCTGCCGTGTTCTGGCTCGATTCCTATCGTCCGCACGAGAACGAAGTCATCAAAAAGGTACAGGTATATCTGAAGGAGCACGACACCAAGGGCCTGGACATCCAGATCATGTCGCAGACGCGCGCCATGCGCTACACCCTGGAGCGCGCCTTCCGCGGCCTGGACACCATCTCCGTGACCGGCAACATCCTGCGCGATTACCTGACCGACCTGTTCCCGATCCTGGAACTGGGCACCAGCGCCAAGATGCTGTCGATCGTGCCGTTGATGGCCGGTGGCGGCATGTACGAAACGGGCGCTGGCGGTTCGGCACCGAAACACGTCAAGCAACTGGTGGAAGAAAACCATTTGCGCTGGGATTCGCTGGGTGAATTCCTGGCCCTGGCCGTGTCGCTGGAAGACATGGGCATCAAAACGGGCAATGCGAAGGCCAAAATCCTCGCGAAAACCCTGGATGAAGCCACCGGCAAGCTGCTGGATAACAACAAGTCGCCATCGCCACGTACCGGCGAACTCGACAATCGCGGCAGCCATTTCTACTTGGCCATGTACTGGGCGCAAGCCCTGGTAGCGCAGAAGGACGATGCGGAACTGGCAGCGCATTTCGCGCCATTGGCAAAAGCCCTGGCCGAGAATGAAGAGAAGATCGTTGCCGAGCTGAAAGCAGTGCAAGGCAAGGAAACGGATATTGGCGGCTACTATCTGCCCGATCCGGCGAAGACGGAAGCGGTCATGCGTCCTAGCGCCAGCCTGAATGCGGTGCTGGACAGCATCTGATGCAGTCCTGACAGGCAGTAAGTTCTTTACCGCTGCCTGATAAAAAACAACGCCGCCGGGAGTGATCCCGGCGGCGTTTTTCATTTCTTTACCGATTATTTGTAATGTTTGTAGACGGTGGTGCTGCCATTGTTTTTGACCAGCAAGACGTCATACGCATCTTTGCGCGGCCCTTCCATGCCTGGCGAACCCATGGGCATTGCCGGCACGGCCAGGCCTCTGGCCTTAGGTTTCTCGCGCAGCAACTGCTTGATCTCGCTGGCTGGCACATGGCCTTCGATGGCGTAGCCATTGACGAGGCCCGTGTGGCAGGAACCGAGCGCGTCGGGAATGCCTGCCAGCTTGCGATATTGCGCCGGCATCTCGACGTTCTTTGCGCGCACGGTAAAACCGTTCGCTTCCAGGTGCTCGATCCATGCGGTGCAGCAGCCGCACGAAGCGCTTTTATAGACGTCGATGACGGGGGCGGCGGCCAAGGCCAGCAGGGGTACGCCCAGCATGGCGGCGCAGACGCCGCGCAGGAGAGTTTTTCGGATCATGGTCTTATCTTTCAAGTACTGAATCAATGGAAGATGGCCGTGGACGCAATGCTCCATGGACATGCTTATGTCGGATGCCGGTGGATGGCGTAGCGCGAAATCAGGCGTGCCGGGGTGGCCGGCGCGGGCCGTCGGGCACGAAACCAGCAGGTAGCGGGGTAGTTGTCATTGTCACGCTTTCCGCGCCGCTGCAGGCGGGAAGAGCGGGGGCGATGGAGGGGGGCACGAGCGCGCCCATGCAGAAGGCGGAACAGACGCCGCAAACGGCATGCCGCTCGCCGGGCGCGCTATCCGCGCCGGCCATGTCGGGCGTTGCCTGGACCTGGTGGCAAGACTGCGCGATGGCGCGCGCCGGCACCTTGTGCGCTACTCCCTGCGCGCCATGTGCACAGGACATGCGCATGCCCGCTGCGGCCGCTTGCAGCGACAGCAGCGTCATCAATATCAGGATCAGCCATGTCTTGAAGAATCGCATCATCGCTGAAAAGTATACCACGGGGCAGGCGGGCCGGTCTGCGTCCCAGATCAAATGCCCAGCGTGCGGCGGGCCACGGCCAGCGGCTTGCGCAGCACGTGGTAGATCAGCGGCGCCCAGCCGCCGTACAGTTTGGCCGTGCCTTTCAAGCCAATGCGCTGCACCGGCTCGCCAGGCGCCAGGTCGGCCTTCAAATGATAGGCGACGACGCCTTCGCCGCTCAGCGTCGGTTCGTAGCTGGACTGGGTCAGCACGCCGGCGACGGTGCCCAGCGGCGCCACGTTCAGGTACAGCTTGACGCTGGCGCCCGGTTCCAGGCTGAGCGCATCGTCGACGGGCAGGCGGATGGCGATCTGCACCTTGGCCGGATCGGCCAGCAAGATGATGCGTTCGCCCGTCTGCACGGGTTTGCCCAGCCAGTCGTTCTGGTCCGAAAACACGGCGATGCCGGCTGCGGGGGCGCGTACCTGGATGCGGTCGAGCATGTCCTGCACGTATTGCGCTTCGGCCGACTTTTCTTCCAGGCGCGCGTTCAGCGATGACAGGTCGGCCTTGCTGGCGCCGTCATTGAACGATTTTTGCGTGGCGCGCAGGTATTCGGCCGCCGCCACCGCGCGCGACTTGGCCGCCACTTCGTTGCGGTTGCGCGCGCTCGTGTCTTCCAGCGCGAACAGGGGTGCGCCCGCCGCCACCATCTGGTTCGGCTTGACAAAAAAGCGCGCCACTACGCCATCTTGCGGTGCGGCGATCAGCTTGGCATCCTTGCCGATGATTTCGGCCGGCGCCAGCACTGTCAGGCGCATGGGGATCAGCGCCACCAGCACGGCGGCCAGCCACAGGCGCTTGGGTCGGGTTTTCAGTTTCGCCACGCTGCTGCGCCAGCTTGACGGCCGCGCGCGCCAAGCCCACAAGGCTTGCCCGTAAGCGCCCGCGAGGCGCTCGACCAGCGCCGTTTCAGCCTCGCCAGCCGCGTTCTCCAGCGACAGCCACAGGCCGCCGACGCAGCCGCCAACGGGCGTGGGCAGGGCGACCAGCAAGACGCTGTGCGCGACCCATTCATCCCAGCCGGCACGCATCGCTTCCGGCAGTGCGTCGCGCGCCAATTGCCGCGCCTTGCCGGGAGCCAGGGTGGGCGCCACGTGCCGCAGGGCCTGGTTCATCCATTGCCGGTAGGGCGAGTCTGCCGGCAGCTCGGCCAGGCCGGATACCAACTTCAGCGAAGCGATGCCGGCGTCGTCCAGGCGCCACAGCACGGCCTGGCGGTAAGGCAGGATGCGCCAACTGTCGTTAACGGCGATGAATTCGACGGCGTTTTCGCTGCCGGCCTGGCGCACGTCCTGCTCGATCTGGAGCAGGGTGCCTATGCTGTGCAAATTGATCGATGATTCTGGCAAAGTGCTTCCTGGTGAGGCGTGGAAAAGGTTGGCGTTCAGCGTTTGGTCGGCGCGAAACTGGCCACGCCGCTCATGCCTGGCAGCAGATTATCGGGATCGCCCAGCACCTCGCCTTCGATTTCAATCGACTGGCTGACGGCATCAACCCGGCCGTTGATGCGCTGCACCTTCGCTTCATAGGCCTTGCCCGTTTCATCGATCCGCAGCGTGAACGGCTGGCCCGGCTTGAGCCAGGACAGCCACAGCGAAGGCACGTTCAGCTGCACCTTGAGCTTGCGGTCATTGACGATCTCGATCAAGGGCTGGCCGATGTTGACGCTGGCGTACTGTTTGGCCAGCAAGCGGGTGACCCGGCCGGCAAACGGCGCGACGATATTGCATTGCCGCAGTTGCGCCTGGTATAGCTGAATTTGCGCCTTGGACCTTTGCGCCGCCGCGCCTGCCTGCTGCACATCGATTTCGGCCACCGATTGCATCGATTGCAGCTTGACCTTCGATTCATAGGTTTGCTGGGCGCCGTAAAACTCGGCATTGGCCATTTTCAGGTGGGCATCCTGTTCATCGCAATTAAAGCGCAGCAAGACTTGGCCGGCCTTGATGGTGCTGCCCAGTTTGACGGAGATCTGCTCGATGCGGCCCGCCATTTGTGACGCCAAGACGCTTTCCTGGTCGGCCGCGACCAGTACCCGTATCGTCTTGTTCGCTTCGGTGGGGGCCGCCTTGGCCGGCGCCACCGGCGCCGCCGCCAGGGCGCCGGCCGACAGCAGGGTCGATAGCACCGCAGCGGCGCCGCCCAGGGTGCAACGGTACAGTAGGCGCATCAATTGCTCGCCTGGCGGCGGCTGGCAGCGTCACCGCGCAGCAGGCTGCTGATCTTGGCGGCGGCCGATTCCGCCGCCGCCTGGCCGAACACGGGCCAGGCCGAGGCCACGCTGTCGGGAATGGCCGAGCGGTAGGGGATGGTTGCCAGGGTCACGTCACCGCGCTTGAGCAGCCAGGTCACTTCGACCGAGCGCATGCCGGCGCTGGGCAGGCCCACGCTGGCCGTGGCGCTGATCACGGGCGTGTGCTCGCCGGCCAAGCCGCTCACCGCCGCGCCATGTTCGGGCAGGCGCGCGCGCAGCAGGGCGGCCAGGTCCAGGCCGCTGCCGGCCGGGGTGGCGATGCTGCCGAAGGTCACTTGCGGCGCGGGCGGCGCGCTGTCTGCCGTATGGAAGCTGGTTTTGCGCCAATCCTGGTCGGCCTTTGCCAGTTGCGCCGTGAAGGCGCTGACGCTGCTACTTTGCGGCTGCTCGGGCAGCAAGTCGGCACCCACCGAGTTGGCCACGCGGGCGTAGGCGCTTTGCAAATTGGCCAGGGCGACATAACGCTGCATTTCCGACAGCGCGGCCCGCACTTCCGTGCGCAGCAATTCCATTTCCGATTCGGCGCTGGCCTTGGTGGCGGACAAAGTGTGCTGTTCGATGCGGGCGTCGACCTTGGCCGCCTGGCTGCTGACGAAGTAGTCGGCACGCGCTTCCTGGAAGCGCTGGGTGGCGATGCGCACCTGTGTCAGCACGGCCATCGTCAGTGCGATGCGGCGCGTGTCGTCCAGTTGGGCCTGGCTTTCCTGGGCGCGCTTGGTGGCCGGGTAGGCGAAGGCGCGCATCAGGTTCAGCGAGACGGTGCTGCCAGCCTCGCCCCAGGTGTTGTTGAGCAGGAATTTATTGCTGTCGCGGTTACTCGACAGGTTCAGCTCGATGCCTGGCAGGAAGGCCAGCAGGGCCTTGCGTCCTTCCAGCACGGAGATTTTCTTGCGGTAGTCTTCCTCGCGCAATTCCGGCCGGTTGTTCAGCGCCGCCAGGTCGAGCGCGTTCAAATCGTCGAACGGCTGCAGTTTGCTGGTTTCCTGCTCTTCCTGTCCGGCGGACAAAGTCACCACGGCACCGGGGCGCAGATTGATCAGGGCGTTCAATTCGGACTTGGCCAGTATCAATTCCTGGCGCCGCGCCACGATTTGCTGGTGCAGGTCGAGCATGGCGCGCTGGTAGGCCAGCGCCTGCAGCGGCGGCAGCATGCGTTCCGTTTCCATGCGCTCGCTGCGCAGCAGGGCTTCCTTGACGCGATTCAGCAAGACGTCCATGCGCGGCAGCGTTTGCTGGGCGACATAGGCGCGCCAGAACGCCTGGCGCACATCCTGTGAAATATTCTGCACCACCTTGCGTTTGCGTTCTTCGGCAATCATCACTTGCACGGCTTGCTGCTGGGCGCGCACATAGCTGACACCGAAATCGAGCACGTTCCAGGCCAGCACCGCGTTCTGGGTGTTGCGCGTGCGCTCCTGAGCGCCCGAGAACAGATTGCTTTCCACGCCCGTGCTCAGGTCGACCGAGCGCGAACCGGCATCGTTGCTGCGCGAACTGTAGCCTGCCGCCACGGTCAGGCGCGGCAGCATGTCGTACTTGGCCAGGTCGAGCTGGCTCGACGCCATGCTTTGCTCCATCGAGCGCAGGCGGTAATCGTAGTTGTACTTCAGCGCGCGCGCGAACGCTTCATGCAGCGTGACCTCGCCGGTGACAGGTTCGACATCCTTGAACAGGGTCTCCACATCGTTGCGCGCGCGGGCGTTGCGGGTTTCCGCATCGATAGGCTCGGGCAAGACGCTGCAGGCGCTCAGCGCGGCGCCCAGCAGGATGGCCAATGGCAGACGGCGCAGCGTTGCCGGGGGCGCGCTTCGGATGGTGCGGGTGACACTGGTAAGGAAAATCATCAATAGTGCTCCTGGGTTATGAAGTCTTGTCATGTGTTCTTTACACTGCTTATAGTTGCGCCAGGTGGCGCAAGGTGGCACCTGCATCGCGGGAAAAACGCTGCGCTTCGCGCGCCAGTTGCCCGCTCATGGCGCTGGCGCCAGGCGCATCCCGGGGCGCCTCCGGTGTCGCTTCCTGACGCGCATCGAACAGCGCGGCCAGGACAGCGTCAGGCAGGGCCGCCGTGCCGTCCATGGCCGCATCGCCGCCGATGGGCAGGGACAGTCCGAGCGCCAGCAGCAGATCGTTGCCGGACAAGCTGGCCTGCGGCGGCGTGGCGGCCGGCGCCCCGCTGCGCAGCTTGAAGACGGTCTTGACTTCATTACCCTTGGTATCCCTTGCCACCACCTCGATTTCCAGTGTCGTGACTACGCCCGAAGGCGGCGTGCCGCTGAACGTGCCGCTGACCGGATCGAAGCGTATCCAGGCCGGCAGGGGGCTGCCGTCGATGAGGCGGGCGGTCAAGGTCGTCGCGCTGCCGTCTGCGCTGAGAAACGTATCGCGCGGAATCGACAGGTTCAAGCCTTGCTGCGCGTTGATCGATACATTGGCGATTTCCCGGTTCAGCAGTAGCGAGGTACGAATCGGAGGCAGTGGCGTGTAGGCGACATCAAGCGCTGGTGCGGCGCGGAAGGGTTCATCCTGTTGGCCGCTGGCGGCATCGACCACAGCGGCCAGCGGCGACATGCTGATCTGGCCGAGTGCTGCATCCCTGACGGGCGGCGTGGCAACGGGCACCACCTCCGGCGTTGGCGCCAGCACAGGCGGGGCGGGCAGGGGCGGTCGCGCCGTCACGGGCAGCGGCGGCGCCAGGATATTCAGGCTCAGGGCGGGCGAAGGGTTGCCGCTGTTGCCGGCGGCATCCGTGGCGCTGGCCGTAATCTGGTGCGGGCCAAGGGCCAGTACTGCGCTCAGGCTCCATCTGCCGCTGGCGTCGGCCTGTACCGTGCCTATCACCAACCCATCGCTGCGCACCGTGACGGTGCTGTTGGCTTCGGCATTGCCGCTGAAGACAGGCGCGGTGTTGGTGGTCGATGCGCCACCGCTTGCCAGTTGCGGCGTGTCCGCCGCGGCGGGTGCACTGGCATCGATGACGATGCTCAACGCCGCCGACGTCGCGCTGGCATTGCCGGCGGTGTCCACCGTCCTGGTGGTCAAGGTGTGGCTGCCATCGCCTAAGGTGCTGCTGGTGATGCTCCATGTGCCGCCAGCGGCGACGGTGGAACCGAGTACGGTGACACCGTCGCTGTCGTACAAAGTGACGGTGCTGCCGCTTTCGGCGCGGCCCGTGATGGTCGGACGGCTGGCATTCGTGATGCCGTCGCTGTTCGATGTGCCGCTGTCGCTGGCGCTGTTCAGTACCAGCGTCGTTGGCGCGGCAGCGGTGGCGTTATCGATGGTGATGGCCAGTGCGCTGGAGGCGGCGCTGGCATTGCCGGCGCCGTCCACCGCCCTGGCGCTCAGGGTGTGGGTGCCGCTACCCAGGGTGCTGCTGGTAATGCTCCATACGCCGCCGGTGGCCATTGTCGTGCCCAGCACGGTGACGCCGTCGCTGTCGTACAGGGTGACGGTGCTGCCGCTTTCCGCGCGGCCCGTGATGGTGGGCCGGCTGACATTTGTGATGCCGTCGCTGTTTGAGGCGCCGCTGTCGCTGGCGGCGGACAGTTCTGGCGTTGGCGGCGCGGCCGGTGCGCCGCTGTCGATGCTAATGGACAGGGGGCTGGACGCGGCGCTGCTGTTGCCGGCGGCGTCCACCGCCTTGGCGCTCAAGGTGTGGACGCCATCGCCCAGCGCACTGCTGGTGATGCTCCACGCGCCGCCGGTAGCGACGGCGGTGCCCAGCACGGTGACGCCGTCGCTGTCGTACAGGGTGACGGTGCTGCCGCTTTCCGCGCGGCCCGTGATGGTGGGACGGCTGACATTCGTGATGCCGTCGCTGTTCGAGGCGCCGCTGTCGCTGGCGGCGGACAGTTCTGGCGTTGGCGGCGCGGCCGGTGCGCCGCTGTCGATACTAATGGACAGGGGGCTGGATGCGGCGCTGCTGTTGCCAGCGGCGTCCACCGCCTTGGCGCTCAAGGTGTGGACGCCATCGCCCAGCGCACTGCTGGTGATGCTCCACGCGCCGCCGCTGGCGACGGCGGTGCCCAGCACGGTGACGCCGTCGCTGTCGTACAGGGTGACGGTGCTGCCGGCCTCGGCGCGGCCGGTGATGGTGGGCCGGCTGACATTCGTGATGCCGTCGCTGTTCGACGCGCCGCTGTCGCTGGCGGCGGACAGTTCTGGCGTTGGCGGCGCGGCCGGCGCGCCGCTGTCGATGCTAATGGACAGGGGGCTGGATGCGGCGCTGCTATTGCCAGCGGCGTCCACCGCCTTGGCGCTCAAGGTGTGGACGCCATCGCCCAGCGCACTGCTGGTGATGCTCCACGCGCCGCCTGTAGCGACGGCGGTGCCCAGCACGGTGACGCCGTCGCTGTCGTACAGGGTGACGGTGCTGCCGCTTTCCGCGCGGCCGGTGATGGTGGGCCGGCTGACATTTGTGATGCCGTCGCTGTTTGACGCGCCGCTGTCGCTGGCGGCGGACAGTTCTGGCGTTGGCGGCGCGGCCGGCGCGCCGCTGTCGATGCTAATGGACAGGGGGCTGGACGCGGCGCTGCTGTTGCCGGCGGCGTCCACCGCCTTGGCGCTCAAGGTGTGGACGCCATCGCCCAGCGCACTGCTGGTGATGCTCCACGCGCCGCCGCTGGCGACGGCGGTGCCCAGCACGGTGACGCCGTCGCTGTCGTACAGGGTGACGGTGCTGCCGCTTTCCGCGCGGCCCGTGATGGTGGGTCGGCTGACATTCGTGATGCCGTCGCTGTTCGACGCGCCGCTGTCGCTGGTGGCCGACAACACGGGGGCGGGCGGCGCGGCAGGGGCGCTGGTATCGATGCTGAGGGACAGCAGGCTGGAAGCGGTGCTGGTGTTGCCGGCCGTATCCGTGGCTTTCACGCTGAGGCTATGGATGCCATCACCCAGCGTGCTGCTGGTGATGCTCCACGCGCCGCCGGTAGCGACGGCGGTGCCCAGCACGGTGACGCCGTCGCTGTCGTACAGGGTGACGGTGCTGCCGCTTTCTGCCGTGCCTGTGATGACCGGCGTAGTGATGCGGGTGATGCCATCCGCATTCGATGCGCCGGTATCGCTGGTGCTGGAAAGGACCGGCACGGGCGACGCGGCGATGGCGGTGTCGAGCGTGATCGTCAGCGCACCGCCGGCGGCGCCGATGTTGCCGGCGATATCGGTAACCCTGGCCGTGAAGACTTTGTCGCCATCGGCGCCCAGGTCGCCGCTGGCGACGCTCAGGTCGATATAGCCGTTGCTGATGTCGGTGGCGGTCAACGTTGCCCGTTTCGGCGTGCCCAGGGAAGCGCCGCCCAGCAGCAGCTCGACGATATCATCGGCGGCGGCATTGGTGCCGGCCAGGCTGATGCGCACGGTGGGGGTGGTGACATTCGTGATGCCGTCCGCATGCGAGCTGCCGCTGTCGGAGGCGGCGGCCAGCACGATGGGATTACCCGGCGTGCCAGGCAAGGTCGTATCGATGGTGATGAACAGGTTGGTGGAGGCGGGGCTGGTATTGCCGACGACGTCAAACGCCCTGGCGCTCAGCGTGTGCTGACCCTGGCTCAGCGCGGTGCTGGTGATGCTCCACACGCCGGCGTTGGCCAGCGTCGTGCCCAGCACGGTGACGCCATCCGTGTCGTACAGCGTCACAATGGAGCCGGTTTGGGCGGTGCCGGTGATGGTCGGCGTGGTGACGCGGGTGATGCGGTCGGCATTCGATATGCCGCTGTCGCTGGCGGCGTCCAGCGCGAGCGCGCCAGGCGCCACGCCCACGGTGGCGATCGTGACCGACAGTTCGCCGGAGGCGGCGCTGACGTTGCCAGCCGTGTCGGTGGCTTTGACGGTCAGCCTATGCTCGCCGTCGGCCAGCGCGCTGCTGGTGATGCTCCACGCGCCGCCTGTGGACACTGTTGTGCCCAGCACGGTGCCGTCGGTGTCGTACAGCGTGACGGTGCTGCCCGCTTCGGCAGTGCCGTTGATGACCGGCGTGGTGATGCTGGTGATGCCGTCCGAGTTCGATGCGCCGCTGTCGCTGGCGGGGGCGAGTATGGGCGTGGCGGGCGTGGCAGGCGCGGAGGTGTCGATGGTGATGGAGAGGGCGCCCGAGAGGATGCTGACATTGCCAGCGACATCCACGGCTTGGGCTTTTAAGCTGTGGACTCCGTTGCTCAGCGCGCTGCTGGTGATGCTCCATGCGCCGCCGGTTGCCACTGTCGTGCCAAGCACGGTGACGCCATCCGTGTCGTACAGGGTCACGCTGCTGCCCGCTTCGGCCGTGCCGGTGATGACCGGCGTGGCCACCTTGGTGAGGAGGTCGCTATTCGAGCTGCCGCTGTCGCTCGCGTTGCTGAGTACCGGTGTCGACGGCGCGGCGCTGGTCGTGTCGAGCGTGATCGTCAGCGCACCGCCGGCGGCGCCGATGTTGCCGGCGATATCGGTGACCCTGGCCGTAAAGACCTTGTTGCCGTCGGCGCCCAGGCTGCCGCTGACCACGGTCAGGTCGATATAGCCGTTGCTGATATCGGTGCTGTTCAGGGTGGCGCGCAGTGGCGTGCCGAAGGCGCTGCCGCCCAGCAGCAGCTCGGCGACGTCGCCGCTGACGGCATTGGTGCCGGCCAGGCTGATGCGCACTGTCGGATTGGTGACACTGGTGCGACCGTCCGCATTCGAGCTGCCGCTGTCGGAAGCGGCGGCCAGCACGATAGGGTTGCTGGGCAGGCCCGGTACGGCGGTGTCGAGCGTGATCGTCAGCGCACCGCCGGCGGCGCCGATGTTGCCGGCGATATCGGTGACCCTGGCCGTAAAGACCTTGTTGCCGTCGGCGCCCAGGGTGCCGCTGACCACGGTCAGGTCGATATAGCCGTTGCTGATATCGGTGCTGTTCAGGGTGGCGCGCAGTGGCGTGCCGAAGGCGCTGCCGCCCAGCAGCAGCTCGGCGACGTCGCCGCTGACGGCATTGGTGCCGGCCAGGCTGATGCGCACTGTCGGATTGGTGACACTGGTGCGGCCGTCCGCATTCGAGCTGCCGCTGTCGGAAGCGGCGGCCAGCACGATGGGGTTGCTGGGCAGGCCCGGTGCAGTGGTGTCGATGGTCACGCTCAGTGCGGTGCTTTTGGTGCTGCTGATGGAACCGATGGCCGATGTCGTGATGGCATAGACATCGTAGATGCCGTTGGCCAGGCCGCTGGTACTCATGCCGCTGACGCTCCAGCTGCCATTGTTGACTGTGGCGGTGGCGGTGGCGTCAGTGCCGGCGTCGTATACGCCGTTGCTGTTGGCGTCGAGGAAGACGCGCACCGTGCTGGTGGTATCGCCGGCGGCGCTGCTGCCGCTGAAATTCAGGCTGCCCGCGTTGGTGCGGTTGTCGGTGCTGTCGCTGCCGCTGTCGCTGCCGGCCGCCAGGTCAGGCGTGCCGGGGCCGGCGGGCGTCACCGTGACCGTGATGATGCGGTCCACGGTCGTGACGCCATCGCTCACCCGGACGGTAAAGGTGTCGGTGCCGGCGTAGCCCGCTGTCGGTGTGTAGGTGATGGTGCCGCCGGGCGTGATGTCGGCGCTGCCTGAACTGCCGGTGGCGCCGCTGAAGGTGAGGGTGCCGTGCAGCGGTCCGACGGCCTGGGTCCAGGTTTCCGTCTGGCCCACGTCGACATCATTGACGTGCAGCAAACCCTTGATATCGGTGGCGCCCCCGTTCTGGGCCACGGTCAGCGCGGTGGTCGCGCCGACGAAGACGGGCGCCGTGTTGACGACGCCGGCGCTGATGTTGCTCATCGTCATGGATTCAAAATTGATTTCGCTGGCCGAACCGCCATCGCCGCCATGGTCGGTGGTCTTCCACAGGCTGATGGTGATGCTGACCGAGGCCACGTTGGCGTAAGAGTAGGGCGTGCCACTATTGATCAGTGAACTCAGTGATTGGGCCATGGTCGTGAGGGTCAGGGTAGGGCCGGCCATTTGCAAGGTGGCGATGGTGTTGCCGGAAGCATCTGCCAGCACCACCACCAACTGGTCGACGGTACGGGTGTTGAGGCCAGCGCCGCGCGAGGTGACGCTGAAGCCGAAATCCTTGAAGGTGAAGGTCTTGGCGACGCTGCCGCCTTCCGCCTTGAACACGGCAGTGATGACGCCGCCATCGCTCGACGCGGCCGCATTGGCGGCGTACAGGATGGTACCGTCCTGGGCCAGGAAGTCGCTGACTTTCAATTTATCGGCAAGCGGACGTAAACCGCCGCTGGCAGAGCCATAGGTGCCGCCGAAATCATAGGTACCGTCGGCGGTGCCATTGCCGGTCAGCAGCAAACCGGCGTAGTCGGCCAGTGCGCGCTCGCTGATCGCCTTGTCAGCCTCGATCTGTCCCGTGTGTTTTTCCAGGACCCAGTTGCCGCCCAGCGCCGCAGCGCCGGTGGAATCGGTCGAGGCGGCCACATCGGCCCCCGTCAACGCGGCCAGGCGGTTGACGAAGTGCTCGCCCGTGGGATTGTTGGCAACGTTGCATCCAAACAACAGGATGTCGCCGCCGCTGCGCAAGGCGCCACCCCAGGTGGCCAGGGCGCTTTGGTAGTTATCGATATTCGTATCAGAAAGAACGGCGGAGCCAAGCAGTACGCGGCCCGTGCTGCCTTCGGAAATGATCTGGATGCTGTCCAGGTCATGGCGGCCCTTGAGGGCGTCCGCGATCTGTTGCACGCCATCGCGGTTTTTGTCGAGCATGACGACTTCGACGCCCGGTTTCAGGCCGGCCAGCAGCGCTTGCGGATTGCTCACCGAGGCAT
This sequence comes from Janthinobacterium algoris, assembly GCF_051380935.1. Taxonomy (NCBI): domain Bacteria; kingdom Pseudomonadati; phylum Pseudomonadota; class Betaproteobacteria; order Burkholderiales; family Oxalobacteraceae; genus Janthinobacterium; species Janthinobacterium algoris. The sequence continues at coordinate 280,493 of NZ_JBNYXZ010000002.1, read as the reverse complement.
CGACGAAGACGATGGTGCCGGGGCCGGCCGCCCTGGCGGCAGTCTCGGCGGGTGCGCGCTCGGGCGCCAGCGCTGCGCTGCGGGCCGCTTCGGCAGAAACGCGTCCCGCATCGATGGCCTTGCCGGCGATGGCCGGCTGGTGCAGTCCGCCTGCGGCGGCGTCGTGCGGGTCGGCCAGCGTAGCGGCTGCCGCGCCATCAAAGACGATACGCGTTTCCAGCGCCAGCATGCTGCGCGTCGGGCGCAGGCGCGGTCCTTGCCCGGCAATGGCGCGTGCTGGCGCGGCGGTCATTGGGGACAGGGCGCCGGGGATGTCGTATCGTTTCATCGCTGCTTCCTTTTCATTGTCTGGCCGCCTTGCACCACGTCCGGACAACAGGGGTAGAAGTTTCAAAAGTACTGGATTGGCGCCATCAATATATAGCGCCAAATGGATTTATTTAAATAAATTATCACCAATAATCACGGTTTAATTAAAAGAATATGATTGTGGTCTTATTATTGTAGCTGCTTAGAGGAAATATTTGTAAACTTGAATCGTCATTTTTTGTGCAATATTAAACGCGATGGCGGAGAATGTGAAATATACATTTTGGGTTGCGCATGGATGCCGTATTATGTCTGGCGCAGGTGGATGGTAACTATAACTAGCCCATTGAAAGAAACCAAGATGGTGTGTTTGCATGAACGATAAGCTGGGTGCCGGCAGTGTTGTCATCGCTTGCGGCCGCATTACCGCGTGCTTGCCGGCTTGGCAGGGGGCGTGAACATGGGACTGCCCAATCTGCTGTTGCGCCCGGCCATATTGGCCGATCAGGCATTTGCCGAGGTTTTGTATTCCTCGACGCGCGATGATTTGCATATGATGGTATCTGATTCAACAGTTATTAAGTTATTAATATCAATGCAGTATCATGCCCAAGTCGCCGGATATAAGGCGACTTATTCTGATGCGGAGTATTGGATCATTGAAATGCAGGGTGTTGCGGTAGGGCGAGTGGTTATCGATAGCGTAGCCGCCACCTTGCGGATCGTGGATATCAGCGTGTTGCCGGGGGTGCGTCGGCAGGGGTGCGCAGGCGAAGTGTTGCGACGTATGCAAGGCCGCGCCGCCATGGCCGGGCAAGAGATGCGTTTGACTGTGCATCAAAGCAATTCCGCTGCCCGGCGCCTGTATCTGACGCTGGGGTTTTGCGTCGAATCGGAAGACGCATTGAGTGCGCACCTGCGGTGGCACGCATGAAGCTGAGCGATGCCTGCGTCGGCGCGCTGGCCGGGCAGATGTCCGATCCGGCCGATCCGGCCGGCGAGCGTCTGGCGGCCTTGCGCGAAGACCTGTCCCTGCAGCCGGCTTCGCCCGGCGTCGACGGCACACCGCACTGGCATGTGCACGATGCCGTGCGCAACCGTTTTTTCCGCATCGGCTGGCTGGAATTCGAATTGCTGTCGCGCTGGCGCGGCGGCATGCCGGCGGGCGAGCTGTGCGACGCCGTCGCGCGCGACACCGCGCTGGCGCCGGAGCCCGAGGATGTGCTGGGGGTGCAGCAATTCCTGCAAGCGAACGAGTTGTTGCGCGCCGACACGGTAGCGCTGCGCGCGCACCTGCAAAAAGTGGCGGCGGGGCGCAAGCCGACACTGCTGCAATGGCTGTTGCACCATTATCTGTTTTTTCGTATCCCCCTGGTGCGCCCCGATGCCTTCCTGGACCGCACGCTGGCTTATGTGGAACCGCTGTTACGGCCCGGTTTTTTCATCGCCTGCGGCTTGCTGTTGCTGGTGGGCGTGTGGCGCGTGCTGGATCAGTGGCCCGCCTTTTCCAGTACTTTCCTGTATTTTTTCTCGTGGCAGGGCGCCTTGTACTACGGTCTGGCGCTGGCGCTGGCCAAGATCCTGCACGAACTGGCGCACGCCTACACTTGCAAGCATTACGGCGTGCGGGTACCGGCCATGGGCGTGGCGTTGATGATGATGTGGCCCTTGCTGTACACCGATACGTCGGAGGCGTGGAAACTGACGTCGCGCCGCGCCCGCCTGGCCATCGGCGGCGCCGGCGTGGTGGCCGAGTTGTTGCTTGCGGGCATGGCGGCGCTACTGTGGAGTCTGGCGCCGGAGGGCGGCTTCAAGAGTGCGCTGTATATCCTGGCCGCCGTCACCTGGGTCAGCACGCTGGCGATCAACTTGAATCCCTTCATGCGCTTCGACGGCTATTACCTGCTGATGGATTTGCTCGATGTGCCGAACCTGTCCGAGCGCAGTTTTGCGATTGCGCGCTGGCAACTGCGAAAAGTACTGTTGGGCATCGCCGCGCCGTTCCCCGAGCCGCAACTGTGGACGCGGGCCAGTTGGCTCGTCTTGTACGCTTATGCGACCTGGCTGTACCGGCTGATCATGTTCACCGGCATCGCGGCGGCGGTGTATTTTTTCTTCTTCAAGGCCTTGGGGGTGATTTTGTTTGCGGTGGAAATCAGCTGGTTTGTATTGCGTCCCATCTGGAATGAGTTGCGCGCCTGGCGCGATTTGCGCGCGCGCTGGTCGCGCAATGCGGCGCGCAGCGGCTTGGCGTTGCTGGCACTGCTGGCCATCCTGGTCATGCCATGGCGCTCGGACGTGGTCGCCGACGGCTACTGGCAGGCGGACATGCACAGCCAGCTCTTTGCGCCGATGCCGGCACGCCTGGAGGCGGTGCTGGTCAAGGAGAGGCAGGCGGTGCGCGGCGGCGAAGCCTTGTTCCTGCTCGCCGCGCCGGCGGTGGAAAGCCAGTTGCTGCAGCTGCAAAGCCGCATCGCCGGGCTGGAGCGCCAGATCAATGGCGCCATCGACAACGCCGGCTTGAACGAGCGCGCGCGCGTGCTGGACCAGGAACTGGCGGCGGCGAGGGCGGAATATGCGCTGCAAGGCGCCGAGCTGGGGCGGCTGACCGTGAAGGCGCCGCACGCCGGCGTGGTGCGCGACCTCGATCCCGGCTTGTTTCCCGGTGCATGGCTGGGTACTAGCCATGTCCTGGGCCGCGTGGTGGGTAACGGAGCGGGGCAGACGCAGGTCTTTGTGCACGAATCGGACATCGGCAGGGTCAAGCTGGGCGCGCGCGCGCGGCTGATGCCGCGCCGCCCCGACGGCGCGGCGCGGGCTGCCACCGTGACGCGCATCGACAGTACCGCCAGCCGGCTCTTGCCGGAACCGATGTTGTCATCCTTGCATGGTGGGCCGATCGCCGCGCGCGGCGGTCCGCATGGCGAGTCGCTGGCCAATGAAGCGTTGTATCGCGTCACCCTGCGGCTCGATGGTGCCGGCGTGGACAGCATGGCGCCCATGGTCGCGCATATCGATGGGGAACGCAGCAGCATGCTGTGGCGTGCCGCGCGCAAGGTCGCCGGCGTAGCGATACGGGAAAGCGGCCTGTAGCAGGCGCTGGCCGCTCAGGGCCTGCTCGGGTATTCGCCGTACAGGCAAATCATGAATTGCAGCGGCAAGTAAGGTTGCATATTGTTGTGCGGCAAGACGCCTCCGGCAGGCGCCAGCAAGGCCGCATTCATGACAGTATTGACGTCCGTGGCATATTGCGGCTGCGGCACCGGATTGCGGCCGCCGCTGACGTTTTGTGCCCATACCGCATCGCTTGGGCTTAACACTCCGCCTGCGGCGTCCAGGGCCATCGCGCCATGCGTGTGGGTCGGGATCGTGCTCTGGGTCAGCGTAACGGTGCTTGCGCCGCCCTTTTCCGCCAGCGCTCTGGGCGTCAGTCCGACACCCGTTCCCTGGTGTATCGGTGTCATGCCATTCAGATCGGGCAACATGAAAGTGGTGCTGCCATTGCCGCCATACTGTGTGCCGATGACCGAATACAGCACACTATTTTGTTGTATCTGCAATGTCGCGCCATCGCAGGCCGCCCAATCATTGGGTATGAACGTGCCGCAGAAAATCCGGATTTCTCCGACAAATGGATCTGCCATGGTATTTGCCCCTCTATGGACGTGGTGGATAAATACCCTGAGTGGCGATACAGAAATTGAGCGCCAGATAGGGTTGCATATTGTTGTGCGGCTGGTTGCCCCCGACGATGCTGATCGCCGCCGGATTGAGCACGGCGTCGGCGGCCGCCGCATAGCCACCTGCGGTATTGGCCCAGGTGGCATTTTTGGGTGACGTCGCATCGACGGCGTTGGTCGATGCGCTCACAATATGCGTGTGTTCCGGCATTTCACTGAGTGCCAAGGTATGGTTTTCTTCGCCGGCTGCCTTGCCTTGAATATAGGTGGTGCCGCCATATACCGGAGCTTTGCCGCGCAGGTCGGGCAAGGCGAAAGTGGATGTGCCATCGCCGCCGTATAGAGTGCCCAGCAGAGAAAACAAGGCGGCATTGCTTTGTACTGACAGCATCTGTCCCTGACATGCCGCCCATCCTTTCGGGGCATAACTCATGCTGAACAAGCGTATCTCACCTAAAAACGGGTCCATAAAGCGCTCTCCTTATCATTTGTTTGGTATGAATAATACTTGTTCGCCCAGGCAGGTTTATGGCCGGATCGGATATATCCCGGCGGTGGCGATGATGAAAGAGACGGCAAGGAAGGGCATCATGTTTTCGTGCGGCAGCGTGCTGCCGACAGCGGAAATGGTGGTCGGATTCATCCTCACCAGGCCGCTGGTAGCGGTAGCATAGTTATTTGTGGCCGCCGCCGCCCACACGCCGTTGGTAGGGCTGGCCAAGGTGCCGGCCGCCTTCTGTGCCGAAGCGGCATGGGTATGTGCCGGTAGCTGCAGCGTTTGCAAGGTGACGCTTTCATTGCCGGCAGCCTGGCCCAGGGGGTGGTTGGCGACCATGTGGATAGGCACGCGGCCGCGCAGGTCTGGCAAGGCGAAGGAAGTACTGCCGTTGCCGCCATAGGTGGTGCCGATCAGTGTGTACAGCACCTCGTTTTCGCTAATGCTGAGCAATTGTCCATTGCACATCAGCCAGTCAGGCGGCGCGTAATTCCCCGAAAACATACGGATTTCGCCTATAAAGCATTCAGACATAAACGACCCCTTTATTTAACAAGATAACGAAGAAGAAAATGCTAATGACTTGTCGCGCTCTGACTTTATCAGAAGTTAAAAAAAATTCCACTTATTTTGTTGCAGTAGACTAATTAATAATTCTTGCTGTTGCGAGCGTTTTTAGATAAGAAATGGCTGGCGCAAAGCGCCATAAAGGAGCGTGGCCACATATTGCCGGTATTGCGTTGGGCGGCAAGCGCTTGAACAAGCGGGCAAGTCAAAAAGAAGTGTCGCATGATGATAGTCGGCATGTGCGTTGCCGTCGCCGTTTCTGTCCGCGCGCCTTATTCCGGCGCGTGCAGATAGTCCGGCGTCAGCGATCGGGACTTGGAGACGTACATGGCGCGGTCGGCGTGGCGCAGCAGCAGTTGCATGTTCTCGCCGTGTTCCGGAAAGTGCGCGACGCCGATGCTGACGCTGATGCGCAGGCGGCGTCCATCGCCGAGCCGCAGCGGGGTGGCCAGCGCCGCGTGGATTTTTTGCTCGATCAGCATGGCATCCATCGGCAGTGGATTGTTTTCCACCAGCACGACGAATTCGTCGCCGCCCAGGCGGGCCAGGGTATCGGTCTCGCGTATGCAATCCAGAATCCTGCCCGCCACGGCTTGCAGCAGCAAGTCGCCGCAGGCATGGCCGTAGTGGTCATTGATTAATTTGAATCGGTTCAGGTCAATAAACAGCAGCGACAGCCTGCCATCCTGGCGGTGGGCACGCGCAAACGCCGTTTGCAGGCGGTCATGGAACAGGCGCCGATTCGGTAGGCGGGTCAGTTCATCGTGCATGGCCATGAAGCGCATGCGGTTATGCAATTGCTTGCGCTCGATGGCGATGGCGAGTTGCTTGGCGACGAATTGCAGCAAATCCTGCTCTTGCTCGGTATAGGCGGTGCCGCCCTGGCCGCCTTGCAATGCCAGCGCGCCGATGATGCCGCGCGACGCTTGCAGGGGGACGGCGAGCCAGTATTCCAGCAGCTTGCCAGCCACTGCTTGCAGTGCGGGCGGCAAGCTTGCCAGGCGGCCAGGCTCGATCAGTAGCGCGCGGCCATTGCGTTGCACTTCCTCGCACAGCAGGCTGGCCAGCGCCGCATGGGTTGCCGGCGTGTCCTCCTGTGCATGGTGCGCGTGGTGAAAGTGCTGGCCATGCTCGTCCTGCAGGGACACCATCAAGCCGTCGGCGGGCAGCAACTCGCAGACGATCTGGTGGATGCGGTGCAGCAGGGCCGGCAGCTCCTCGGTCGCATGCGCGGCCTCGGCGATGGCGTACAGCGCGGCCTGCTTCGCCTGCGCCTGTTTCAGCACCGTGATATCGCGCGCCACGGCCACGCGCAGCTGGTCTGTGGCTGACCAGCGGGCCGACCACATGATGTGCGCGAGCCGCCCGTCTTTCCTGATGTAGCGGTTTTCAAAGTGGACCTGGGCATGGCCGTCCATAATGGCCTGGGCTGCGGCGATGGTGCGCTGGCGGTCGGCCGGCGCGACCAGGTCGAGCATGAGCACGCCTATCATTTCTTCCTGCGTGTAACCGAAAATACGTTCGCAGGCGGCGCTGACGAAAACAAAGCGGCCGTGCACATCGACCATGCACACGGCGTCGAGCAGCAAATCGGTGAAGCTGGCAACCGGCGCGCTAATCTTGTGTTTCATATGCTCGTATTCTAGTTGACATTGTCTATGGCATGTTCGTTCTGGGAAATGTTTTCCTCCGGTGGCAGCCTGCCGATCCGGCATCACCGGCGCACTGCCATGCCTGTTATTGACTGAATGAGAATCGATTCGCCATTATTGTCACACTTAACATGTTTTGTAAGAGTTTGTTATTTAAAAAGTTGCTTTTGGGCATGACCAAACTTTAAGGTAAAGGTATCTGTGCATGCCATCCATGTCGCCAGTGCATGGTGACGGCATGCGGCCAACCTGTTCGTCTACCAGTCGGTCTACGGGCTACAAGCGAGAAACCAAGCATGCGATTGAACCTGCCAATAAGCGACCGCGAGATCACCTTGAGCGATACCGAGACCATTGTGTCGACCACTGACTTGCAAGGTAATATTACCTACGTGAATCCATATTTCATAGCGATCAGTGGTTACACGGCGTAAGAACTGATGGGCGCGCCACAAAATATCCTGCGCCATCCCGACATGCCGGTGCAAGCGTTTGCCCATTTCTGGGCCACCATCCGCTCCGGCCGTTGCGGCGGCATTGTACGCGCGCATCAAGGCGGGGCGGGCCGACGACATTGCGCTGAGCCAGGGTGCTGTCGTGGGCACGGGCTGGCTGGCCAGGGTGTTGCGTCTGCGCGACATCGCACTGGGCAAGCGCATCGCCTGGAACCTCGGCTTGCTGAGCGCCGTCCTGTTGCTTCAACTGGGCTGGAATGCGGGGCTGCTACCAGTGGCGGCGGGCGCCTGGATCACGGTGCTGTCGTTGCTGTCGCTATGCGCCATCGGCCTGTTCTGGCATTCGCTGCATGGCGCCGTGCTGCGCCCCCTGCAACAGGCGCGCATGGCCTGCGACGTGATGGCGGGCGGCGACTTGACACAGGACATGGGCACGACGCGACGCGACGAGGTGGGGCAGTTGCTGCGTTCGCTGCGGCAACTGCGCGTGAACCTGCATTCCATCGTCGGCGATGTGCGCGGTAACTTTCTGCACATCAGCGTGGCCACCCGCGAAATCGTTGCCGGCAATCAGGATCTGTCGGGCCGCACGGAAGCGCAGGCATCGTCGCTGCAGCAGACCGCTTCCAGCATGGAGGAGTTGGCGGCGACGGTGCGGCAAAACAGCAGCAATGCGGCGCAGGCCAGCGACATGGCGGGCAAGGCGCATGGCCTGGCCGACAAGGGCGGCGATATCGCCTTCCAGACGAATATCCTGGCCCTGAACGCTGCCGTCGAGGCGGCGCGCGCGGGCGAACAGGGGCGAGGCTTTGCCGTGGTTGCCGGCGAGGTGCGCAGCCTGGCCCAGCGCAGTTCGGCGGCGGCCAGCGAAATCAAGCAATTGATCGCGGATTCCCTGCGCCAGGTGGCGCAGGGCGCAGAACTGGCCGCCCAGGCGGGCTCCAGCAGCGGCGAGATGCTGGTGGCTGTGGAGTGCGTGCACCAGTTGATGCACGAGATCGCCACAGCATCGCGTGAACAGAGCCATGGCATTGGCCAGGTGCGGCAAGCCGTCACGCAAATGGACGCGGTGACGCAGCAGAACGCGGCGCTGGTGGAACAATCGGCGTCCGCCTCGGCCGCGCTGCAGGAGCAAGCCTCGCACCTGGAGCAGGCGATGGCCTTGTTCAAGCTGGAGCGGCGTCAGGCGTTGGCGGGACCTTGAGCGGCCAGGATCAATCGCTGACGACAAACGCGGCCGGGTCGAGTTCGTCGAGTGCGACGATCGCGCCGTTGCCGGGGGTGAGGCTGCTCTCGCTGAGTCGTGCATGCAGCTGGGCCAGATAGTCGGCGCGGCAGCGGCGCAGCACGTAGTCGCGGAAATTGTCCTGTTCCAGGACGCGCCAGGCGCATTCGCGTCCTTGCGCAGAGCGCATGCCCGCCAGCTCGATCAGCGCGGGCGTGATGCGGGCGTCGCCGCGGCTGAGGCGCGTGTAGCCGTAGCGGTCCATATACGGGCCGGTGAGCGTTTCGATGAGATTGATGTCATCGTCCGACAGTTGCTGCTTGAATTTGTCGATGTTGGCAGCAATCGGCGCATAGCAGTTGGCCGACCAGAGCGACGACAACTGCGCAATTTGCCGCGCTTCCGACGAGGCGGCCACGTCCAGCATGTGCGGCAAGAAGGCGATGCCGAGGAAGCCGCATATGGTTTCCAGCGTCTCTTGTTGCCGCGCCAGGAAGTCTTCATAGCGTATCGTCAGCACGCGCCGCGGATAGCGTTGCACGACATGGTCGGCCGCCACATGCGCGGCCAACCAGGTCCTGGCATTGAGCAGCGTGTCGAAATCGTGGATGATGGCGCGGTTCATCGACGCCACTTGCGCGCGCGGATCGCGCACCACGTTCAGGAACAGCATGTCCGGATACAGCTGCACGATGTCGTCGGCGTAGTGCACGCTGTCGAGCGACTTGTCCATGACCACTTGCGCGTGACGGCGTTCGCCGGCGCGCAGCAGCAGTTCCCACGCCACGCGGTGGATGCTGCGCGGCTGGCCACGCAGCGTCTCGAAGATTTCCACCGGATCGAAGACGACCCCTGGCCACTTGACCATGCTGGCCGCCGCCAGGCCCACCACATCGACCACCAGGCGAAAGTAGGCGCGGTCGTCGCGCAAGTCGCCGTACAGGGGCAGCAGTGGCATCATATCGACCAGGTGCAGCGGATACGGTGAATAAAACTGCGGCGACAGGTTCAGGCGCAGGCGCAGGGCATGGCTGCCGCAGCGGCGCAGCGCGATCATCATGACAGGGCGCGGGCGCGCGCCGTCGCCGGGATGGTGCATGGAACTCATCTCATCATTCCTTGAATAAGGCGTTCATGTGGCATCAGATAAAGCGCGGGCACAGTTGCTGGAACAGTCGCTCGCAGGACTGTTCCAGCGACAGCGTGGCTGTGTCCAGCGTCAGCGCCGGCGCCAGCGGTGCCTCGTAGGGCGCCGAGACGCCCGTAAATGCCGGAATCAGTCCGGCCCGCGCTTTTTTGTAGAGTCCCTTGGGATCGCGTTCCTCGCACAGCGCGGACGGCGTGCTCACGTAGGTTTCGATAAAATTGTCGGCGCCGATGATCTGGCGCGCCATCTCGCGGTCGCTGCGCAGCGGCGAGATGAAGGCGCAGATGACCATCATGCCGGCGTCGTTCATCAACCTGGCCACGACGGCGCCGCGGCGGATGTTTTCCTGGCGGTCGCGGGGCGTGAAGCCCAGATCGCCATTCAGGTGATGCCGCATATTGTCGCCGTCGAGCACGCAGCTCAGGTGGCCCTCCGCCAGCAGCCGCCTTTCCAGCGCGTACGCCAGCGTCGATTTGCCCGCTCCGCTCAGGCCGGTCAGCCACAGCGTCGCGGCCCGCTGGCCGGCCAGCGGGCCCCGCTGTTCCTTGCTGATATGGCCCACATGCGGGAAGATGTGCGCTATCGCCACGCCGCCCGCCGCGTCTATCTGTTCCAGCTTACCCATGCGTTACTCCCCCGTTGCCGGCTCAGCACTATTGCCACTCGATTTCGCGCGGTCTGGCCGCTGCCGGACGCGCCGGCTTTGCCATTGCGGGTGGGCGCCGCACTGCCAGGGGCGGTGGCGGACGGCTGGCCAAGCGCAGTTCCGCATCGCGGCCGCCGGCCATATTTCCCACGCGGAAGACGCTGACCACGTCGTTCAGGCTGTTGACCTGTTCCTGCATGGCTTGCGCGGCCGCAGCGGCTTCCTCGACCAAGGCCGCGTTTTGCTGCGTGACATTGTCCATTTGCGTCACGGCCATATTGATTTGCTCGATGCCGGCCGATTGCTCCTGGCTGGCGGACATCATTTCAGACATGATGCCGGTGACGCGCCTGACGCTGGCGACCACCTCGTGCATAGTCGATCCGGCCTGTTCGACCAGGCGGTTGCCGGCCTGGACCTTGTCGACCGAGTCGCCGATCAAGTCCTTGATTTCCTTGGCCGCCGCAGCCGAGCGCTGCGCCAGATTGCGCACCTCGGTGGCCACCACGGCAAAGCCGCGCCCCTGTTCTCCGGCGCGCGCCGCTTCGACCGCCGCGTTCAGCGCCAAAATATTCGTCTGGAAGGCGATGCCGTCAATGACGGCGATGATATCGACGATCTTGCGCGCCGAGACATCGATGGCCGCCATGGTGTCGACCACCTGCGCCACCACGGCGCCGCCCTTGGTGGCGACATCGGAGGCCGATTCGGCCAGCCCGTTGGCCTGGCGCGCATGATCGGTGTTGATGCGCACCGTACTGGTCAGTTCTTCCATGGAGGAAGCGGTTTGCTCCAGCGTGCTGGCCTGCTGTTCCGTGCGCGAAGACAAGTCCAGGTTGCCCATGGCGATTTGTCCCGCCGCTGTGGCGATGGTCTCGGTGCTGGCGTGAACTTGCTGGACGATCTGCGCCAGGCTGTCGCGCATCGATTGCATGGCGAACAGCAGGCTGTGCGTGTCGCCGGCGCGGGTGTAAATGGCGACGGCCAGGTTGCCGCTGGCGATCTGCCCGGCAATCGCCGCTGCTTCGCCTGGCTCGCAACCGAGCTGACGCGTCACCCCGCGCGTGATCAGCACCGCGGCCAACAGACTGGTGGCCAGTGCCAGCGAGCCAATGATCAGCATCACCAGGCGCGCCTGGCTGTAGGCAGCCTCGGCATTGATAGACGCTTCGTTATTCTGCTTTTCTTCGACGGCGATCAAGGCGCGCAGCAATTCCCACCATTGCTTTTGCACGGGGCGGAACTCGTAGCGTAACAGCTTGTAGGCATCGTCCTGCTTCTGGTTCAGCGCCAGCGTGGCGGCCCTTTGAATAAAGGGGGCGGCCAGCTCGCTTTGTCTGCGGATTTGTTCAAGCAGGTTTCTTTCTTCGTTAGAAGTTCCTGCCCGTAAGGCGAACATTTTGCCCAATTTTTGCTGGGCGGCATCGTATTTTTTTTCCTGTGCCGCGATGCGCGTGACTTCGATCTGGATTTCCTTGTCCTCTTTCAGCAAAATCAGATTGCGCATCGCCAGCGCCCGTTCGGTGACCGTCAAATCCATGGTTTGGGCCAGGCTGGTTTCGACGTTGTTGACCTTGGTGGTTTCATCCATGCGGTCCTGGATTTGTCGCATGCTGGTCAACCCCAGCGTGATGACCAGCAACAGGAACATGGCGACCAGGCCGAAGCCCAGACTGAGCCGTTTGGCGATTGTTAAGTTCATGAATTTCATACTGCCTCCTTAAGGCCGTACTTCCTGTTCCGAATAAGCAAATGCGGATTTATCACGAAGCACCCAGCGATCATAGTGATTGCTGGTAGATGAAAAGTCACACATAGTCACTTTCATCATTTGAGCAACAGTATAAATTTACTTGCGGCAACAGTTCCAAAGTGAGTTAGATGGCGCGCACGCGCTGGCGCCGCCACTGGGGCGGAGCATGATTTCTATCAAGAATGAAAAATTTCATGCCATATTGTGCTCATGATTTCACATTTCACGTCGTTATAGCGGTGTCTGTCTGGCACCTGAAGCGGCGTGTATCTCACGTCTGGCTGAAACTGGGCTAGCTTGACGGTTGATTGTTATCAAAAACCGAAAGTTATGAATATCTTACCCATGCACCACTACTCGTTTAGCAAGGCATAACGACCATGACCTCCGTCTCCTCGATCCCGAGCTGGAATCCAAGCCCGTCCCGCGCGCCTGCCGCTACGGCAAGCAGGGCGGACACGCCCTCATCCCCGGCGCCGACCCCTTCCGCCATCGTCGCCTTCAGCGGCCCGCAGGCCGTGTCATCTCTCGTGCCTTCGCCGAAGATATGGGAAAGCCCGTCGCGCGATGGCGTCAGCGAGCAAATGACGAAAAACTTCTCTTCGCACACGTTTGGCGGCCGCTTCGGCGGCCTGGGCGCGACCTTGCTTGAGCAAATCAAGAGTGGCGTGCGCAATGTGTCGCAGGCGGTGCAGCAATCACCGCCGCGCATGGAGCCCAATACCTACAGCGAAATCGGGGCCTTGCCGCCGTCCAGCCTGCACGGCAATGGCGAAGACAGGGTTACTCTCAGCATCACCACCAGGAGCGGCGTGGAGGTCAAGTTGTCGCTCGACAGCCAGGACGATGGCCTGGCCGTGCGCATGAGCACGAGCGGCGAACTCAGCGAGGCCGAGGCCGACGCGCTGGGCGGCCTGGCCGACGCGTTCCAGGAAGCCATCGATGGCATGGCGAAAGGGCAGCCGAAGATCAAGTTGAGCGGCCTGATGCAATTCGACCAGGACGTGCTGGCATCGGTGAATTTGCATGCGGAAGTGAAAGTGCGCACCGAGCCGCAAAGCACGCAGACGCTCGATTTCCAGGCCGACAGCGCTCAGCGCAAGGTCAGCTTCAGCGGCGTGGCCGGATCGCTGGACGTGAAGGTGGACGCCAGCAAACTGAATGCCCTGGGCAGCAAGGAACAGCAGGCCAAGGCCATGAGCAGCTACATGAAGCAGATCGGTCAAGCCGCTTCGCGCGGCCATGGCGATGCCGGACTAATGTCCATGTTCAAGGATGCGTTTGGCGCCTTGCACAGCAACGCCGCCGCGCCGCAAGACGTGCCCGGCGTGCCGGAAGCGGGCAAGTGGCGCCTGGCGGCCGAGGACAAGGCGATCTTGACGGGCCTGGCGGACTTCAGCGCTTCGGTGTCGCAAACGCCGAAATTCAGCAATCCCATGCGCTCGGCGGAAAAGGATGGCTTCAACTATGAACTGTCGCAAAAGACGACCCTGGCCGGCGCCAGCCAGGACGAGCGCTCGATCCGCCAGCAGCAGCAATCGAAGCTGAGCGCCAGCTTCCACCAGACGTTGATCCCCGGCGTGCCGCTGCGCTTGACGGAAGCGAAGGAATCGCAGAACTACACTTACCACCAGATCGAAGACACGGCCAGCAGCGATGCGCAACTGGCCTACAAGGAAGGCAAGCTGGTGAAGGCCAGCCTGCGGCAGGCGGCCAGCCAGTCGACGCAGGTCATGAAATATGTGCTGGGCAAGCTGGAATCGGACACGACCACACCGACCCAGCATTCGGTGCAGCGCGACCTGTTGGCGCTGCTGGGGCCTTACAAGACGGGCGCCACGGACCAGACTGCCGAGGAAAAGGCCGCGCAGCGCAAGCAGGATTTGCTGACACTGAACGACGACATCATGCTGCAATCTTATCCCGGCCAGATGATCAGCCTGTGGCAGGCGGACGTCATGCCCGAGGAACGGGACGCGGCAACTGGCGCAGCAGCAGGCGCCTAGCGACCATGAAAAAGCCCGCCTTTTTGCGAAGACGGGCTTTTTCTTTGAGGCGAAGGGGGCGCGTTACGCTTTGGCTTTGCTTTGCCTGATCCAGTAACCGACGCCCAGCGCCGCCAGCCACACGGGAATCAGGTAGACGGAAATGCGCAAGCCCGGCGTCAGATACATGATCACCAGGATGCCGGCCAGGAAGACCAGGCACAGGTAGTTGGTGAACGGGTAGCCCAGGCTCTGGAACAAGGTCGTCTTGCCTTCCAATTTCTTTTGCGCGCGGAAGCGCAGGTGAATCCAGCTGATCATGGCCCAGTTGATGATCAGTGCCGAGACCACCAGGCCCATCAGCACTTCGAACGCTTCGCCCGGCATGAAATAATTGACCACCACGCAGGCACCCGTGGCCAGGGCCGACACGCCCAGCGCCGCCAGCGGCACGCCACGGCGGTTCAGGTGCAGCAGGGCACGCGGCGCATTGCCTTGCTTGGCCAGGCCGAACAGCATGCGCGTGTTGCAGTACACGCCGCTGTTGTAGACGGAGAGGGCGGCCGTCAGCACCACCACGTTCAAGGCCGTGGCCACCAGGTTGCTGTCGAGCGCATGGAAGATCAGCACGAAGGGGCTGCCGCCGGTGACGACGTTTTGCCACGGGTACAGCGACAGCAAAATGCCGAGTGCGCCAATGTAAAAGATCAGGATGCGGTAGATGGCCTGGTTGGTGGCGCGCGGAATCGTCGTGCTCGGGTCGTCCGCCTCGGCCGCCGTAATGCCCACCAGTTCCAGGCCGCCGAACGAGAACATGATGACGGCCATGGCCATCACCAGGCCCTGCCAGCCATTCGGAAAGAAGCCGCCGTGCTGCCACAGGTTGGCCACCGACGCCTGCGGGCCCGCCTCGCCGGAGGCGAGCAGGTAGGCGCCGAAGACGATCATGCCGATGATGGCGACCACCTTGATGAGGGCGAACCAGAATTCCATTTCGCCAAACGCTTTGACATTCAACAAACTGATGGCGTTGATGGCGCAAAAGAAGATGAGCGCCGAAACCCAGGTGGGCACGCCCGGCCACCAGTACTGCACGTAGATGCCGACGGCCGTCAGCTCGGCCATGCTGACCAGCACATACAGTACCCAGTAATTCCAGCCCGACAGAAAGCCGGGCAGGTGGCCACAGTATTTATCGGCGAAGTAGCTGAAGGAGCCGGCGACGGGTTCGTCGACCACCATCTCGCCCAGCTGGCGCATGATCAGAAAGGCGATGACGCCGGCGATGCCATAGCCCAGCAGGACCGAGGGGCCGGCCATCTTGATGGTTTGCGCGATGCCCAGAAACAGGCCGGTGCCGATGGCGCCGCCCAGGGCGATGAGCTGGATGTGGCGGCTTTTCAGGCCGCGCTTGAGCTCTTGTGGTTCGGTATTCCCGACTGCCGTCATATGTTTTATCCTGTTTTTACGGGGCTGAGGTCGCTGATTCTAAAGCATGCACGCGCAAAGCAGGAGCGAAATGCATGTTGCACTGCGGGGGCGCAAGAAAAGCCTTGCATCTTCGCCCAACGGCGCGCTAAACCTCTGCCGCCCGCCACGGCGGCACGGTATCATGATGGCAAATTTCAAGGAGCGTGTATGAATCTTGCGCAGCGCAGCCGTTTGCAGGGCATCAGCCTGGGCTTGTTGGCCGGCTATGTCGATACTTTGGGCTTTGTCGCCTTGTTTGGCCTGTTTACGGCCCATGTGACGGGCAACTTCGTGCTGATTGGCGCGGCGCTGGCCAACGCGACGCATGCCTCGATCGCCCTCAAGCTGCTGGCGTTCCCTGCGTTTATTCTGGGCGTGGCGGCGGTACGGCTCTTGAGCGTGGCGGCCGAACGCCGCGGCGGACCGGCGCTGCGCCTGGCGCTGCTGCTGGAGCTGGCGCTGCTGCTCGGTTTCATGGTGTTTGGCGTGCTGGCCGAACCGCTGGGGCCCGAGCCAGGCGCGCTGGCCATGACGGCCGGCCTGTTCGGCGCGGCGGCCATGGGCACGCATAGCGGCATCAGCCGCCTGCTGCTGGCGCACCTGGCGCCCACGTCCATGATGACGGGCAATGTGACACAATTGGTGATCGACACGGTCGACGTGCTGCGCGGCGCGGCCGACGGCGCCACGCGCGAGCGCTGCGTCAAATTCTTCTGGCCCCTGCTGGGTTTTGCCGGGGGCGCCATCCTGGCCGCGTTTGCCTACCTGGCCGTGGGCTTTGCCTCGCTGGCCGTGCCGCTGGCCATTTTGCTGGTGCTGATCGCGCTGGAGCCGGCGCGCCTGGCGGCCTAGTCCTGCGTACTCTGGCGCGCCGCGACGATGGCCGGTTCGTACACGGCCAGAAACTCCGGCGGCAGGCGGCGCGCGCGGCCGCTGCTCAATTCGATGCAGATCAAGTCCCAGCGTCCGCGCACGACAGTGGCGCCGTCGCTGTCGCGGATCAGCTGGAAGCGCCTTTCCATGCTGGAGCGGCCGTCGCTGGCGCACAGCCAGGTGGCCAGGGTCAGCGCTTCGCCGGCCCTGGTGGGCAGCAGATAATCGTATTCGCCGCGGCGGATCGCCATGGCCCGGTCCAGGCGCCGGTAATCGTCCAGGTCCAGCCCCAGGGTGGCCGAGTGGTGCCAGGCGATATGCTCGCACCAGCGCACGTAGACGGCGTTATTAGTGTGCTGCAGGCCGTCGATGTCGGCCGCTTCGGGCGTGAGGGGCAGGGTGTGGGCGTGCGGGTAATCCCAGTTCAAGAGCGATCCTTTCAATGCGGTGGCCGCTGATTGTACGTTCTTGCCGTGTTTCCTGTCTGCGGCGCACACGGGGAGAACACTGTTTTTCATGTTGATGTATGATGCATCATAATTCCCGACTCTCAAAAAATACATATGAGCCACTCCCTGGACAGCCTGGTGCACGTCAACCTGGGCAAATCCGTGTATGCCATGCTGCGCGAAGCGCTGGCGGCGGGGCGCTTCCAGCCAAACGACCGGCTGCGCATCCGCGAGCTGGCGCTGCAGCTGGGCACCAGCGTCACGCCCGTGCGCGACGCCATGCTGCAGCTGGTGCAGGAAGAGGCGCTGGTGCTGCGTTCGCCGCGCGACTTCCGCGTGCCCGTGCTGAGCGTGGCGCGCTACCTGGAAATCCGCGCGCTGCGCCTGGAACTGGAAGGCCTGGGCGCGTTTGAAGCGGCGCAGCGCATCGACGACGCCACCTTGGCCGATCTGGAACGCCTGTTGCAAGCGAATGAAGACGCCATCGCGCGGCACGACCTGGCAGCGGCCCTGCAATGCAACCAGGCGTTTCACCTGGGGCTGGCGCAGGCGGCCGGTATGCCGACCTTGAAACGCTTCGTCGACCACCTGTGGATGCAGACGGCGCCCCTGATCGCCGCCGGCTACGCCAGCTTTTCGCCCGACATGCGGGTCGGCCACCATCACGCCATCATCAGCGCGTTGCGCCAGCGCGACAGCGCGGCCGCGCGGCGCGCCATCGAACAGGACATTCTCGACGGCGGGACGCAGATGCTGGCCTATGTCATGCGCCAGGAGCGCATCCACGCTGCAGGTATTGCAGAACAAAACGCAGAACAAAACGCAGAACAGGACAAGGAAGAACATGACTGAACAGAAAACCGCCATCGTCACGGGCGCCAGCCGCGGCATCGGCCACGCCGTGGCCGAACGCTTCCGCAGCCTGGGCTGGCGCGTCATCACCGTCTCGCGCAGCCCGATTCCCGGCGGCTGTCCGCGCAGCCAGGAGCACAACACGCATGTGTGCATGGATTTGTCGGACCTGAGCCAGATCGGGCAGATGGTCGAGACGCTACGCCCCATGCTGGGCGACTCGAAACTGCATGCGCTGGTCAACAATGCGGGCGTGTCGCCGAAGGGGCCGGGCGGTTCGCGCGTCAATTCGCTGACCACCGACATGCAGACCTGGCAGGAAATGTACAACACGAATTTCTTTGCGCCGCTGGCGCTGACGCGCGGCTTTGCGCAGGAATTGTCGAACGCACATGGCGCCGTCGTGAACCTGTGCTCGATCGCCGGCTACCGCGTGCACCCGTTTGCCGGCTCGGCCTACGCCAGTTCAAAGGCGGCCCTGGCGTCGCTGACGCGCGAAATGGCCAACGACATGGCACCGCTGAACGTGCGCGTCAACGCGATTGCACCGGGCGAAATCGATACGGCCATCCTGTCGCCTGGCACCTCGCACATCGTCGACACGCAAATCCCGCTGCGCCGCCTGGGCACGACGGCCGAAGTGGCCGATCTGGTGGAATTCCTCTGCAGCGAGCGCGCCTCGTACATCACGGGCGCGGAAATTCCCATCGACGGTGGCCAGCGCATTTAAGAAAAATCATGACCCAGCATATCGGCATCGTCTGCTGTTCGGCCGACGGGCAGCCCTGTGCTACCGCACGATTTGCGAAGAGGGCGCGCATGCGCTGGGAGCGTATGAACACCCGCAAGTCACGCTGCACACGCCGCCACTGGCGCGCCATGTGGAGTGCCTGAAGGCGGGCGACCTGGCCGGCGTGGCCGAACTGATGCTGGCGTCGGCGCACAAGCTGGCTGCGGCCGGCGCCGATTTCCTGATCTGCCCCGACAACACCATTCACCAGGCCTTCGAGCTGATGGCGCCCCGTGCGCCGCTGCCCTGGCTGCATATCGCCGACGTGGTGGCCGGCGAAGCGGCCGAGCGCGGTTGTCGGCGCGTGGGTTTGACGGGCACGTGCTGGCTGGTCGACAGTGCCGTGTATCCGCGCAGCGAGATCAACCGCATCCTCATGGAGGCGCTGGTGCAGGGCGTGGTCAGGCCGGACAGCGTGGCGCGCTTCCAGGCCATCATCGGCGGCTTGCAAGAGCAGGGCTGCGACGCGGCCTTGCGCCGGGCGCTGGCCGCCTGATTATTTGTCCCGCTGGGTGTCCAGCTGCGCCTGCAGCGCGGCCACCACCAGCGCGTGGTCGTCGGCCTGCGCCAGGCCGGAAACGGTGACCGTGCCGACCAGTCCCACGCCGCGTATCAGCAGGGGGAACGCGCCGCCATGGCCCGCGTACTCGATGTCATCGAGATATTTCACGTCTTCGAAGGTGCTGCCGCGGCTTTTATGAGAAATGCCCATGTAGTAAGAACTGCGGCAAAAGCGCTGCACCGTATTGTTCTTGCGACGTATCCAGTCCGCCTGGTCCGCCGTGGCGCCCGTCATGGCGTGATGAAACAGCACCTGGCCATTGCGCGTGATGTTGACGGTGACGGCCTTGCCCCGCTTGCGCACTTCTTCGACGATCCACAGGCCCACGGCCAGCGCCGTCTCGTTGTCGAAGCGTTCGAACTGCAGGGATTCTTCCTGTTGCGCGAGGGTGTGCAGCAAATCGGCGTAATGATCCATCGTCAGGGAGTCAAGTAGTGGCTGGAAGCGCTACTGTAGCGCAGCATGGGGGTGCCGCGCGCGCTTTTTCCATAGCGCGGCTAAAATAGGCGGCATGAACCTGTCCCTGTTTGCCGATGAAGAAGACCAAGCCCCGGCCGCTCCCGCGCCGCTGATGGCCGGCTCGTCCGCGTCGGTCCTGCTGCGCGGTTTTGCGCTGCCGTATCTGGACGAGGTGCTGCCGGCATTGGACGCCATCGTGCTGGCGGCGCCCTTGCGCCACATGGCCACGCCGGGCGGCTTGCGCATGTCCGTTGCCATGAGCAATTGCGGTACTCTGGGCTGGGTCACGGATGGACGCGGCTACCGCTATGCGCGGCTCGATCCTGCCAGCGGCCGTCCCTGGCCGGCGATGCCGCCCGTGTTTCTGCGCCTGGCGCAGCAGGCGGCGCTGGCGGCCGGCTATCCGGGCTTCACGCCCGACGCCTGCCTGGTCAACCGCTATGCGCCCGGAGCGCGCATGGCGCTGCACCAGGACCGCGATGAATGCGATTTCAATGCGCCCATCGTCTCGGTCTCGCTGGGTTTGCCCGCCACCTTCCTGTTCGGCGGGGCGGAGCGGGCCGACAAGGCGGCGCGCATCGTCCTGTTGCATGGCGACGTGGTGGCATGGGGCGGCGCCGACCGCCTGCGCTTCCACGGCGTGGCGCCCCTGAAAGAGGGCGAACACGCGGTGCTGGGCGCGCAGCGCATTAATCTGACGTTTCGCAAGGCCAGTTGATCCGTCAATATGCATCAATAATGCAAGACACTTGCAAATGTGATTGTTTTTCTTCATGATATGCAACTTGTTTGCATATGGAGCCATGACCATGAAACGCGATTCTCTTTCCACGCCCCTGCCCGACGTGGCGGCCGGCCCCCATCTGGGCAGCCCCATGCCGCTGGACTGGGTCGGCATGCAGGGCATCGCCTTGCCCTTGTGGCTGGAAGAGGGTGGGCAGGCGCAGCAGGTCCATGCCTGGGCCGACGTGCAGGTGGACTTGCCCGCGCCGCACGTCAAGGGCATCCATATGTCGCGTTTGTATCTGCTGCTCGATGCGTTTGCCGCCGCGCAGCCGCTCGATGCGGGCGCGCTGGCGGCCGTGCTGCGGCGCATGGTGGACAGCCACGCCGATTGCGGCAGCACGCAGGCGCGCCTGACGCTGGCATTTCCCGTGCTGCGGCGCCAGCCGGCGCTGCTGACGGCGGGGCTGTCTGGCTGGAAGTCGTATCCCGTGCGTCTGCGGGCGAGTGTTTCTCCGCAGGGCTTTGCCCTGTCCCTGACGGTAGAAATCGGCTATTCGTCGACCTGTCCGTGCTCGGCGGCGCTGGCGCGGCAATTGCTCGCCGACGCCTTTGCGGCGCAATTTGGCGAGGGCAGCATCGACGGTGGTGTCGCCGGCGCCTGGCTGCGGGAACACGCCAGCCTGGCCACGCCGCACAGCCAGCGCAGCACGGCGACGGTCAGCGTGTCATTGACGGAGCAGGCGGAACTGGATCTGTTTCCCCTGATCGACCTGGTGGAGGCCGCGCTGGCGACGCCCTTGCAAACGGCCGTGAAGCGGGCCGACGAGCAGGCGTTCGCGCGATTGAATGGTGCTAACCTGATGTATGTGGAAGACGCGGCCCGCCGCGTGCAGGCGGCGCTGGCGCCACTGGCGTCACTGGCGTCACATTATGCGCAGGCGCGTGTTACCGTACGGCATATGGAAAGCTTGCATGCGCACGATGCCGTGGCGCAGGCGGGCCAGCTTGCCTGAGTTTTGCACTCAACCACCGTGGAGGAAGACAGCATGCCGGAGAACATCGCGCAGGAGCCTGGCGAAGGCAGCCTGGAAGAGGAAGTGGAACGCGAACGGCGCGAACATGCGCTGATCGACGAGGAAAAGCTGGGCATGGACGAGCTGGAAGAAGAGCATTGGAAGCGGGAGCGCCAGCCGGGCGCGCCGGCAGGGCGCTAGCGTCAAGGCGCCGAGTCTAGGTGCTGTATCAGCGCTGGCATCGCGTCGCGCTGCCCGGTACAATTTCGCTTTGTCCTACTCCCCCAGCCCCGGAGGCCCATGAAATATCGCGCATTCTTCCCGTTCATCCTCGGCTTGACAGGCGCCGTCCTGACTGCCTCGCAAGCCCAGGCCGCCACCATCTGCACCGCCATGGCTGACGCCAAAACGGGCGCCGTCTTGCTGCAAGAGGGTAATTGCATCGACCGCGTCACCCCCGCATCGACGTTCAAGATCGCGCTCAGCCTGATGGGCTACGACGCCGGTTTCCTCAAGGATGAGCACAAACCGACCCTGCCATATCGCCAGGGTTATGTGGACTGGGGCGGCGAAGCCTGGCGCCAGGATACGGACCCGTCGCGCTGGATGCAGTATTCCGTCGTTTGGTATTCGCAGCAGATCACGCAGGCGCTGGGCGCAGAGCGCTTCCAGAAATACGCCAAGGCTTTGCGCTATGGCAATGCGGACGTCTCGGGCGACCCGGGCAAGGACAATAGCCTGGCGCGCTCGTGGATCAGTTCTTCGCTGAAAATTTCCCCGCTGGAACAACTGGGCTTCTTGCGCAAACTGGTCAATTATCAGCTGCCCGTGAGTAAGCAGGCAATGCAGGAAACGCACCGCTTGACGCGCCTGGCGGACGTGGATGGCTGGCAAGTGCATGGCAAGACGGGCGCGGCCTTCCCACGCAAGGCCGACGCCAGCTTTGACGAAGCGCATGGCTATGGCTGGTTCGTGGGCTGGGCTAGCAAGGGCGAGCGCAGCATCGTGTTTGCGCGCCTGGTGCAGGACGAGCAGAAGGGCCTGCCATCGGCGGGCTTGCGCACGCGCGACGCCTTGCTGAAAGAATTGCCGGCCCTGCTGGAGCAGGCGCAGAAGTGACGGCCAGCATCGTCGCCGCCACCTTCATCGCTTCCGAGGGAGAGTACCTGGAAGCCGTCATCGAGGTGGGCGGCCAGCGCCTGCACGTGATGGACGAGTTCGGCGGCGCACAGATGGCCGCCGGCACGCAGTTCCAAGCGGGACTGTCGCCCATGCCCAGCGAGCGTGACGACTGGGACGCCATCTTCCGCGCCAACCCGGTCCGGGAAAAGCGCCTGCTGCGTCTCGACGGCTGGCGCTACCTGGCGCTGGGCGTCGTGACCCAGGTTGACCCCGTCATCTGCGACTGCGGCTTGCTGCAAGTGGAAAACCCGTTTACGACCCATGACGTGCGTTGCGTGGGGGCGTATGTCGGTGTCACGCTGGCGCGCCTCGATGCTTGCCTGGCGTAAAATCCGGCCCGCTTTGTTGCCCGCCCTATATACTTGCTGAAACGGATCATCCGGCATCAGACAAGGTTACAAGCATGGCATCAGGCATGGAGCAGTTTCAGGAAAAAACACGACAGGCGCTGTCACGGGCGCGCACGCTGGTCGTTCGCGTAGCGGGCGTGGCGTGGGCAAAGGCGGTGGCGCTGTACCGGCGCGGCCACGCTCACTTGATGAGCTTGCCGCCCGTGCGGCGCGCTCTGGTGCTGGGCCTGTGGTCGTTCCTGGCCGTGCTGGCGCTGCTGACTTTATACATGCTGCTGCTGATCCCCTTGACGCCCAGCATCCACGACTTGCGCCAGGCGCGCGCGGCCGCACCGAGCACCATCGTCAGCGCCGATGGCAAGGAACTGGCCCGCTTCGACCAGGGCTTGCAGGAACGGGTCTCGTTAAAGCAGATTTCGCCGAACGTGATCAGCGCCTTGATCTCGACGGAAGACCACCGTTTCTACGAACACCACGGCATCGACTTCACGCGTACGGCTGGTGCCATCTTGCATACTGCGGGTGGCAACCCCCAGGGCGGTTCCACCATCACGCAGCAACTGGCGCGCAATATGTTCCCAGAGGAGATAGGCCGCTCGCGTAACCTGAACCGCAAGCTGAAGGAGTTGATCACGGCCCTGAAGATCGAGGCCACCTACAGCAAGACGGAAATCCTGGAAGCCTACCTGAATACCGTGCCTTTCCTGTACAACACCTACGGCATCGAAATGGCGGCCCGTACCTACTTCGATAAACCCGCCTCGCGCCTCGATATCCTGGAAAGCGCCACCCTGGTCGGCATGCTCAAAGGCACGAATTACTACAACCCCGTCGGCAACCCGGAACGCTCGCTACAGCGGCGCAACGTGGTACTGGGCCAGATGCGCAAGCATGACGTCATCGACGAGGCGCGCTATAAGCAGTTGATCAAGCGTCCGCTGCGCCTGCATTTCGAGCGCCAGAGCGAACGCGCGCAGTCGGACAGCCATTTCACGGCTTATGTGCGCAAGTGGCTGATCGACTGGGCCGACGAGAACGATTACAACCTGGAACTGGACGCCCTGGTGGTGCACACCACGCTCGACCACGATTTGCAGCAGGCGGCCGAGCGGGCCGTCGAGCGCCAAGCCAACGCCTTGCAGGCGATCGCTGATGTGGAATGGAGCCGCGCCGGCGTGCCGTCGTCCACCTCGACGGGCATGTATGCGGGCATGCAGGGCGGCAGCGTGCCGTTCGATTATTTCTGGAAGTCGCATCCAGCCCTGCTGGACGCCTTCGTGCGCGAGTCGGGCGACTACCGCAAGCTGACGGCCGCCGGCGGCACGCCGGACGACGCGCTGGCGCAACTGAAGGGCGACCGCGCCTTCATGGCGGCCCTGCGCAAGTCGAAGACGCGCCTGGAAGCTGGCTTTGCGGCCATGGACCCGGCCACGGGCGCCGTGCGTGCCTGGGTGGGCAGCCGCGACTTTGCGCGCGAACAGTTCGACCATGTATCGCAGGCGGCGCGCCAGCCCGGCTCCACCTTCAAGCCCATCGTGTATGGCGCGGCGCTGGAAAAGGGCCTCAGCCCTGAACACGTCTACCGCGATGAAGTGATGGATATCAAGGCGGCCGACGGCACCAAATGGCGTCCGACGGACATGAGCGGCACCACGGGACGCGACATGACCATGCGCGATGGCCTCGTGTACTCGAAAAACACCATCACGGCGCAAGTGATGCAAGACGTGGGCTTGCCGACTATCATCAAGCTGGCGCGTGCGTTGGGCATCCGCGACAGCAAACTGGAAAAAGTGCCGTCGCTGGCGTTGGGCACCAGTCCCGTTACCTTGCTGGAAATGGTCAACGCCTATGCCAGCATCGCGGCCCAGGGCGAGGCGCGCCTGCCATTCGTCGTCACGCACATCACCGACCGCGAAGGCAAGGTCATCGCCCGTTTCGGCGAAGACAAGCCTCAGCGCGCCATGCAGGCGGCATCGGCTGCCACCCTGACCGACATGATGCGCGGCGTGATCGACCGTGGCACGGGCACGGCCATCCGCAGCCGCTTCGGCATCCGCTCCGACGTGGCCGGCAAGAGCGGCACCACGCAAAACAATGCGGACGGCTGGTTTATTTTGATGCACCCGGAACTGGTGGGCGGCGCCTGGGTGGGCTTCAACGACGCGCGCGTCACCATGCGCAGCAATTACTGGGGCCAGGGCGGCCACAACGCCGTGCTGGTGGTGGGCGACTTCTTCAAGACGGCGCTGGATACGGGCAAGTTGTCGCGCGACGCCATCTTCCCCGGCGGCAAGCCGCCACCGCCGGTGCGCCACGTCGAACCGGTCGAGGAACCACAGGACGAACCGGTGGAAGAGCCGGGAAATATGCTGCAGGAAGGCGCGCCGCCGGCGCCGCTGGCCGTGCCGGCCGAAGGCGACGGCGGGCAGGAGTCGCATGGCAAGGCGGTGTCGGAGCCGGCTCCCGCACTGCCGCCGACGCCGGTGCCGCAAGGATAAGCCCTCCATAGCGAATTCAACCATTGCAAAGAATAATCATGACCTCACCGAAGCCCACACTGCGCCTGATACTCGGCGACCAGCTCAATGTCCAGCACCGCTGGTTCACCGAAGTCGATGACGCCACCATCTATGTCTTGATGGAAGTGCGGCAAGAAACCGATTATGTGCTGCATCATGCGCAGAAAATCCTGGCAATCTTCGCCGCCATGCGCGAGTTGGCACGCCAGTTGCGCCAGCTCGGCCACACCGTGCATTACATCGCCATCGACGACGTGGAAAGCACGCGCTCGATACCGGAGAATATCGAAGCGCTGCTTGTCCGTTATGACGCCGGCGCCTTCGAGTACCAGGCACCCGACGAGTGGCGCCTGGATCAGCAGCTTTATCAGGCTAGTCGACGCTCGGCCATCCCCTGGCTGATGGTCGACAGCGACCATTTTTATACGGCCCGCAACGAGGCCGCCGATATTTTCGCCGGACGCAAGCAATGGCTGATGGAGTTTTTCTACCGGCAGATGCGCAGCACGCATCAGGTGCTGATGGAAGACGCGAAAAAGCCCGTGGGCGGCCAATGGAACTTCGATCACGATAACCGCAAGCCTTGGCGCGGCACGCCCGCCGAGCCGCAAGACCCGCGCACCCTGCACGATCATGGGAAATTATGGGAATCCATCGTCGCTGCCGGCGTGAAAAGCTTCGGCGCGCCCCAAGCCGAGCGGTTGCCTTGGGCGCTGAACCGGGATGAGGCGCTGCAGCAACTCGATGCCTTCATCGAGCGGGCCTTGCCGCACTTTGGCGATTTCCAGGATGCGATGAGCAGCAAGGCATGGCGCTTGTTTCATTCCCTGCTGTCGTTTGCGCTGAACGTGAAAATGCTCAACCCGCGCGAAGTCGTCACCAGGGCGCAGGCGGCGTATCACGCCGGCCATGCTCCCTTGGCCGCGGTCGAGGGTTTCATTCGCCAGATACTGGGCTGGCGCGAATATGTGCGCGGTGTTTACTGGGTCCATATGCCGGGCTATGCCGAGAAGAATTTCTTTGGCCACACGCGCCCGCTGCCTTCATGGTTCTGGGACGGCAAGACGAAGATGCATTGCCTGTCGCAGGCGATCACCCAGTCGCTGGAACAGGCGCACGCGCATCACATCCAGCGCCTGATGGTGATCGGCAATTTCGCACTGTTGGCCGGCCTGGATCCTGCCAGGGTGCATGGCTGGTACCTCGGCATCTATATCGATGCCTTCGAATGGGTGGAGCTGCCCAACACCGTCGGCATGAGCCAGTTCGCCGACGGCGGCCTGCTGGCCACCAAGCCCTATGTTTCCAGCGCAGCGTATATCGACCGCATGGGCGATTATTGCAAAGGCTGCCATTACGACAAGAAAGCGCGCATCGGCGAGCGTGCCTGCCCCTTCAATGCCCTGTACTGGGATTTTTTCCATCGCAACGCGGACACACTGGAACGCAATCCCCGCATCGGCATGGCATACCGCCAGTTGGAGAAAATGGACGCGGCGGCGATCGCGGATTTCCGGCAGCAGGCGGCCACGATGCTGGCCAGGCTCGACTCCCTGTGACTCAGGGCAATCTGGCCCGGCACGCGTTTAGAGGGTATTGCGCCGCAAGCCCGCTTCCCGCACGAACACTTGCAGCGCGGGCATGGTTTGCCGGTGCAGCGTTTTCAATTCCGCTTGCAGCTTGGGCGTGATGGCCAGGCTGCCGTCCGCTTGCTGGCGCACGGGCAGGCCTAGCGCTTGCGCCATTTCCACCGGGTAGTTCGTGAAGTCGCCGTACGGGCGCTTGCCGTCGACGGACGGGGCGGGCCAGTAGCCTTCGGCCAAATAGTCTTCCGCGCCCATGGCCAGCATTTCCTGCGGCATCCATGATTGTTGCCGCAGCAGTGACACATGCCGGGCAGTCAAGGTGAAGGGCGCCTTGCCGTTGGCATAGCTGCCCGGTTTCAGGTCGGCCATCTGCACGAAGTGGGGCAGCATTTGCGACGCTTCCATCAGGCGTTGCGCGGCCAGCGCCGCATCCTTGCTGGCGATGACTTGCATGGACAGTGCCAGGGTATCGCCCTGGCCCAGCGGGTACGCCGGATTGAGCATGGGCGCGCCGCTTTCCACGGGCGACCAGCCGATGTTGAAACGTCGTATCAGCGCCAGGTGCTGCACATGGAGCACCTTGGGCAGCGGCGCGTCGAGGGTGGCCAGGATGCGCTGGCGCACGGCATGGGGCAGGCCGCCGTCGGCCGCGCGCGCGAGCACGGGCGAGCACAGCAGGGCGCCGGCGAGGCGCAGCAACTGGCGCCGCATGGGTTGGATCCGGCGCGAGATCATGGCGTCGTCAAGTCTTGACGCTGGAATTCGATGCGGTTTTCCTGGTAGTCCCACTTGGTGTAGGGCCCGAACACGCGTCGGTTTTCCTTGCTGTCGGCATTCGATTGCTCGCGCTTCATGCGCCGCACGAGGGCGGTGTCGACAAGTGGCGCCGTCGTTGCGCTGAACACTTCGTGCCGTACACTCTGCTTGGCGTCGGCGCCGCGCGAAATGATGGTGAGCTTGTGTGAAATGGGATCGAAGTAGAGGCGCATGGCGAAGGTGTTCATATCTTGCAGATACAGGCCGTCATCGCGCCACTGGGCATAGAAATAGTCGCCGCAGACGGCCTTCGGCTCGCGTTTCCATTCGCAGGCGAGCAGGATCAACAGGTGATGCTCATCGAGCTGCTTGATTGAAACACGGGCCTTGGAATAGCCCCAGGTGCTGGGCGGCACGGTCGTCGACGAGAGCAGATTGTACTCGCCCATCAGCTTGGGCATGGGCGCTTGCGCGGCGGCGCCGGCGCAAACGGTGAAGGCGGCCGCCGCAAGGGCGCCGTGTATCCAGGAAAAGGGTGTCATGATGGCGCCATAAAAAAAGTTGCCATATTATAAGTGACAACTTTCTTTGGGGAACGCGCGATTGCACGCGTCCGAGCGCGTTACTTCAGCTTGCTCAACTCCGCTATGTCGATCTTGACGACTTTGTCGCCCACGGCGGCCACCAGCGCCTTGAAGTGGGGCGTCGTGTCATGCGCCGTCAGCGCGGCCTTGTCGGTCCATTCTTCCAGCATGATGAAGCGGGTGGGGATTTTGTTGTCCAGGTGCAGCTCGTAGCGCAGGCAGCCGCTTTCGGTGCGGCTGGGCGGTACGACGGCTTCCAGGGCGGCGCGCACGGCGTCGATATGGTCAGCTTGGGCATCGATGGTGGCGACGACGATCAGGGTCATGGTGGTCCTTGTAAAGTGGTGGGGCGGGTGCAGCTTAGCGCATCCTGGACTTTCGTGCCCGCCCTGTCCAGTCTGGTTGCGCCGAAACAGTTTCCGCCGCAGCCAGAGAATCAAGCTAAACCTACGCCGCCTGCAGCGCCCCGATCTGCTCGAAGGCGCCCGTCAATGCCTGCGCCCTGGCTGCGTCGCTGACCTTGACGCCTTCGGCGCGCACGATGTCGAGCTGGGTGATGCCGAGGAAACCGAGAAAGGCGCGCAGATGGCTTTCCTGGTGTTCCAGGCTGGCCATCGGCGTGTCGACGCCGTAATAGCCGCCGCGCGTCGAAGCGATGATCACGCGCGTGGCTCCCAACAAGCCTTCAGGTCCGTTGGCGCCGTACTGGAACGTCTTGCCGGGCACGGCCAGTGCATCGAGCCACGATTTGAGCTGGCTGGGGATGGCGAAATTGTACATGGGCGCGCCGATGACGATGACGTCGGCGGCCAGCACTTGCTCCAGTGCGCCGGCCAGCGCTACGCCGTCGGCATCGCTGGGGGCGGCAGTGAATTGCGGCAACGGTTGCGCGGCCAGGTCGCGGTAGTGGACGCTGGCGCCAGGCGCGGCCGCTTGCAGGCGGGCGACGATGGCGGCGGACAGTTGACGGCTGACGGAATGCTCGCCGAGGACGCTGGAATCGATATGCAGGATGTTCATGGTAGCCTTCTTGGATGGTATGATCGGGTGGTATTCTTTTGTAACCGAGGTAAATATAGTGACTATCAAATGAACGCACAAGAAGGCACTTTTTCCACACTGGGGCACATGGATGTGACTATTGGCGACGCTGCTGCGCAGGGGGCTGCGCTGGAGCAGCGCATGCGCGACGAGGGCGGCCATGCCGGCGTGGCGGACTCGTGCCGGCCGATCACGGATATCCTCACGCGCGTGGGCGACAAATGGAGCGTAATGGTGGTGATGTTGCTGGGCAATGGCACCAAGCGTTTCAACGAGATGCGCCGCCTGATCGGCGGCATTTCCCAGCGCATGCTGACCTTGACCTTGCGCGGTCTGGAGCGCGATGGGCTGGTGACGCGCACCGTATTCCCCACCGTGCCGCCGCGCGTCGACTACGCCTTGACGGACCTGGGCCGCTCGCTGTTGATCCCCATCAGCGCGCTGGGCGCCTGGGCTTACGGTCACCGCGACGCCATCGATGCGGCGCGGCTGGCGTTTGATGCCAAGGCCGATGCGGGCACAGCGCCAGGCAGCTAGGCCAGCTCAGTTAGGCCAACTGAATCACGGCCAGCATGTCATTGCCATCGGCATCCATGCCTTTTTCCACGAATCCCATGCTGGCATAGAATTTTTTCGCATTGGCATTGCCGGGCTTGTAGCAAATTTCGATGCTGCGCGCGTCCGGGCGGGCACGGATTTCCGCCAGCGCCAGGGCGAGGGCAACCCTGCCATGACCTTGTCCCTGGCGCCGGTGATCGATCATGAAGCGCCAGATCTGGTAGTGACCGGGCGGATCGTCGTCGTCGGGCGAGACGAACATCAGGAAACCGATCACCTCCTCATCGCCATACACGGCGCGCGTATGCATGGTGGTGGGGTAAAAGCTGGCCTCCGCAATGGAATAGTCGTTGCTGGCCAGATAGTCGCGCTGCTGGGGCAGCAGCGGCAGTTCGCTGATGATGTCAAAATTGTCGGCCGTGACGGGGCGCAGGCTGATGGGCATGTTCGAAGGTATTAACAGGCAGGACTTGGCACTATGCGTAAAAATTATTCAATAGTCAATGCTGTTCCATCGCCCGCCTTCCGCCGCCGCATGATGCATCTGCCTGTCTAGAGTCCGGCCGCATCCTGCCGGTAGCGCGCTGGCGGCAGTTCGAACTGCTGCTTGAAAAAGCGGGTGAACGCGCTTTGCGAGGAAAAGCCCAGGCGCTCGCTGATGTCCGCTACGCTGATGTTTGTTTCGCGCAGCAGGCGGCGCGATTCGCGGCTCTTGGCGCGCAATTCCAGCGCGCGGAACGAGGTCTGCTCCTGCTGCAGCTGGCGCTGCAAGGTCCAGCGGTTCATCGCCAGGCCGTCGCATAGGGCCGGCAGCAGCGAGGCGCCGTCCGTGTCGACCTGCTGGCCGAGTAAATCGATGATGGCTTGCTCCACGCGGGCCGAAAACAGCTGCGCCCCTTGCAACTGCTGCAATTGCCCCTGGGCGTGCCGCAGCGCGTGCGGCGCCAGCATGGCGTTGAACTGGGCGAAGGGCCGGTCCAGCGCCGGCGCGTCAAACGTCAGCG
This sequence comes from Janthinobacterium algoris, assembly GCF_051380935.1. NCBI lineage: Bacteria > Pseudomonadati > Pseudomonadota > Betaproteobacteria > Burkholderiales > Oxalobacteraceae > Janthinobacterium > Janthinobacterium algoris. Next base: position 249,801 of record NZ_JBNYXZ010000002.1, on the reverse strand, counting down.
TGTTGCGCGCCTGGCCAAAGGCGGCGGTGGCGCCGAAACACTCGGAAATGGCCGGCGCAAACCATGGCGCCTTGCCCTGGAAACTGGCATGGAAGGCGGTGGCAGCGCCATCGTCGTAGGCGCGCGCGACCAGCGACAGCATGCGGAAATTGGCCAGCGCCTGCATGGCGCCGCCCGCCGGGCAGAACTCGGACAGGTATTCGATTTCGACGCGCGTGCCATTCTCGCTCATCAGCATGAAATCGAATTCGCCGATCAGGCCCCGCAAGTGCAGCAGCTCGTGCAGCGCGCTGCGCAGGGTGGGGCGGTTGAAGCAGACGTGAGCGATGCCCGAGTAATGCGCGAACCAGTGCGTCACGTCGAGATCGAGAATGGCCCGGTGCTGCGGCAACTGCTGGGCGTAGGCCGTCATGCGGCGGTGCCGCTCGGCGTTGATGCGGCCGCCTGGCTCGTTCAGCTGCGCCGGCGTGATGCCCGTCCGTTGAAAGAAGTCGGCCGGGTCGTGGCCATCGGCCTGCATGGCGCGCGCGCATTGCTGCGCGATGCGGTTCGAAACCGTGCGCGTATCGGGTTTGTGCAAGGGTGTCTCCTGCTTGTTGTAGTAATTTTTCACAAATATTAGCACTTTGTAAGAGATTGTTGGTTGTTGTGCCATCTAACCAAAAATTGTTCTCGCGGGTATAAAACGCGTGCTGCGCGGTCAAGAAACTCACGCATTCTCACGCTATATTGTTTTCGGCCGGCCTTGCTGCCGCGCCTTGATACCTACAAAAACAGTCTTGGAGATAATGATGAATTGCACTTTGAAACCGATGGCCCGCGTGGTCGCCGGCTGCGTTGCCACGCTTGCCCTGGCCGCCTGCGGCAACGACACCGCCAGCGAGGAATACAAGCAGCCCGTGTTTGGCGCCACTACCTACAATCAGCTCAAGGTCGACGGCTATGCCTTCAAGGACATGAACCGCAACGGCAAGATCGATCCGTACGAAGATTGGCGCCTGTCGGCCGAGGCGCGCGCCGACGACCTGTTGTCGCGCATGAGCCTTGATGAAAAAGCGGGCCTGATGATGCATGGCACGGCGCCCACCGTGTCCGACCCTTCCGGTATCGGCCTGGGCGGCGCGTATGACTTGACGGCGCTGCAAGACCTGATCGTCAAGCAGTACGTGAATACCTTCATCACGCGCATGGCGGGCGATACGGCCAACATGGCTGCCCAGTACAACAAGGTGCAGGAACTCAGCGAGACCTCGCGCCACGGCATTCCCGTGTCCATCAGCACCGATCCGCGCCACCATTTCCAGTACACGGTGGGCGCCAGCGCCGGCACCAAGGGTTTTTCCCAGTGGCCGGAAACCCTGGGCCTGGCCGCCATCGGCGACGATGCGCTGGTGCGCCGTTTCGGTGATATCGCGCGCCAGGAATACCTGGCCGTCGGCATCACGCAAGCCCTGTCGCCGCAGGCCGACCTGGCCACCGAGCCGCGCTGGTCGCGCATCAACGGCACCTTCGGCGAAGACGCCGACCTGGCCAAGCGCATGGTGCAGCACTATATCGAGGGCTTCCAGGACGGGAATACGGGCTTGCATGACGGCAGCGTGGTAGCCGTCGTCAAGCACTGGGTCGGCTACGGCGCCACGAAAGAAGGCTTCGACGGCCACAATTACTATGGTCGTTACATGACCTACCCGGGCAACAACTTTGCCTATCATGTGAAGCCGTTCGAAGGGGCGTTCACGGCCAAGGCGGCCTCCGTCATGCCGACATACGCTCTGCCTGATGGGAACATCATCATCAATGGCATCACCCTGGAACAGGTGGCGGCCGGTTTCAGCAAGACCATGCTGACGGATCTGTTGCGCGGCAAATACGGCTTCGAGGGCGTGATCCTGTCCGACTGGGGCATCACTTCGGACTGCGACGCCAACTGCCGCAATGGCACGGCGCCCGGCGTCGCGCCTTCCTTCATCGGTTTCGGCACGCCGTGGGGCATGGAAGACGCCACCAAGGCCGAGCGTTACGTGAAGGCCGTGACGGCGGGGATGGACCAGTTTGGCGGCGTGACGGAAGCGCCATACCTGACGCAGGCCGTGCAGCGGGGGCAGTTGACGGAAGCGCGCATCAATGCGTCGGCGCGGCGCATCCTGATCCAGAAATTCAAGCAAGGCTTGTTCGAACATCCGTTTGTCGATGCGGCGAAGGCGGCGGCCACGGTGGGCAAGGCGGACTTCATCGAAGCAGGCCTGGAGGCCCAGCGCCGCTCGCTGGTCCTGCTGGAAAACAAGGACAAGGTCTTGCCGCTGGCGACCAGCATCAAAAAGGTTTATTTGTACGGCATCGATGCGGCCGTGGCGAAACAGTACGGCTACACGGTGGTCGCCACGCCACAGGAAGCGGACGTGGCCCTGCTGCGCGTGGCCGCGCCGTATGAAACCCTGCATCCGAACTACATCTTCGGCAGCATGCAGCACGAAGGCCGCCTCGATTACGTGGACGGTAATGCCGACTACGAAGCGATCAAGAACGCGGCGAAGAACGCGCCGAAGACGGTGGTGACGGTGTACCTGGACCGCCCGGCCATTCTCGGCAACGTGCAGGACAAGGCCAGCGCCATACTCGCCAACTTTGGCGTGAGCGACAGCGCGCTGTTCGATGTCTTGACGGGCAAGGCCAAGCCGCAGGGCAAGCTGCCGTTCGAACTGCCATCGTCGATGGCCGAAGTGCAGGTGCAGAAATCGGACGTGCCGTATGACACGGCCCATCCGCTGTACAAGTTCGGCTACGGGCTGGCGTACTGACAGGAGCGGGACGGGCCGCCCGGCGCGGCCTGTTCCCGCCCGATTGACAGTCTCCTGGCGCTCGCCGATACTGGCCGCTTCGTTCGCCGTTTTGTTCGCCGATTCTGCCAGGAAGGAAACCCCGATGTCCGTCACTCCGCAATTGTGCAAGACCGTGCTAGTAGCCGCGCTTGCAACCGCGCTGGCCATGCCCGCCATGGCCGCCGCCCCTGCAGCGGACGGCGCCGCATCGGCCTGGGTCGAGGCCAGCAACCGCAACGCGGCCATCGTGCTGGCGGCACAGGCGCAGTTCTCGCCCGAAAACGCTTCCGACACGGGCCTGGCGCAGTACGACGGCCTGGCCGCCGACCTGGGGCCGACCATCACGGAACGTTATGTGACGGCCATGCAGCAGGCGCGCGCGCAATTGCAGCAAAAGCTGGAACTGGAACGCGACGAGCGCATCCGCCAGGATCTGCAAATCCTGACACAGGCTGTGGACCAGGAAATCGCCGGCGCCCGGCTGGACGCCAAATACACCTTGCCGTGGGTCGATGTGCCGCAAATGGTTTTTGGCAGCATGCAAAGCCTGCTGCAGGAACAGCGCCCGGCCGCGCGCCGCGCCAAGGCGCTGGAACGCCTGCAGCGCTATGTGGGCCAGTTCCCCGGCAGCATGCCGATCACGACGCAGGCCAAGGCGCGCTTCACGGAAAAGATCGGCAAGCCTGGCCTGGCGGGACCCGTGCGCCTGCAGGTGGAGCAGTCGCTGGAAAACGTGCCGACGTATATCGCCGGCATCCGCAAGCTGTTCGCCGACATGAAAATCATGGGCGCCGAACCTGCGCTGGCCGCCATGGAACAGCAGTTGAACGCGTATGCGGCGTGGGAGAAGCAAGTGGTGCTGCCCCTGTCGCGCACGGATTTCCGCATGGCGCCCGAGCTGTACGCGTTTCGCCTGAAGCAGGTGGGCATCGATATCGAACCGCGCGCGCTGGTCGAACGGGCGCAAGTGTCTTACCTGGAAACGCGCGCCGCCATGCAGGCGCTGGCGCCCGTGGTGGCGGCCAAGCTGGCGTTGAAGGGCGTCGACGGCACGGATTACCGCCAGGTGCTGCGCGCGCTGAAAGTAGACGCCATCCCGAACGAGCAGCTCGAAGCGCACTACAAGGGCGTCAATACGCAGCTGGAAGAGCGTATCCGTCAGCAGCGCGTGGTCGATATTCCCGCGCGCGCCATGACCATGCGCCTGGCGTCCGCCGCCGAATCGGCGGCCCAGCCGGCGCCGCATATGCGTCCGCCTCCGCTGATCGGCAATACGGGAGAACACGGCCAATTTGTCCTCCCCGTCAGCAATCCGGCCGCCAGCGGCAAGGGCGAAGCGTATGACGATTTCAATTTCGCGGGCGCCGCCTGGACCCTGAGCGCGCACGAGGGCCGTCCCGGCCACGAGCTGCAGTTCAGCGCCATGGTGGAGCGGGGCGTGTCGCAGGCGCGCAGCCTGTACGCGTTCAACAGCGTCAACGTGGAAGGCTGGGCGTTGTACGCGGAAGCGGAGATGATTCCCTACGAGCCGGCCGAAGGCCAGTTCATCGCGCTGCAGTTCCGCATGCTGCGCGCGGCGCGCGCCATGCTCGACCCGATGCTGAACCTGGGGCAGGTCACGCGCGAAGAGGCGGGCCGCATCCTGACGGATGAAGTGATGCTGTCGAAAGCGATGGCGCGCCAGGAGCTGGACCGCTATACCTTCAATATGCCTGGTCAGGCGGGCAGCTATTTCTATGGCTATACGCGCATCCTGCAGCTGCGCGCGGAAACGGAGCTGGCACTGGGCACGCAATTCGACCGTATGGCCTTCAACAACTTCCTGTTGGGCCAGGGTTTGCTGCCGCCTGGCCTGCTGGCCAAGGCCGTGCGCGAACACTTCATCCCCGAGCAGAGAAAAGCCAAGGGCTGACGTCGTGGCATCAAGCGCGGCGGGGAAAGGGAATTTTGCCGCTATTGTCCTCGGGCGAGTCGTATAATTACGCTCATTGTGTTGGCCACCCTGGAGTTCCACTTGCAGCTACCGATCCGTTATCCGAACATGCCGCAACTGCTGCTGAAAGCCCGCGACAGCCTGCTGCAGCATTTCCGCCCCATCCTCAATCACTTCGGCGTGACGGAGCAGCAGTGGCGCATCATGCGCGCTTTGAATGAAAGCCCGACCCTGGAACCGCGCGAGCTGTGCGAGATCTGCCAGATTTCCAGTCCCAGCATGAGCGGCATCCTGGCGCGCATGGAAGAAATCGGCTTGATCGGGCGCAGCAAGTTCGAAGGCGATCAGCGCCGCCGCAAGGTGCACCTGTCGGAAGCGGGCGCCAGCCTGCTGCTGCAGATGGGTAAGCTCATCGACTTGCAATATGCCCACCTGGAAGCGGCCTACGGCAAGCAAGTGTTCGAAGACATGCGCCGCACGCTGGAAGCCTTCATTGCCCTGGAAACCCTGCCGGTGGCGCCCGCCATCCTGCGCTAAATCCCCGTCCTCCCCCCATCTTCTCCCTGCCTGAGCATTGATCGGGCGCGTGTTTCTCAACACGCGCCGCCGCCGCTTTTGCCATGCCTGTTCCGCGCATTGCCGCATTCTGCCGGGATTAAGCCCGTGCGCCTGCCAGTTTTGCTATAAGAGTACGCCTTACAGTCAATTACTTACATGTGAGTAAATAAGCGTATAATTTGCGGCACTTGATTCAGATCAAGAAGAACAGCGGATGCCCCCTCGCTGGATGGGGCGGCAACGCGGCGCCACAGCCAGTATTGCGCCATCGCGGCGAAAATACTTATCGTACGTACAATAAAATAAAAAAGTCAGGAAAAAATGAACACTATATGCATGCGCGCTGCGGCGCTGGCCGTCTCCACGCTCATAGTCGCAAACGTTTGCGCCCAAAGCAATGTCACTATTTACGGCGTGGTCGATGCGGCGACCGCCTACGCGAGCAACCAGGGCGGCAAGTCGAACACCTACATGCGCAGCGGTAACTTATCCGCCAGCAAGATCGGTTTCCAGGGCGTGGAAGATCTGGGCGGCGACTTGAAGGCGCTGTTCTTGTTGGAAAACGGCTTTGAAAGCGATACGGGTGCGCAAAGTTCCGCCAGCTCCCTGTTCAACCGCCAGGCCTACGTGGGTTTGCAATCGACAGCCTACGGCTCCTTGACGGCCGGCCGCCAGTACACGCCGTATTACCTGCTGGTGGGTTCGCTGGCGTCGAGCAATGTCTTGACGGGCGCGACCGGCGCCCATCCTGGCGACATCGACGGACTCGACACGACCGTGCGCATCAGCAATTCCGTCACCTACAGCATGCCCGCCTGGCGCGGCTTGCAGGCCAGCGCGCAATACGGCTTTGGCGAAGCGGCCGACGGCAATGTCGTGGGCAGCAGCTTCAGCGCCGCCGTCAAGTACAGCACCTTGCCGGCTGAATTCGCGCTCGGCTATCTGAAATTGAAAAATGGCGCAAATGGCGCCGGCTGGAGCGATAACGCCTCGGCCAGCTTCGGCATCTCGGCCATCAACCGGGGCTACGCTTCGGCCGAAAGCATCGCATTCATCGCCGCCAGCGCGCGCTATACCATGGGCAAGTGGATGGTGGGTGCCAATGCCAGCAATGTGCAATACCAGGCCGGCAGCCATTCCATCTTCCGCGACACGGTCATCTTCAATACGGCCGGCCTGATCTCCAGCTACCAGCTGACGCCACAGTGGTTCCTGGCCGCCGGCTACAGCGACACTTTCGCCAGCCACGCCAACGGCGTGTCGGACCGCGCGCGCTACCGCCAGCTGTCGTTCGAACAGACGTTTGCGCTGTCGAAGCGCACCGCGATCTACCTGATCGAAGCGCGCCAACTGGCGCGCGGCCAGACCCTGGGCCAGGACGGCGCCATCGTCAAGGCCGTCGCTTCGGTCGGCGATTCGCAAAACGGCACGCCGTCGTCGAATGGCGGGCAGACGGTGGTGATGGTCGGTCTCAAGCATTCTTTCTGAACGGTTGTTGAACTCACGGGAGCTTCAATTGGACGCTACACATCACAAGGAGGGCCGCGGCCCTCTCAATCCCGGCCGCCGCATGGTGCTGGCCGGCTTGCTGTCGGCTTCGGCCGCGGCGCTGATTCCCTGGGCGCTGGCCGAACCGGTCGCCAATGCGGAGCAGGGCGCTTTTTTGGGCGTGTCGGCCATGCTGGTCGGGCGCCCGGTGCTAGACCCGGTGCTGGCCAGACGCCTGTATGACGCGCTGGTGGCGCAGGACGCCGCCTTCCCGGCGAAGGTGCGCGCGCTGCTGACCTTGATCAATGCGCAGGGCTTGCAGACGACCGGCTTGCAGGAAGCGCTCGATACGCTCGATCCCGCGCAGTCGCCGCTGGCGGCCCTGCCGCGCCAGATCGCCAGCGCCTGGTACCTGGGTATCGTCGGCACGGGCGAGGCGGCCGTCTGCGTCGCCTACGAACAGGCTTTGAGCGCGGCCGTCGTGGCCGACGTGCTGAAGCCTCCCACGTATTCCTACGGCGCTTATGGCAGCTGGGCCAGAAAACCAATTTAAGGAGCCATCATGGCTGAAGAACTCTCTGCCGATTACCTCGTGATCGGCTCCGGCATCATCGGCTCCCTGGCCGCGCGCAAGCTGGCGCTGGCCGGCGCTTCGGTGCTGATCCTGGAAGCGGGTCCGCGCGTGTCGCGCGGCGAAATCGTCGCCCGTTTCCGCAACACGACGCGCCGCAGCGACTGGATGTCGCCGTATCCGTCCGTCGCCACGGCGCCGCATCCGATCTACCAGCCGAACGATAACGGCCACCTGGTGCAGGCCGGCCCGTACCCGTACCCGGCCGAATACATCCGCCAGTTCGGCGGTACTTCGTGGCACTGGGCCGCGCAGGCGTGGCGCAACGTGCCGAACGACTTCCGCATCCATACGCTGTACGGCGTGGGCGTGGACTGGCCCATCAGCTATGCAGACCTGGAGCCGTTTTACCAGGAAGCGGAAGACATCATGGGCGTTTCCGGGGCCGAGAACACGGGTTCGCCGCGCCAGCAGCCATTTCCGATGGATGCCGTGACGGAGCCATACGCCATGCGCCGCATCCGCGAACGCCTCGACCCCTCGTTCAATGTGGTCGGCAACACGGTGGCGCGCAACAGCGTCAGCTACGCTGGCCGTCCGGCCTGCTGCGGTAATAACAGCTGCCAGCCGATCTGCCCCATCGACGCGCAATACCATGGCGGCATCGCCGCGCAGCAGGCGGAAGACGCGGGCGTCAAGATCCTGTGCAACGCCAACGTCTACAAGCTGGAACACGACGCGCAGGGCTGCATCACGGCCGCGCTGTACTATGACGTGGACAAGAACAGCCATCGGGTCACGGCCAAGACCTTTATCCTGGCTGCCAACGGCATTGAAAGCCCCCGTTTGCTGCTCGTTTCCGCCTCGGACAAATACCCGAATGGCCTGGCCAATAGTAGCGACATGGTGGGCCGCAACCTGATGGACCACCCGAGCACCTCGATCACCTTCGATGCCGATGAAGACCTGTGGCTGGGCCGTGGCCCGCAAAGCCCCAATTCCATCAACACCATGCGCGATGGCGATTTCCGCAGCCAGCATTCGCCATACCGCCTGGACTTCACGAACATTTCACGCGTGGATGGCGCCACCAGGGAATTGATCGGCAAGGGCATCTTTGGCGCGGAATTCGAACAGCAGCTGCGTTTCCGTTCGGCGCGCGAAATGAGCTTGAAAAATGTGCTGGAAGTGCTGCCGAATCCGGAAAACCGCATTGCCCTCAGCAGCGAAAAGGACGCCATGGGCATCCCCAAGCCGCAGGCGCATTATGCGATCGACGACTACACGAAGCGTGGCCACGAGCGTTCGAAGCAGGACTTCGAGCAGATCGCCAAGCTGATGGGCGGCACCAATCTGCGCCACAGCAAGGAAGGCGTGTTTGCCAACAACCAGCACATCTGCGGCACCCTGTCGATGGGTTCCGACCCGGCCAAGGCCGTGTGCGACCAGTGGGGTCGCACCTTCGACCATGCCAACCTGTTCCTGTGCAGCACCGGCGTGCTGCCCACATCCGGCACCTGCAATTCGACGGAGAATGGCCTGGCCGTGGCACTGCGCACCGTCAAGCATATCCTCGACGAACAGGGAGGAACAGCATGATGGCGACTTTCAGAATGGCGGCTGGCGCCGCGCTGCTGTTCCTCGTGTCCTTGCCGGTGCTGGCGGCGGACGCCCCCGGCGCCGATGTACAGGCCATCGAACGTGGCCGCTACCTGGCCACGGCCGGAGACTGCATCGCCTGCCACAGCGTGCCGGGCGGCAAACCAATGGCGGGCGGGCTGGCCCTGGCCACACCGCTGGGCGCCATCGTCGCCACCAACATCACGCCGTCGAAAACGCATGGCATCGGCAACTACACCTTGCAGCAGTTTTCCGATGCGCTGCGCCGCGGCGTGCGGGCCGACGGCGCGCACCTGTACCCGGCCATGCCCTACACGGCTTATGCCAAGGTAACGGACGACGACACGGCTGCCCTGTACGCCTACTTCATGCATGCGGTGGCAGCGGTGGACACGGCGCCGGCAACACAGACGGACTTGCCGTTTCCGTTCAATATCCGCCTCTCGATGGCGGGCTGGAATTTGCTCTTCCTCGATACAAAACCGTTCGTGGCCGATACGTCGAAAAGCATGGAGTGGAACCGCGGCGCCTACCTGGCGCAAGGGCTGGCCCACTGCACCACCTGCCACACGCCGCGCAATGCGCTGATGGCCGAGCAACTGTCGAAAGAGCTGGGCGGCGCGGACCTGGGCACCTGGCATGCGCCGAACATCACCTCGGACGTCAACAGCGGCATCGGCAGCTGGAGCCAGCAAGACCTGGCCGACTACCTGCGCACGGGCCGCGCAGCGCACCGGGGCCAGGCGGCCGGACCGATGGCCGAAGCCATCGACCATAGCCTGAAGCACTTGAGCGATGCGGACTTGAACGCCGTGGCGCATTACCTGAAAAGCGTGCCGGCCATCCGCGACAAGGCGGACACGAAGCCGGTGACGCAATGGGGTCAGGCGGGCGACGCGTTGAATGCCATACGCGGCGTGCCGCTGCCGCAAAACCTGAACAAGATGTCGGGCGCGCAGCTGTACGATGCGCAGTGCGCCAGCTGCCACCAGGCCAGGGGTGAGGGCAGTTTCGATGGCAGTCTGCCGCCGCTGTTCCACAACTCGGTGACGGGTCGCAGCAACAGCAATAACCTGGTGATGGCGATACTCGATGGTGTGGAACGCCAGGATGGCAAGGGCAGTCATGCTGCGGGCCACGCTGTCAACCATGTCATGCCCGCCTTCCGCCAGAGCCTGTCGGACGAGCAGATCGTCACCTTGGGTAATTACGTGCAGAAGATGTACGGCAATCCCGCCATCAAGGTGACGGCGGAACAGGTGACCACCCTGCGCGACGGCGGCGCGCCGTCGAACCTGATCGGCTTGGCCCGCGCGGCCATCATCGTCGGCGTGCTGGTGCTGCTGGCCTTGCTGGTATGGTGGCGGGGACGTCGGCGCCGGCACGCATAAGCACCAACCGGTGGCAAAGGCTGGGGCCAGACTGGAAAGTCTGGCTTTTTTTTTACGTCGCAAAACTGCAACTCATTTGCATATGCGTAGATTATGTACTATCATTAGTTACATGAGACGCGACAGCAAACTATCATCGATCCTCCATGTGCTGCTGCACATGGCCCACGCGGGACGCCCGATGACGTCCGAGGAACTTTCCGGCTACCTGGACACCAACCCCGTGCTGGTGCGGCGCGTGATGGCCGGCTTGCGCGAGCGCGGCTACGTGGCGTCGGTCAAGGGCCATGGCGGCGGCTGGCGCATCGTCTGCGATCTGCACCGCGTGACCCTGCAAGACATTTACGTGGCCGTGGGTTCGCCCACCATGTTCGCCATGGGCAACCGCGTCGATCAGCCGGGTTGCCTGGTCGAGAAAGTGGTGAACCAGTCGCTGGCCGTCGCCTTCGACGAAGCCGAGGCGCTGCTGATCCAGCGCTTAGGCGCTGTCACCCTGGCCGACCTGGCCCAACGTTTCAGCCAACAATACGCCATACATCAAGGAGCAGCACATGCACATTCCTGAATCGCAGGGCGCGGACAGCGCCACGCCCGCCGCCGCATTCGACGCCACGTTTGATGCCACGTTCGACGCCATCATCATCGGTGGCAGCTACGCGGGCCTGTCCGCCGCCACGCAACTGGCGCGCGCCCGCCGCCGCGTGCTGGTCATCGACGGCGGCCAGCGCCGCAACCGCTACGCCAGCCATTCCCACGGTTTCCTGACCCGCGACGGCAGCGGGACGGCCGCCATCGCCGAAAAGGGCAAGGCGCAACTGCTGGCGTATCCCACCGTCACCTGGCGCGATGGCACGGCCGTGCAGGCGACAGCCTGCAGCGATGGCGATGGCTTCGACGTGACCCTGGCGGACGGCAATATCGTGCACGGCCGCCGCCTGGTGCTGGCCACCGGCGTAATCGACGAACTGCCGCCCGTCGATGGCCTGGCCGCGCGCTGGGGCCGTAGCGTCTTTCACTGCCCGTATTGCCACGGCTATGAGCTGGAGCAAGGCGCCATCGGCGTGCTGGCCACCGGCCCTCTGTCCATGCACCACGCGCTGATGCTGCCCGACTGGGGCAGAGTGACCTTTTTCCTGAATGGCGCCTTCGAGCCCGATGCGGCGCAACTGGCGCAACTGGATGCGCGCGGCGTGATGGTGGTACGCACGCCCGTCGCGCAGATCGACGGCGTGGCCGATGTAGTCATGGCGGACGGCAGCCGTCATGTGATGGCCGGCCTGTTCGTGGCGACCCGCACCCGCCTGGCCAGCGCCCTGGCCGGCGAATTGGGCTGCTTGCTGGAAGAGGGCCCCATGGGGCCGTTCGTGCACACCGACGAGCAAAAGGCCAGCAGCGTGCCCGGCGTCTTTTGCTGCGGTGACGCGGGGCGCATGGCCGGCAGCGTGGCGTTCGCGGTGGCCGATGGCGCCATGGCCGGCTTGGCAGCACACCGCTCGCTGATGTTCGGACTGGATCAGGCGGCAAAACCACCGTCGATCTTCAGCCCGGCGCCCGTGACGAACGCCGCTTCTGCGCTGGCCAGGTAAGCCACCATGCCGGCGATTTCATCGGCCGTGCCGTGGCGGGGCAGGGCCATCAGACCGTGCATCAGGTCCGCGAAGTCGCCCGTCGGCGGGTTCATGTCGGTGGCGACGGGGCCAGGCTCCACATTGTTGATGGTGATGCCGCGCGGCCCCAGGTCGCGTGACAGGCCTTGCGTCAGGCCGCTCAGCGCCGATTTGCTCATGGCGTAGGCGGCCGCGCCGCCGAATGGCATGCGGTGCGCATTCGTGCTGCCGATATTGATGATGCGCCCGCCCGTTTGCATGTGCGCCACGGCCGCCTTGATGGCGACGAACACGGCGCGCACGTTGACGTTCAAGGTCTTGTCGAAGTCTGCCAGCGAAAAATCATCGATGGCGCCGGGCAGGAACACGCCCGCATTGTTGACGAGGATATCCACACGGCCAAACTGCGCCGCCACCTTGTCGATGGCCGCCGTCAGGGCGGTGGCATCGGCCGCATCGGCTTGCACGCCCAAGGCCTTGCCGCCCGCTGCTTCCACTTTGGCGGCCAGCGCCTGTGCTTCGGCGGCGGAGCTTTGATACGTGAAGACGACGTTGGCGCCCTGGCTGGCAAGGCGGCGCACGATGGCGGCGCCGATGCCGCGCGAGCCGCCCGTGACAAAGGCGATCTTGTTTTGCAGTGGCAAAGAGGTGCTGGTGGTGGCTTGGGTTTGCATGATGGGCTTTCTGTGTGAGGAATTGAGAAGCTCAGTATCTGCCTTCCATTGCCTGAGCGCTAGTCGTGAATCATGACAATCACTTTCAACCATAGGTATCAAATGAGCGGGTAGAATAGGTGCATGGAAGCCCTCAATCACTTGCAATCCTTCGTGCTGTCTGCCGAGCTGGGCAGCTTTTCCGCGACCGCGCGCCGTCTCGGCCTGACGCCGGCGGCTGTCAGCAAGAACGTGGCGCGGCTGGAAGCGAGCCTGGGACTGCGGCTGTTCCAGCGCAGCACGCGTCGCCTGACCCTGACGGAAGGCGGCGAGCGTTTCCTGCAGCAGATAGGCGGCGCCCTGTCCACCTTGCACGAAGCCATCACCGGCGTGGCGGAAGAGGGCGGCCAGCCGGCCGGCATCCTGAAAATCAGCATGGCGCCGTCATTCGGGCGCAGCTACGTGGTTCCCCTGCTGGGCGACTTCATTGCGCGCTATCCGGGCGTGGTTCCCGACTGCCATTTCGACAACCGCCAGGTGGACTTGATCGGCGAAGGGTTTGACGTGGCCATCGGCGGCGGCATCGAGCTGACGCCCGGCGTGGTGGCGCGCGAACTGGGCCACGCGCACATCGTCGCCACGGCGTCGCCCGCCTTCATGCGCGGCAAGGCCATGCCAGGGCATCCGTCGGACCTGGCGCACTTCGACGGCGTGGCGCGCCGCTCGGCCGGCAGCGGTAGATTGCGCAGCTGGATATTGCGCAATGGCTCGGGCGGCGAAGGCGTGGCCGAATCCCGGCCGCGCGCCATCTTCGACGATCCGGAAGCGATGGCGCAGGCCGCCATCCTGGGCGTCGGCGTAGCGCTGCTGCCCATGCCGCATGCGCTGGCCCACTTGCGCAGCGGGGCGTTGATTCGTTTGCTGCCCGGCTGGCATGCCGATTCCGGCCCCCTGTCCGTGTACTATCCCAGCAAGAAGCTGCTGCCCGCGAAGACGCGCGTATTCGTCGATTTCCTGCTGGAGCAGTTCCGCCAGCGCGATTTCGCCGCGCAGATACAGCCCGATTAAGCAATGAAAATTTTCCATGCATAGTAACTACAGCCTGTTTTACACCTTGGACGGCGATCACCCTGCCTGCTTCCGGGAAGCGCGCGTGTTTGGCACGACCGTGTGGACGGCGGCCGGCGCGGCCATGACCTGGGGCGAAGAAACGCGCAATGGCTACGCTAGTGAGGCCGAAGCGTATGTCGCCTATGCCGCCCGTTGCCAGGCAGCGCTGGCCGACGGTTACACGCTGGCGCGTGAAAGCGCCGTCGACCCTGCCGTATTTGATTTCGCACTGTTGCAAACCCTGGTGGCGGATGCTGCGCGCCTGGCCTTTGGCGCCGTGCGCCGTGCGCATCCTGACCAGCACCTCAACGCTTTCGCGCTGGTGAGCGACGACAGCGCCATGACCATCGGCCCGATGGCGAATAGCCGCGAAGCGTTGGCCGCCTCGGAGTACGGCGAAGAAATGCTGTGGAATCCGGCCGAATGGGCGTTCGACGACGGCGGCGCGTACTTTGACAGCGCCTACCGTTTGCTCCTGCAGGCGCACCGCACGCTGCCTTTTGACGTCGATTCCGACACCTTCCGCACTGGTGTGTTCGACGCTTGCATCGCCGCGCTGGCGCAGCTCGATGCCGAAGGGGTGTTTGGTACCGGCGTGCAGCGCGACGAGGGCGTGCTGCTGTTTGAGGTCAGCGACAGCGAACCGCTGGAAGGCGCGCTGGCGCGCTTGAATCCGCCGGCCGTGGTGGCGCGGTTCGAGGCATGGATGGCCAGCTGGACAGAATGATGAGTGATGAGTGATGCTTACGCCGCCACCAGCCGGAGCCTCGTAATCTCCGCCGGCGCGCCGATGCGCTTGGGCGGGCCCCAATAACCGGTGCCGCGGCTGACGTAAATCCACAGGCGGCCTTGCCGGTGCAGTCCCGCAACATACGGCTGCTGCAGCGGCACGAACAAATTCCATGGCCAGAATTGGCCGCCGTGCGTGTGGCCGGACAGTTGCAGGTCGTAGCCGGCCGCTTCGGCCTTGGGGGCGCTGCGCGGCTGGTGCGCCAGCAGGATGCGGAGGATATCGGTTGGTGCGCCGGCGATGGCCGCTTGCGGGTCGCTTTTCTGGACCGGATCGAAGGCGGCGGCATTGAAGTCGGTGACGCCGGCCAGCGCCAGTCGCGCGCCGTCGTGGTCAAGAATCACATGCTCGTTCATCAGCACGCGCAAGCCCAGACGGCGAAATTCCGCCACCCACGGCGCGGCGCCCGAATAGTATTCGTGGTTGCCCGTGACGAGGAAGACGCCATGGCGCGCGTGCAGTTCGCCCAGTGGCGCCGTATGGCTGCCCAGTTGCGCCACCGTGCCATCGACCACGTCGCCGGTGATGGCGATGATATCCGCCCGCAGGCCGTTGGCGCGCGCGACGATGGCCTCCACGTAGGCGCGTTTGATCGTGGCGCCTACGTGGATGTCGCTCAATTGCACGATGCTAAAACCCTGCAATGCGGCGGGCAGGCCGGCGATGCGCACCTCGACCTCGCGCACGCGTGCCACCTTGCGGGCGTTGATGAAGCCGACGACGGTTGCCAGCAGCGCCAGGAGCAGCGTAGCCACGGCAGACGCCTGCGCGTGGGGGCGGGTGGCGGGAATCAGCATCAGCAGTGCGCGCAGCACGGTGAGCACGAACAGCGAGGAAAAAAAGCCCATGCACAGCGAGCCGGCCCAGCTCAAACGGTCGGCCAGGCGCGCATCGTTGGTGACGGCGCGGGCGAAGATTGTCATCGGCATGAGCATGGTCGAGGCCAGCAAGACCAGGCCGCCCAGCAGCCAGCCGGCCAGGCCGACGGGGAGCGATGGCAGCAGCAGCCAGCCCAGCAGGGCGTGCAGGGCGCCCAGTAGCATGGTGATGCGCAGCAGCGGCGTGCGGGTTGTCATGTCATGGTTCCAGAGGTGGGGCGTTCGGCACGGCGGATGCGATGCGGCGCCATCGCCGGCCGCAGATTATAGCCGACGCCCTGGAGACCGGCAGCCGCGGCGCCGTTCATTGGGCAATATGCAGTCCCAGCATGGCCAGCTTGCCGAAATCGACAGGTTTGGCGAAGTGCTCGTTGAACCCGCCCTGCAGGGCTGCCTGGCGGTCGTGTTCCTGGCCGTAGCCGGTCAGCGCCACGAGCAGGAATTGCTGCGGTATCGGCAGCTGGCGCATTTTGACGGCCACCTCGTAGCCGCTCATGTCGGGCAGGCCGATGTCGAGAAAGACGATGTCGGGCTTGAATTCCAAGGTGCGCTCGGCCGCTTGTGCACCCGTGTAGGCCGTGCGCACCGTGTGGCCGTACATTTCCAGCAATTCTGCCAGGGTGTCGGCCGCATCGCAGTTGTCGTCGACGACGAGGATGCGCTGGCTGCCGCCAGTGGCCGCTGGCGCCGGCGCTGGCGCGGCGGCAGGCAGCGGCACGTTGGCGTCGAGCGGCAGGATGACCTCGAAGGTGCTGCCCAGCCCCACGCCGGGGCTGCGCACGCTGACCTGGCCACCATGCAGCATCACCAGCTTGCGTACCAGCGACAGGCCGATGCCCAGGCCATCCTGCACCCGGTCGGGTGCGTGGCCGCTTTGCTCGAACATGCCGAAGATGCTGTCGATGCTGGCGGCGGCGATGCCGATGCCGTTGTCGCTCAGGCGGATACGCACCTTGTCGCCTTCGCGCCCGGCGCTAATGGCGATGCGCCCGCCCGGCGCCGTGAACTTGGCCGCGTTGAGCAGCAGGTTGGCGACGATCTGCGACAGGCGCACGGCGTCGCCGCAGACCCACAGTTCTTCCTGGGGCAGGCTTACGTCCAGTGCATGGCCGCGTGCTTCGACGCTGTGCGAACTCGTTTCCAGCGCGCTGCGGATGACGCTGGCCAGGCTCACGCTTTCCCATTGCAGCGAGATTTTACCCTGCGAAATGCGCGACACGTCGAGCAGGTCGTCCACCAGGCGCACCAGGTGATCCGTGTGGCGGGCGATGGTGCGGCGCGCATTGTCCTGCACGGCCGGCACGACGGGATCGAGCTTGCACAGCAGGGCCAGCGCCGTGCGGATGGGGCCCAACGGGTTGCGCAATTCGTGTGCCAGAGTGGCCAGGAATTCATCCTTGCGGCGGTCCACGTCGCGCAAAGCGCGCTCGACGCGGCCCAGGCGCAGCAGCGCCCTGACGTTGGCGATCAATTCATCCGCCTCGATCGGCTCTACCAGGTAATTGTCGGCGCCGCCGTCGAGGGCGCGGATTTTGTCGGCCGTGCCGATGCAGGAGGCCGACGTCTGCAGCACCAGGATGGTGTTCGTTTCGGCGCCGCCCTTCAATTGGCGGCACACTTCCAGGCCGTTGATGTCGGGCAGCTTGACGTCGAGGAGGATCAGGTTGGGGTGGTCCTGGCGGGCGCGCAGCAGCGCGTCGCCCCCGTTCGAGGCTTCGATGACCTTGAAGCCGGCGCGTTTGAGGATGCGCGACTTGGCGTAGCGGGCGCCATCGCTGTCATCAACGTTCAGGATCAGAGCATCGCTGTTGTTATCCGGTAGCATGCGCATTGTCCCAGGTGGTTGTGCCTTGCGGCGGAACCGGCTCTTGCCGGTGGTGTGGATTGCCGATCAGCGCGCGCAGGGTCGCCAGCAATTGCTGGCGCGGCAGCGGCTTGACATAGTAGGCGTCGGCGCCCAGGGCCAGACCCTTGCGCACGTCGTCGATCTCGGTGGCGACGATGACGGGAACCTGGCGCCGCAACGGATCGGTTTTCAGCTCGGCCAGCCACTGCCAAGCCGTCTCGCCGTGCAGCATGATGTCGAGGATGACGGCGGCAGGGCGCTGCTGTTCCCAGCGTTCCTGCGCTTCGCGCACGCTGCGCGCGGGAATGACGCGAAATTCGCTGCCGGCCAAGAATTTTTCATACAGCAGGCGGATGGGCGGATTGTCTTCCACCACCAGCACGCCGATGCGCTGGTCGTTGCCATTGTCGTTGGCCGGCGCGCACGGCGGCAGGCTGTCTTCGGGCGCATGGTAGCTGGTGGGCAGGACGACGGAAAACAGCGAGCCATATCCCGGCGTGCTTTCCACGGTCACCGTGCCATTGAGCAGGGTGGCCAGGTTGCGGCACAGGGGCAGGCCCAGGCCCGTGCCCTTGACCTTGCGCTGCATGTGGTTTTCCACCTGGCTGAATTCCTCGAAGATTAGCTGCACGTCTTCGGCGGCGATGCCCAGGCCCGTGTCGGAAACGGAAAAACGCATGGCATCCTGCTCCGGCAAGGGCGTGGCGCTGACGATGATGGTGCCCGCTTCCGTGAACTTCAGGGCGTTGGCGATGAAGTTGCGCAGGATTTGCGACAGCTTGCCTTCATCCGTGTGGATGTGTAGTGCCGGGCCTGGGTCGATGAAGGTCAATGTGAGCGACTCGGACACCAGCAGCGGGCGCAGCATGCCGCGCAGTGCGCTGAACAGGTCGGCGACAGGGAAACTGTTGGCGTGCACGTCGACCTTGCCCGCCTCGATCTTGGCCAGGTCCAGCAAGTCGTTCACCAGGTCGCTCAGGCTGACGGCGCTTTGCAGGATGAACAGCACCTGCTTTTCCTGTTCCTCGGACAGTTCGCCGTCGATGCGGTCGAGCAGCAGCTTGGACAGGGCGCGGATGGAGCTGAGCGGCGTGCGGAATTCATGGCTCATGTTCGACAGGAAGCGCGATTTCATCTGGTCGGCGCGGCGCAGGTGGTCGGCCTTTTCGTCCAGTTCCGCGACCAGCGCCACCACGCCCCGGTTGGTGTCTTCCAGTTCGCGCGTCAGCTGCAGCAGGTCGTCCTGGCGCGTTTTCAGTTCAGCCAGGGTGCTCAGCAGCTCGCGGTTCTGCTGCTGCACTTCGGAGAGCGTGATATCCGAGGGCAGCGCCCGCAGGCTGCCGGACAGCACGCCTATCATGCCTCCGTTGAGCAGGGGCGCGTCGCGCGGGAATAACTTGTGCAGCGTGATATGTGTGCCTTCCCCCGGTGTGCTATGGATGTGGCAGCGGTCCATCAGGCGCTGGGCGCCCAGGATGCCCAGTCCCATGCCCGTGCGCGAGCGGTAGGTGCCAGCCAGGATGTGCTGCAACTGCTGCGGCGCGATGCCGGGGCCCTGGTCCTCGATGCGGATGCTGAGCACCTGCGGCGCCGTCTGGCCGTCGATGGCGAAATGCACCTTGCCGCTGCCGGCGTAGTTGTAGACGTTGCGCGCCAGTTCCGACACGGCCGTGGCGATGCGCACCTGGTCTTGCACGGCGAAGCCGCACAGGGCGGCGATTTGCCGTGCGCGCTGGCGTGCTCCCACCACATCGAGTTCGCTGCCGATATGGGCCGTCAATATGCGCTGTGTCATGCCGCACCTGTCCCTTCTGCTATTGCGGCCAGGTGATCCTCATGTTCGCGCAGTACCACCACCGTGACGTCGTCGCGCCCACGCGCAAAATCGCGGTACAGCACGGCGGCGACCAGGCTGGGGTGGCATTGCGCCAGGCCCGGATACTGTTCCAGGTCCCAACGCGTGTGCAGGCCGTCCGAGTGCATGATCAGTGTCGTGCCAGTCTGCCAGGGATAGCAAAATTCCTGCACCTTGCGCAGATTGCTGCCGACGATGCCGTTATGCGACAGCAAATGCCGGCTCTGCTGCGCGTCGAAGGCGCAGGCGGCGATATTGCCCACGCCCGCATAGCGCAATTCGCGGCGCGCGCTGTCGATATGCGCCACCGCCAGCGCCGCGCCGCGCGTGGCGCGCAGGGCGGCGTGGGCCAGTTCGACGAAGGGCGCGGGCAGGGGCGCCAAGCCGGGCGTGTCGTGTTCCAGCAGGGAGCTGGCGCATTCCGAGGCACGTGCCGCCAGCGGGCCATGGCCCAGGCCATCGGCCACCATCAGGCTCAGTTCTTGGCCTTCGCACACCACGTTCCAGGCGTCGCCGCTCACCTGCTCCGATGCCAGCGGCAGGCACACAGCGCCGATTTGCCAGTTCGGGCTGGCCGGAATGGCGCTGCTGGCGTGCTGCCCCCACACCACCATCATGAGCACCGTGCCCTTGCCGGGCGCCGTGTACAGGTCGAATTCCTGGCTCAGGCGGCGTATCGCGCCCAGTCCCACGCCGTAGGTGCCGGTGGTGGAATGGCCATCTTGCATGTGCTGATGCACATTCGCCATGCCGGGACCATGGTCGATGGCCAGCACTTCGATGCCGCTGGTGCCGCCGCGCAGCACCTTGCGCAGCAGGATCTCGCCGCGCTGCGCGTGCTTGACGATGTTGGTGGCCGCTTCGCTGATGATGATGGCCAGCTGGCCCGTGCGCACGTCGTCAAAGCCGATGTGGCGCGCCAGTTCGTTGCCGGCGCGGCGGGCCGCGGCGATTTCGCTCGGTTCGCCGATGGGGAAACTGCGTTGCCTGGCAATGTCAGGGGCTTGCTCGATGTGGTTCAAAACAGCTTCCATTTCGCGATAGTGACCGTGGTGCCCGCGCCGGGCACCGTGTCGATGTGAAAGGCGTCGGCCAGGCGCTTGGCGCCACCCAGCCCCAGTCCCAGCCCGCCGCCGCTGGTGTAACCATCGGTCAGCGCCAGGGCGATATCTTCGATGCCAGGACCCGCATCGACAAAACGCAGTTCCAGGCCCTGGCGCGCGCCATCGCTGACACGCGCGATGCGCGCTTCGCCGCCGCCACCGTAGCGCAGGGTGTTGCGCGCCAGTTCGCTCGCCGCCGTGATGATCTTGGTCTGTTCGATCAGGCCAAAACCCATGGCGACCATGTTGTCGCGTACTTGCTTGCGCAGCCGCACGACGTCTTCATCGCTGTGCAGGGGCAGCACCTGTTGCATTTGCTGCACTGCGGCCTGCGCCCGCTGCTGTGCCGGTGCGCCTAGCACGGCGCCCCCGTCATGCGCATGCACCGCCCCGTTCCAGCAGCCTGATACCTCGTTCCATGTTCAGCGCCGTGCTCACGCCTTCCAGCGTCAGGCCCAGTTCCACCAGGGTGATGGCGACGGCCGGCTGCATGCCGACGACCACGGTGTGTGCGTCGAGGATTTTCGCCATCGCCGCCGTGTTGCTGATCATGCGGCCGATGAAGGAGTCGACGATGTCGAGCGCGGAAATGTCGATCAGCACGCCCGTGGCGCGGTCCGTCACAATGCGGGTGGTCAGGTCATCCTGCAAGGTCATCGCCAGGCGGTCATGCATGTCGACCTGGATCGTCACCAGCAACAGCCGGCCCATGCGTAAAATGGGGATTCTTTCCATAGGCGCCTCAGTGTTGTTGCTGCTGGTAGGTGATGCTGGAGCCCGTGCGTTTCAGGGCCACGACGAAGGCGTCGGCCAGGGTGGCCTTGGTCATCACGTCTTCCAGGT
Source organism: Janthinobacterium algoris (assembly GCF_051380935.1). Taxonomy (NCBI): domain Bacteria; kingdom Pseudomonadati; phylum Pseudomonadota; class Betaproteobacteria; order Burkholderiales; family Oxalobacteraceae; genus Janthinobacterium; species Janthinobacterium algoris. Next base: position 228,736 of record NZ_JBNYXZ010000002.1, on the reverse strand, counting down.
TCACGCCCAGGTGCACGATGGTTTGCGCGATCTGCGGGCGGATGCCGCTGATGATGCAATCGGCGCCCATCAGGCGCGCGGCGGCGACGGTTTTCAGCAGGTGCTGCGCCACCAGGGTGTCGACGGTGGGCACGCCCGTGATGTCGATGATGGCGATCAGGGCGCCTGTATCAACGATCTTTTGCAGCAGGCTTTCCATCACCACTTGCGTGCGGGCGCTGTCGAGGGTGCCGATCAGGGGCAGGGCCAGCACGTTTTGCCACAGTTGCACCACGGGCGTGGACAGTTCCAGCAATTCCTGTTGCTGGCGCAGAATCACCTGTTCGCGCGCCTTCTGGTAGATGGCGATGGTCAGCAGGCCCAGCTCGTCAAACAGCTTGCTGGTGCCGATGATGGCGTCGCCCAGCTGCTGCGGCTGCGCCGTGATTTCCTTGCGCAGATAGGCGAATAGCGGCTCCTTGAGGGCAAACATGAAGCTGGCCGTGTCGATCGGCGAATAGCCCTGGCGCACGCGCGATTGCGATATTTCGGCGAGCAGCTGGCGTGTGTCGTCCCAGGCGCCGCCTTCGATGTCGAATGCGTCGCCGCTGTCGAGTGCGCCCGCCAGCAGCGGCAGCAATTGCGCTGCCTGCTGGCGCAGCTCGTTTTCCGCAATCTTGTCGCGCCGCACCAGACGCGCGACCAGGCCGGCCATCCAGCCGTCCAGCAGTTCCGTGTGATGCTCGCTGATGATGCTGGCCAGTTGCTGCGCCTGGCCCGTGCCCGTCTTGACCGTGTCCGTCTTCATTTTCATGCTCATCCTTCGCTGGAGTGTAGGGTGCGGCACGGCCGCAAACGGGCACGCGCTGTGATGAATAAATTATAGGCAGGCATGGTCGTAGCTTGTGTTCTGTGCCGCACATAGTGGCGCATGTCGATCCAGATTTCCGCAGAAAAAACTGACACTTTAAAGATGTATATTATTTGCATGTTTAAATAAATTCCGCTACACTGGCAACACTCAACAAGAGAAACACGCCATGAATATCGATAAATTCAAACAACAGCACCTGGCCATCCTGGCCTCCATTGATGGCTTGCGCCAGCTGGCGCGCGGCGGCGTTGCCGCACAGGCGCAGGCGATTGCCGAACAGATCATTGCCATGAGCGGCTTGATCAAGCTGCACCTGGCCGTCGAGCAGCGCTACCTGTATCCAGCCGCGCAAGCCTCCGGCGTGGCCAAGGTGGCGCAGCTGGGCCGCCAGTACGAAAACGAGATGCACGGCATCGCCGGCGCCTACCTGGATTTCGCCGGCCGCTGGAATACGCCAGTGCGCCTGGCAGCCGAACCGGATGCCTTCCGCAGCGAAGCCAATACCGTGCTGCACGCGTTGTACCAGCGCATGCGGCGCGAAGACCACGAGCTGTATCCAGCGGTAGAGACGCTGGCATAACACCGATTCATGACATACACACAGGAGTTTTACATGCTGACCCAAGAACAACGCGCCATCATCACGGCCACCGTCCCCATCCTCGAACAGGGCGGTGAAGCGCTGACGCGCCATTTCTACAAGAATCTGTTCCGCGACCATCCCGAAGTGCTGCCGTACTTTAACCAGGCGCACCAGCACAGCGGCGACCAACAGCGCGCGCTGGCCAATGGCGTGTTGATGTATGCCAAACATATCGATAAACTGGATGCGCTGGGCGACCTGGTGGCCACCATCGTCAACAAGCACGTGGCCCTGCAGATCCGCGCCGAACACTATCCGCTGGTGGGCGCCAGTCTGCTGCAGGCCATCCGCGAAGTGCTGGGCGCCGAGGTGGCCAGCGATGCCGTCATCGATGCCTGGGGTGCGGCCTACGGCCAGCTGGCCGACATCCTGGCCGGCGAGGAAGGGCGCATCTACAAGGCACAGGCCGCCGCGCCCGGTGGCTGGAGCGGCGCGCGCGACTTCATCGTGCAGGGCAAGAGCGTGGAAAGCGACGAGATCACGTCCTTCCTGCTGGCGCCCGCCGATGGCCAGCCCGTGCTCGACTTTGCGCCAGGCCAGTATATCGGCGTGCTGGCCAGCGTCGATGGCGTGCCCATGCGCCGCCAGTACTCCTTGTCTGCTGCCAGCAATGGCCAGACTTATCGCATCAGCATCAAGCGCGAGCAGGGTGGCAAGGTGTCCAATTTCTTCCACGACCACGTGCAGGCGGGCGATACCGTGCAGCTGACGCCGCCATCGGGCGACTTCGTGCTGATGGACAGCGACAAGCCGCTGGTGCTGATCAGCGGCGGTGTGGGCATCACGCCGACCCTGGCCATGTTGACGGCCGCCCTGCGTGGCAAGCGTCCCGTGCATTTCATCCACGCGGCGCGCAACCAGGGCGTGCATGCGTTTCGCCAGCAGATCGACGCACTGGCCGCGCAGCACCCGCAGTTGCAGCGCTATTACTGCTACGCGGAACATGCTGGCGAACAAGAGGCTCCGGACGCTGTCGGCTTGCTCAATAAAGAGAACCTCGACCACTGGCTGCCGGCCTCGCGCGACGTCGATGCCTACTTTCTGGGACCGCAGCCTTTCATGCGCGCCGTCAAGCGATACTTGCGCGAGCTGGGCGTGCCGGAACAACAGACGCACCATGAATTCTTCGGACCGGCAGCCGCGCTGAACTGACCTTGCCTGCCTTGTGTTGTTCCTTGTGTTGCTCCTGCGAGAAAAAATCGCTGCCGTAAGGGGCGGGTAAGTCTCGCGCTGTACTGTGAATCCAAGCTCGCATAAAAGAGCACGCTTTTACATAACAGGAGGCAACACAATGCATGACGATCTGGTTCAGAAAATCAAGGGCGATCCCAACTACCATCAACTGCTCAAGGTACGCTCCCGCTTCGGCTGGGTGCTGACGGGCCTGATGATGCTGGTGTACTACGGCTACATCCTGCTCATCGCCTTCAACAAGGAATTTCTTGCCACTAAAACGGGCACCGGGGTGATGACCTGGGGCATGCCGATCGGCCTGTTCGTGATTGTGTTTACCGTGGTGATCACCGGCATTTATGTGCGCCGCGCCAACAAGCAATTCGACGACTTGACCAGCGCCATCCAGGCACGGGTGCAAGCATGAACCGCGCCCCATCGATGCAACGCAAACTCAGCTGCCTGGCAGCCTTGACCTTGCTGGCGAGCGTCAGCAACAGCGTGCTGGCGGCCGGCGCCGACCTGGGCCAGGCAGTCAAGCAGCCGACCAACTGGACGGCGATCATCATGTTCGCCGCCTTCGTCATCTTCACCCTGTTCGTCACTAAATGGGCGGCCGCGAAGACCAAGTCGGCTTCCGATTTCTACACGGCTGGCGGCGGCATCACAGGCTTCCAGAATGGCCTGGCCATTGCGGGCGACTATATGTCGGCCGCCTCCTTCCTCGGCATTTCCGCCGCCGTCTTCCTCAACGGCTATGACGGCCTGATCTACGCCATCGGTTTTCTCGTCGGCTGGCCCATCATCACCTTCCTGATGGCCGAGCGCCTGCGCAACCTGGGCCGCTACACGTTTGCCGACGTGGCCGCCTACCGCTTCAAGCAGGCGCCGATCCGCATTTTCTCGGCTTCCGGCACGCTGGTCGTGGTGGCGTTCTACCTGATCGCGCAGATGGTGGGCGCGGGTCAGTTGATCAAGCTGCTGTTCGGCCTGGAATACTGGATCGCTGTCGTCCTGGTCGGTACATTAATGATGATCTACGTGCTATTTGGCGGCATGACGGCCACCACCTGGGTGCAGATCATCAAGGCCGTGATGCTGCTGGGCGGCGCCACCTTCATGGCCGTGGCCGTGCTGGCGCAATTCAACTTCAGCCCGGAAGCGCTGTTCGCCAAGTCGGTGGACGTGCATGCCACCAAGGAAGCCATCATGGGGCCCGGTTCCTTCATCAAGGACCCGATCTCGGCTATCTCGTTCGGCATGGCGCTGATGTTCGGTACGGCAGGCTTGCCGCACATCCTGATGCGTTTCTTCACGGTGCCGAGCGCCAAGGAAGCGCGTAAATCCGTGTTCTGGGCCACCACCTGGATTGCCTACTTCTACATTCTGACCTTCATCATCGGCTTTGGCGCCATCGTGCTGGTGAGCACCAATCCCGAGTTCAAGGATGCTGCCGGCAAGCTGCTGGGCGGTAATAACATGGCGGCCGTGCATCTGGCCAAGGCCGTGGGTGGCAACGTCTTCCTCGGCTTCATGTCGGCGGTCGCGTTTGCCACTATCCTGGCCGTCGTGGCGGGCTTAACGCTGTCGGGCGCGTCGGCCGTGTCGCACGATCTGTATGCCACCGTCATCAAGAAGGGCAAGGCCACGGGCGCCAACGAATTGAAAGTGTCGCGCGTGACGACCATCGTGCTGGGCATTATTGCCGTGGTGCTGGGCATCGCCTTTGAAAAGCAGAATATCGCCTTCATGGTCTCGCTGGCCTTCGCCATCGCCGCTTCGGCCAACTTCCCCGTGCTGTTCATGTCGGTGCTGTGGAAAGACTGCACCACGCGGGGCGCCACCATCGGCGGCTTCCTGGGCTTGACCACGGCCGTGGCGCTGACGGTGGTATCGAAGTCCGTGTGGGTCGACGTGCTGGGCCACCCGGCGGCGTTGTTCCCATACGCCTCGCCGGCGCTGTTCTCGATGACGGCAGGCTTTGTCGGCATCTGGCTGTTCTCGGTGCTCGACAAGAGCCCGCGCGCGCGCATCGACCGCGCCGGTTACGAAGCGCAGCAAATGCGTTCGGAAACGGGCATCGGTGCGGCAGGCGCCAGCGCGCACTAAGCTGATCCTGTCGCGGTAGAAATGCACAATGCACAATGCCCGGTTCGCCGGGCATTGTTGTTTTAGCGCACAGCAATAATGTGCTTACCTTCGGGCTTACTTGGCCAGATGCAGGGGAATCACGCCCGCCGCCAGCGCGGGGACATTGCCTGCTGGCTCCAGAATGGTTGCCAGGGTCACCGTGTCGAGCACGGCCAGGAAGGCGCCCGTGGCCTGGCCCAGCTTGGCCTTCAGCAGGCAGTCTGGCGTCAGCGGGCAGGTATTGTTTTCCTTGTTAAAACATTCCGCCATGAAAAAATCGTTTTCCGTTTCGCGCACCACCGTGCCGATATTGATGTCGGCCGGGTCGCGCGCCAAGCGCAGGCCGCCGTTGCGCCCACGCACGGTTTCCACGATGCCTGACAGGCCCAGCTGGTGCACCACCTTCATCAGGTGATTTTTCGAGATGGAATGCAGGTCGGCAATGTCCTGGATGGTCACAAGCCGGTCGCGGTGCACGCCCAGGTACATCAAAGTGCGCAGGGTATAGTCGGTATAGGCAGTCAATCGCATGGGGGTCGCTTATAAAGATGTGGATTACATCTTTGTTTCAAGCCGCCAGGATACAGGAGAGTGCCCGGTCATCGCCACCGTCATGTGTGTTGCCTCGTCACTTTTCAGCCTGGAAAGACAAATTTGGTTGCCTTTCGCTTAAATGCGTAGTAAATTTTCATATTGTTGCCCTGGCAAACAGCGTGCAAGCCCTTAGCGGCCCTTTGGACGTGAATTTTATTGATGAAAATCAAGAGGATGGTGAGACGGTAAGGTAAATTTACTACAAAATGGATGATGGGCGTTTCCCGGGCCGGGGAGCGCGTACTACGCAATCTGTGCGGTGCCGCCGTGGCCGCCCCAGGAAATGAATACCATGCAAATGAATGAAGTGAAAGACGAGCTGCTGAGCAGCGATATCCGCCAGCTGGGCCGTCTGCTGGGCGACGCCATCCGCAACCATTTGGGCGATCCCGCTTTCGAGCGCATCGAACATGTGCGCCAGCTGGCCATCCGTTTCCGCCGCGACAATGATGAAGCGGCGCGCGCGCAACTGTCGGACGCGCTGCAAGCGCTATCGCAGGAAGAAACCACGCAATTGACGCGCGCTTTCAGCTATTTCTCGCTGCTGGCCAATATTGCAGAAGACCAACATCACATCCGCCGCACGCGCGCCCATTTGATTGCCGGTTCGCCGCCGCGCCAGGGTAGTCTCAGCCATGCCGTCGGCAATGTGTTCGATGCGGGCAAGGCCGATGCGCTGGAGACGTTCTTTGAAGATGCGTTTGTCAGCCCCGTCTTCACGGCGCATCCGACGGAAGTGCAGCGCAAGAGTATCCAGAATTGCCAGATGGCCATCGCGCGCCTGTTGAGCGAGCGCGACCGCGTGCAAATGACGCCGGAAGAGGCCGAGCAAAACGAAGAAGCGCTGGGCCGCGGCATCGTCACGCTGTGGCAGACGCGTCTGCTGCGTACGAGCAAACTGTCCGTCATGGATGAAGTGGCCAATGGCCTGTCGTTCTACGACCACACCATCCTGCGCGAACTGCCGAAGCTGTATTCCTCGCTGGAAACCATGCTGGCCCAGCGCGATGCCCGTTGGGAAGATGCGGAATTACCGAATTTTATGAAGGTCGGCAGCTGGATAGGCGGCGACCGCGACGGCAATCCGTTTGTCACGGCCGACATCCTGCGCAGCACCCTGCAGACGCAGGCTGACAAGGTGCTCGACTTTTACCTCGGCGAATTGCGCAAGCTCGCTTCCCAGCTGTCGCTGGCGCAAATATTGAACGCCTGTAGCGAGCCGCTGCGCGCGCTGGCCGAACGCTCGGCCGACGCGTCGCCGCACCGTGTCGACGAGCCGTACCGCCGCGCCCTGCATGGCATTCATGCGCGCCTGGATGCCACGCGCGTGGTGCTTTCTGGCAAGGGCAAGCAAGCCGAAGGCGTGCAGCCCTACGCTGCCGCGTTTGAATTGCTGGCCGACCTGGACGTGGTCCAGCATTCGCTCGTCAGCAATGGCTTGCGCGCGCTGGCGCGTGGCCGGCTGCGCCAGCTGCGCCGCGCCGTCAAGGTTTTCGGCTTTTCGCTGGCGCCGCTGGACTTGCGCCAGAATTCCGACGTGCACGAGCGTATCGTGGGCGAACTGTTCGCCGGTGCCCAGCCGGGCCTCGTGTATCTGGACCTCGATGAAGAGCAGCGCATCGCCGTGCTGCTGGCCGAACTCGAGTCGCCACGCCTGCTGACGTCGCCGTATGCGCAGTACTCCGAGGAAACCACCTCCGAACTCGACATCTTCCGCGCCGTGCGCGAAGCCCACGTCAAATATGGCAAGGAATCGGTGCCGAACTGCATCATCTCGAAGGCTGCCAGCGTCTCGGACTTGCTGGAAGTGGCCTTGCTGCTGAAAGAAGTGGGCTTGCTGCGCCAGGACAGCCGCGAAGTGGACGTCAACATCATTCCCCTGTTCGAGACCATCGACGACTTGCGCGCCGGCCCCGCCATCATGGCGCGCGCGTTTGGCTTGCCGTTCTACCGGGGCTTGCTTGAGTCGCGTGCGGACCAGCAGGAAGTCATGCTCGGCTACTCGGACAGCAACAAGGACGGCGGCTTCCTCACCTCCGGCTGGGAACTCTACAAGGCCGAGATCGAGCTGGTGACGGTATTTAAAGAATATCAAATCAAGCTGCGTCTGTTCCACGGCCGCGGCGGTTCCGTCGGACGTGGCGGCGGCCCCAGCTACGAAGCCATCCTGGCCCAGCCAGCGGGCGCCGTGCAAGGGCAAATCCGTTTGACGGAGCAGGGCGAAGTCATCACGGCCAAGTATGCGAACCCGGAAGTGGGGCGCCGCAACCTGGAAGTGCTGGTGGCCGCCACCATCCAGTCGACCCTGCTGCCGCAGGCACAGCTGCAACCGAAGGCCTCGGCCGGAGCGGGCCACCTGGCCGCGATGGAAGAGCTGTCCGGCACGGCCTTGAACGCCTACCGCGACCTCGTGTATGGCACGGAAGGATTCGAACAGTATTTCTGGGAATCGACGGTGATCGCGGAAATTGCCGCGCTCAATATCGGCAGCCGTCCCGCGTCGCGCAAGAAATCCACGTCCATCGAGGATTTGCGCGCCATTCCCTGGGTCTTGAGCTGGGCGCAATGCCGCTTGATGCTGCCGGGCTGGTTCGGCTTTGGTTCCGCCGTGCAAGCCTACCTGGCCGCCCATCCGGCGGACGGCGCGGACGTGCTGCGCGGCATGTACACGGATTGGCCCTTCTTCACGTCCTTGCTGTCAAACATGGATATGGTCCTGGCCAAGAGCGACATCGCGATTGCCGGCAAGTATGCGGAACTGGTCAAGGACAAGGCCTTGCGCGATGCCATCTTTACCCGCATCCGCGCCGAATACGCGGCCACGCTGGACGCCTTGAAACTGATCACGGGCCAGGAAGAGTTGCAGCAAGCCAACCCGCTGATGCAGCGCTCGATACGCAACCGTTTCCCCTACATCGACCCGCTCAATCACGTGCAGGTAGAGCTGTTGAAACGTTTCCGCGAAGGCAAGCAGGATGCGGCGGCGCGCACGGGCATCCATTTGTCGATCAACGGCATCGCTGCAGGCTTGCGCAATAGCGGCTAATTGATTCATTCAAACAATATCAAGGAGACAGCATGACCATCAAAGTTGCCATCAATGGCTATGGCCGCATCGGCCGCAATGTCTTGCGCGCGTTTTATGAAGGCGGCAAGCAGCAGGATATCGACATCGTCGCCATCAATGACCTGGGCGACGCCAAGTCAAACGCGCATTTGACGCGCTACGATACGGTGCACGGCAAGTTTCCCGGCGTCGTCACCATCGACGGCGACAACATGATCGTCAATGGCGACCGCATCCGCGTCTTCGCGCAGCGCGACCCGGCCCTGATACCGTGGGGCGAACTGGGCGTGGACGTGGTGCTCGAATGCACGGGTTTCTTTACCACCAAGGAAAAAGCCTCGGCCCACCTGAAGGGCGGAGCAAAGAAAGTCATCATTTCCGCGCCGGGCGGCAAGGATGTGGACGCCACCATCGTGTTTGGCGTCAACCAGCACGTGCTGAAAGCATCGGACACGGTCATCTCGAATGCCTCGTGCACGACGAATTGCCTGGCGCCACTGGTCAAACCGCTCAACGACGCCATCGGCATCGAATCGGGCCTGATGACCACCGTGCATGCCTACACGAATGACCAGGTGTTGAGCGACGTGATGCATGAAGACTTGCGCCGCGCCCGTTCGGCCACGCATTCGATGATTCCCACCAAGACGGGGGCGGCGGCCGCTGTCGGCCTGGTCTTGCCGGAACTGAATGGCAAGCTGGACGGTTTCGCCATCCGCGTGCCGACAATTAACGTCTCCTTGGTCGACCTGTCGTTCATCGCCAAGCGCGACACCACGGTCGAGGAAGTCAATGCTCTGCTGAAGGCAGCATCGGAAGGCGCGCTGAAAGGCATCCTCACGTACCAGACGGAACCGCTCGTTTCCATCGATTTCAACCACAACCCGGCTTCGTCGAACTTCGATGCGACCCTGACCAAGGTCTCGGGCCGCCTCGTGAAAGTGTCGTCGTGGTATGACAACGAGTGGGGCTTCTCGAACCGCATGTTGGACACCACGGTTGCCCTGATGGCGGCCAAGTAAGAACGCAGTACCGCTGATCCAGCGCACCAGGACGGCCGGCCCACAAGGCTGGCCCTTGTAGCAACTCATTATAGAAAGCAGCACACCATGACCATGCAAGTACAGCAACGCGCTACCAAGATCGTTTCCACCATCGGCCCCGCTTCGAACGATATCGATACCCTGGTCCGCATGTTCAAGGCCGGCGTCGACGTCGTGCGCCTGAACTTTTCGCATGGCAAGGCGCAAGACCATATCGACCGCGCCCGCATGGTGCGCGAAGCGGCAGCCCTGTGCGGCCGCGAAGTGGCCATCATGGCCGACTTGCAAGGCCCGAAGATTCGCGTCGGCAAGTTTGAAGAAGGCAAGATTTTCCTGGAAAACGGCGCTTCCTTCATCCTCGACGCGAAGTGGGGTGAAAACGGCGAACTGGGCAACATCGAGCGCTGCGGCCTCGACTACAAGGAATTGCCGCGCGACTTGCGCACCGCCGACGTGCTGCTGCTCAACGACGGCTTGATCGTGCTGACGGTCGATAAAGTCGTCGGCAGCGAAATCCACACCACCGTCAAGATCGGCGGCGAATTGTCGAACAACAAGGGCATCAACCGCCAGGGCGGCGGCCTGTCGGCGCCGGCCTTGACAGCGAAAGACATGGAAGACGTGAAAACGGCGATGAGCTTCCAGGCCGATTACGTGGCCGTGTCCTTCCCGAAAAACGCCACCGACATGGTCATGGCGCGCCAGTTGGCCAATATCGCCGGCGAAGCGTGGGACCACAAGCCGATGATGATCGCCAAGATCGAGCGCGCGGAAGCCATTCCTGCGCTGCAAGAAATCCTCGACGCGTCTGACGGCATCATGGTGGCACGTGGCGACCTGGCCGTGGAAGTGGGTAATGCGGCCGTGCCAGCCCTGCAAAAGCGCATGATCAAGATGGCGCGCGCGTCGAATAAACTGGCGATCACGGCCACGCAGATGATGGAATCGATGATCGTCAACGCCGTGCCGACCCGCGCGGAAGTGTCCGACGTGGCCAATGCCGTGCTCGATGGCACGGACGCCGTCATGACGTCGGCGGAAACGGCCTCGGGCCGCTACCCGATTGAAACGGTGGAAGCGATGGCCGCCATCTGCCTGGACGCGGAAAAGTGGGATACCTGCAAGCTGGATGCCGATTTCCTCAACGCCACGTTCTCGCGTATCGACCAGTCGATCGCCTACGGCGCCCTGTTTACGGCGCATCACCTGCGCGTCAAAGCCATCGCCACCCTGACGGAATCGGGTTCCACGGCATTGTGGATGAGCCGTTGCAACATCGACATCCCCATCGTCGCGCTGACCCCGAGCGTGGGTACGCGCCGCAAGCTGGCCCTGTACCGCAACGTCAGCACCCTGGAACTGACGTCGGGCACCGACCGCGATAAAGTCTTGCAACAGGCGGAAGACTTGCTGTTGGAACATAAAGTCGTGGCCAAGGGCGATACCGTGGTGCTGACCTGGGGCGAGCCGATGGGCAAGGTCGGCGGCACGAACGCGCTGAAAATCATGAAGATCGGCCAGCACTGACCGTATATTACTGACCACATCACTGGCCGACCGCCGCCTGCAGCCTTAAAAATGGCTGAAAGAGGGGCGGTTGGCCGGTCACCGCAATGGCAGGTGCCCAATCTGCCATTGCGGTGAGCACATTTCCGTGTCAGCATGGTTTTCCTGCCTTCCAAGGCACATCTGGAGTTCATGATGACGACATACCTGCCTGCCTTGATCTGGTCGCTGTCGGCCTTCGCTTGCCTCTTCATTGCCAAGCGCCGCCTCGTCAAGACAACGGCCGTCCGGGCCGTCCTGGTGACCTTGCTGGGGCCGTTTGCCATTCCCTTCGTGCTGCTCGCAAAGCCCGAAAAACCTACTCTGGCTTAATCACCCGCGACCGTCATGTACGGCTAAGCGTGCGGCCTGCGGGCATTCCTCTTTGCTATATTCAAGTTTTTAGCCGAAAGAGCATGCCCATGAAACGCAGCGCGACCCTGTTCCTGATGACTATCCTTCCCCTGTGCGCGGCCACGTTCGCCTCGGCAGCCGAGCCTGTGCAGCGCCTGCAGCGCGCCACGGGGTTGTGGAAGGTGACGCCCGCCACCTCGCCGTTTTCCTGGGAAATCTGTGTTGACCAGCAATACGACCGCCTGATCGAAGATGACTTGTGGACCGATTTCGAGCAGGAATGCCAGATCGCGTCGCAAAGCCGCCAGGGCGACAGTTACCATTTCCAGTCCAGCTGTCCGGGTGCCATGCTGGCCGGCAGCTTCAAGGGCGACCTTGCCAAGGCATACACTTTGATCGCCGACACCACGATGGAATTGAACGGCAAGAGCGAGGTACAACGCACCGAGCTGGCAGGGGAGTTTCAGGGCGCTTGTCCAGCAGGGCTGGCGCCGGGCGCCAAGAAAATGCGCGGCGGCATGGTGATGAAGAGTCTGTATCTAAACCGCAAGCAGCCACGCTGAAACAACAGTTTCCAGGGATAGGCAGGCGCCGGCATTGACGCCGGAGGCAATGATTTGTGATAATGAGAATTATTATCAATTAGCCGCGCCTTGCCATGAGCGCATCGGAGTCCCTAGTGAACATTGCGCAGTCAAGCGAGTCGATCGCAGGCATCTACAGCAGCCACCACGGCTGGCTGATGCGCTGGCTGCGCGCCAAGCTGCAGTGCGCGGACCATGCGGCCGACCTGGCGCAGGATACCTTTGTGCGCCTGCTGACGGCGCCGCCGGAAGGCCGGCAGACCTTGCGCGAACCGCGCGCCTACCTGACCACCGTGGCGCAGCGCTTGCTGATCGACCATTACCGGCGCGTGTCGCTGGAGCAGGCGTGGCTGGAAACCCTGGCGCAGCAGCCTGAATTGCTGATGCAGTCGCCGGAAGAGCGTTTGCTGGTGCGCGAAGCCTTGCAGCGCATTGATGCCATGCTCGACGGCTTGCCGCCGCTGGTGCGCAGCGCCTTCCTGCTGGCGCATGTGGACGGCCTTGCTTATGGGGAAATCGCCCGGCGCCTGGCCGTGAGCGAGCGCAGCATCAAGCGCTACATGGTGCAGGCGTTTGAGCGCTGCATCCTGCTGATCCTGTGAGCGCCAGCATGACTGCCATCGAGCCACGTGCCGCCCGCGCGGCGGCGCAATGGCTGGTGCGCCTGCATGGGGGCGCCTTGACTCCCGACGAGCAGCAAGCTTTCCTGGCCTGGCGCGCCAGCGATCCCGCGCACGAAACGGCGTGGACGCGGGCCGAGCTGGTGTGCAGTACCCTGGCCAGCGTGCCGCCCGCGCTGCGCCAGACGGAGGACGCGGCGCCGCAGTCGCCGCACCGGCGTGCCGTACTCTACGGCTTGGCTGGGCTGATCGCGGCCGGGCCGGCCCTGTGGCTGGCCAGCCGTTCTGCGCCGTGGCAAGCGTGGCAAGGGTGGCATCCTGCAATTCGCACCGCCAGGGGCGAAATCCGCCACATGACATTACCGGATGGCACGCAACTGGTGCTCAATACGGACACGGCCATCAATGTGCATTACGGCGCGGTGGAGCGGCTGCTCGTGCTGCATGCCGGGGAAATCCACGTCGCCACGGCGCACGACGCAGCCGTGCCGGCGCGACCGTTCCTCGTGCGCAGCAGCAATGGCGCCGTGCGCGCGCTGGGCACGCACTTCAGCGTGCGCCACGCTGGCACCGTGCTGGCGCCGCGTACGCAGGTGAGCGTCAGCGAAGGCGCCGTCGAGATCCAGCCGTCGCAGGCGCCGGAGGCCTTGCGCAGGATCGATGCGGGCCAGCAGGGCAGCTTCGATGACGTGGCCGTTGCCCCCTTGTCGCCGCTGGCGCCGCACGCTGCCGGCTGGCTGCAGGGCGTGCTGATCGCCGAACGCATGCCGCTGGGCGAGGTGCTCGAACAGGTGGCGCGCTATCGCTACGGCGTGCTGCGCTGCGATCCGGCGCTCGCTGCCATGCCGGTGGACGGCATTTTCCAGCTGAACGACCCGGACAACATCCTGCTCTTGCTGCAGCGCTCCTTGCCGATCCGGCTGGCGCGCCGCACGCGCTACTGGATCAGTGTTGAGGCCGCTTGAAGCAAAATTTGCCACTTACCTGTCCCTTTTCCCGGATTGCTTCGTCATACAAGCTAGAGAACGAACAATCCGAACCATCGAAAGGGCTTACATGGCTTTGCAGCACCGCATCCTTGCACCATTTTCACCAGCGCGAATGACGCTCCATCCCACCACCGGCGCCGTGCGCGCCGCGCTGGTCTTGCTCCTGGCCGTGGGCGCGGCTGGCGCCGGCTTGCCGCAAACGGCGCAGGCCGCCGAGTCCAGCCCGGCCGCCAATGTGCGCGACTACAGCATTCCTGCCGGCGGCCTGCGCGGTGCGCTGTCCACGTTTGCCATCGCCGCCGGCATCAACCTGTCCACCCAGGGCGTGGCGCTCGACGGCTTGGCGACGTCAGGCTTGCAGGGCCGCCACAGCGTCTCCGCTGCCCTGCAAAAACTGCTGCAGGGCAGCGGCCTTGAAGTGACGGACGGTGGCAATGGCAATTATCTGTTGCGCAAGATTAATACCAGCACGGCCGATGCCGGCCTGGCCAGCATGCCCGCCGTGGTCGTCAGCGCCGAGGCGGACCGTGCCACGGAAGGCACGGGTTTATATACGTCGCGCGCCATGTCGACGGCCACGGGCTTGAACTTGTCGCAGCGCCACACGCCGCAAACGGTCAGCGTCATTTCACGCCAGCAAATGGAAGATTTTGATTTGACCACCTTGCAGGATGTGGCGCGTGCCACGCCCGGCCTGTATGGCAAGACGCAGGGCGTGTCCGACCAGGAAACCACGTATTTCGCCCGCGGTTTTGCCTTGAGCCACGTGAATGTCGATGGCTTGCCGCTCGATGTCACGGGTTTTAACGAGCGCAACGTCTCCGCCGACATGCTGATGTATGACCGCGTGGAAGTGGTGCGTGGCGCCACCGGCTTGATGGAAGGGGCTGGCGCACCGTCGGGCAGCATCAATATGATACGCAAGCGCCCCACGGCCACGCCCTTGCTGAACGCGTCGGCCCACCTGGGCAGCTGGAAGGACCGACAATTGACGGTCGATGCCAGCAATGCCTTGAACGCCTCGGGCAGCGTGCGCGGCAGGGTTGCGGCCAGCTGGCGCGACAGCGACAGTTTCGTCGACGTGGTCAACAACACCAACGGCACCGTGTATGCGATCGTGGAAGCGGACCTGACGCCGTCAACCACGGCCGGTATTGGTTTTTCGCGCCAGCACAGCCGCACCGATGGGGTGTTTGTCGGCTTGCCGACCTTGCCCGATGGCCGCCACATGGACTTGCCACGCTCGACTTTCCTGAATAATGCGGATTCTTTCCAGAAGCGCGACAACAACGTGGTCTTCGCCGACCTGGAAACGAAGCTGGAGCAGGGCTGGCGCAGCCGCTTCGCCATCACGCACATCGATGCCTCTTCATCGACGCGCAATACCACCAACAGCCGCGTCGCTGGCGCAACGTATCTGCTGGAACAATCTGAAACGGGCTGGAAGTACAACACGCAACAAGTGGTGGCCGACTGGCGCTTGAGCGGCCCTGTCACCTGGTTCGGCCGGCAGCATGACGTCATCGTCGGCGCCAGCTACCGCCATGACGACTCGGACGCGGGCCAGAGCTGGGACGGCGCGCAAACGCGCGTGATCGATATCCGCCACTGGAATCCGCGCGCCTACCGCATGAATGGCGCGCCGTTCGAGCCCTACAACTGGGGCCGCAAGACGGATGAGAAGGGCCTGTATGCGGCCGGCAACTTCAGCCTGGCCGATCCGCTGCGCCTGGTGCTGGGCGGACGCTTCGGCTGGTATGCGCAGGATGTCACTGGCTGGTATGCCACCAATCCGGCCTGGCGCCGCGACCTGACGGAAAACGCCAAGTTCACGCCGTACGCGGGCCTGGTCTACGATTTGGATCAGCACCATTCCGTGTATGCGAGCGGCACGCAGATCTTCCAGCCGCAAAGCGTGCTCGATGTGCGCGGCAATACCTTGCCGCCGCTGAGCGGCACCAACCTGGAAGTGGGCGTGAAGGGCGAGTATTTCGGCGGCAGGCTCAATGCCAGCGGCGCCCTGTTCCGCATCAGGCAGAATAACCGCGCCATGGCCGATGAAGTCAATTGTCCCACGGGCGGCGCCATCTATTGTGCCCGCGCGACCGGACAGGTGCAAAGCGAAGGCGTCGATCTGCAATTGTCGGGCTCGCCATTGCCGGGCTGGCAGATCGCGGGCGGCTACACCTATGTACTGGCCAAGTACACGAAGGATAGCGTGGTCGCCAACATCGGCCAGCGCATCGCCACGGACGAGCCGAAGCAATTATTCAAGCTGTATACGAATGTGCAGCTGAGCGGCAGCCTGGCGCAATGGAATCTGGGCGCCTCCGTGACTGCGCAGGACAAGATTTACCGACGCGACAAGGCTTTCCTGACGCAGCAGGGCGGTTACGCCATCGTCGGCCTGACGGCCGGCTACCGTCTCAGCGAACAGCTGCAGGTGCGCGTGAATATCGATAACGTGCTCGACCGTCGCTATTACCAGGGACTCGGCTACGCGTGGTCGGGCGGGCTGGAACGCTACGGCGCGCCGCGCAGCGTGCTTGTCTCGCTGAACTACAAGATGTAAAGGCTGTGCTTGCAGAGCGCGTCCTTCGCGGCGCCTCTGCTACACTGCCGCCGTCTTCACTTTCACACTGCTCCCATGTCCGCCACGCCTGTCCTGACGCCCCTGAAAAACGCTTTCCAGCTATCGCGCACCGAAAATAACATCGAGCTGATCCTGCCTGAACTGCTGGCCGCGCAATTGCATGTCGTCATCGGCGGGCAAAGCGAGCAGATCGACCTGTTCCTCGTGCCGTCGCCCAATCCCGAGCGCCAGTGCGTGACGGTGGCGGAAGACCCGGCTTTCCTGGCTGGTATCGCGTTTCCCAACATTCCCGTGACGGGCGCGCAACTGATCGCGTCGATTCCCTCCGAGATCGAAATCGTCCTCCTGCACGGCGACGGCGCCAATTACCTGACGCGCGAGCAACTGGCGTGGTTCCGCAGCATGCTGGCGCCGACCGCTTGAGTGGTGATAAGGCGCGCACGCTGAAAAGAGCGCGCGCGGAGTGGATATGCTTTGCGCCAGCCGAGGATGTGACGCCATGCGCGGCGCCTGCCGGGCTGGGATAAAACCGTGCAGCGGGAGTTGGCGTAGCTGCAGCGGCTGAAAGTGGTCATGCATGCAGGCGCGCTGCAGGTCTACCGGGCAGCGCCACCGCTGGCGCGCGTGGAACCGCTGTGCTACACGACCCTCGCGGACTCTCCGCTGATCCGCGTGGTGGGCCTGGACTTGCCCGGGCCGCAGCGCTGGTCGCTGTGCCAGATCAAGGACGAACTCAGCAGCCGAAGTGGACTGGCCGCTATCGCTGTCTGCGAGACGCTGGGCCTGTCCAGCTAACAATCCAGCTAACAATCCCGGCGCGGTCCGCGTGTGCTGGCCGCAGGCGTAGACGGACCATTGTCGCATCGCCGCCGCAATAGCTATCATTTTTGATAACTATATTGCTGAAGTCCTATGAATCTTTTCGCAAAGCAACTATACTCAAGGCTCTTTAGAAAATCATCGTCACGCTGGCGGCCAGCTATCCGCGCCAGAGTTCGTACGTATTCCGCTTCTTCTCTCTGAACGAGCACCTTTCCCCCGCGCGGCAGCCGCGGGCGTGATGACCGAGTCTTGCCCTGGTCGACTGCTACCGTTGTCATTTTCGCTGTGTTGCCGCTTTACTAAAAAGCCTGGCGCCGGCGCGCGGTGCGCCGTCATGTTTAGCGACGTTAGGTTTCACTCTCTTATGCCACGACAGTATGTTTAGTTCCATCTTTGCCGTATCGACCGATGCCATGCAGTACATCTATGGCACGCACAATGTCGGGCTGGTGCTGTTTTCCATCGGCATCGCTATCTTTGCCTCGTTCATGGCCCTGCAGATTGCCGGCATGGCGCGCAGCAGCGAGCGCGGCTTCCAGCGCCAGACAGCCATCATCACGGGCGCCATTGCGCTGGGCGGCGGCATCTGGTCGATGCACTTCATCGGCATGCTGGCCTTCGACATCTGCACGCGCGTGTCCTTCGAGCCCAACCTGACCTTACTGTCGATGCTGCCGGGCGTGGCTGCCTCGTGGGTGGCGCTGCACTTGCTGGCGCGCCCGCGCATCAACTGGCGCCAGCTGGTGGTGGGCGGCGTGCTGGTGGGGCTGGGCATCGGCTCCATGCATTACAGCGGCATGGCCGCCATGCAAACCTCGCTGACCCTGCACTATCAACCGTGGTTGTTTGTCCTGTCGCTGCTGGTGGCCGTCACCATGGCCATGCTGGCGCTGTGGATACGCTTCGGCCTGAACGCCATGCGTTTGCGCCTCAGCCCGCTGGCGGCGCTGCTGGTCAGCAGTGTCGTCATGGGCATGGCTATTTCCGGCATGCATTACACGGGCATGCTGGCGGCGCGCTTTTCCGGCACCCCCACGGCAGGCGAGAACACGATTACGGTCCAGGCCTCGTTCGTGGCCCTGGCCGTGGCTTTGATTACCGTCACTCTGACCGTCTTCGTGGCCGCCGCGAACGGCTTGCTGCGCTACCGCCAGTTGCTGCGCCACGCCAGCGTCAGCGAGTCGCGCCTGCGCGCCATCGTCGATACGGCCGCCGATGGCCTGATCACCATCGATGGCCAGGGCAAGGTGCGCTCCTTCAATCCCGCTGCGGAAAACCTGTTTGGCTGGCACGAAGCGGACATCGTGGGGCGCGACGCCAGCGTGCTGCTGCAGCCGGCCGATGCCGCCGAGTACGAGGGTTATTTGCGCGACTACCTGGAAGCGGGCGCCTCGCGCATCCTCGACAGCGGACGCGAACTCGATGGCTGCCACAAGGATGGCGCGGTGTTGCCGATGCGCGTGGCGATCGGCAAGATCGACACGCCGGGCCAGCCCCTGTTCGTGGCCTTCGTGACGGACATGCGTTCCTCGCGCAGCATGGAGCAGGCGCTGAAGGATAGCGAGCGCCAGTACCGCACCCTGATCCGCAATATCCCCGGCGTGTCCTTCCACTGCAGCTTCGCGCCCGAATGGAAGATGATTTTCATCAGCGACGCCGTCTTCAACCTGACAGGCTGGATGCCGCAGGACTTCGTCGAAGGGCGGGTCAGGCTGTTCGACCTCGTGCATCCTGACGACCGCCAGCGCGTCAACGACACCTGTGTGCAGGCGGCCGGCGAAAAACGCGATTTCGAGAACGTCTACCGCCTGATCCACCGCGACGGGCGCGAGCGCTGGGTGCGCGAAAGCAGCGGCCCCGTGCTGGATAACGACGGCGTCGTGCGCTGGATCGACGGCGTCATCCTCGACATCACGGAAAGCGAATTGCGCAACGCGGAATACGAAGGCAAGGTGACGGCCATCTCGCGCGCGATGGCCGTGATCGAGTTCGACCTGCAAGGGTGCATCCTGGCGGCCAACCAGAACTTCCTCGACCTGGTCGGCTACCAGCTCGATGACGTGCTGGGTCTGCACCACAGCATCTTCTGCGAACCCGGTTATGTCACCTCGCCGGACTACATCGCGTTCTGGCAGCAGCTGGCCCATGGCCAGTTCAACACGGGCGAGTACAAGCGCATCGACAAGGATGGCCGGGAAGTGTGGATACAGGCCTCGTACAACCCGATCTTCAACACGGACGGCAAGCCCTTCAAGGTGGTCAAGCTGGCCACCGACGTCAGCGAACGGCGCGCCATGCAGGAAAACCTGCGCGCGGCAAAAGACCGCGCCGAGCTGGCCGCCGAATCGAAAACCAGCTTCCTGGCCAACATGAGCCATGAAATCCGCACGCCAATGAACGCCATCATCGGCTTTACGGAAGTGCTGCTGGGGACTGCCCTGGACAGCCTGCAGCGCCGCCATTTGGGCACGGTGCGCCAGTCGGCGCGTTCCCTGCTCGAACTGCTCAACGACATCCTCGACATGGCCAAGCTGGAAAAAGGCGCCACCGAGCTGGAACTGGTGGACTTTTCGCTGCCCGACCTGGTCGACCATGTGGCGGCCTCCCTGCGCATCACGGCACAGGCGCGCGACCTGGTGCTGCATGTGGATGTCGATCCCGGCATGAGCCAGTTCTTCCTGGGCGACGCGCGCCGGGTGCAGCAGGTGCTGACGAATCTGATCGGCAACGCCGTCAAGTTCACCGAAGTGGGCCATGTGCGCGTGGCCGTCGGCATGCAGGGCGAACAGGTGCATATCGCCGTGCACGACACGGGCATCGGCATCCCCGCCGACCGTCTGGACAAGATCTTCGCCCCATTTACGCAAGCCGATTCTTCCATGAGCCGCCGCTTTGGCGGCACGGGACTGGGCACGACGATTTCGCTGCAATTGGTCGAATTGATGGGTGGCACCATCACGGTGGAAAGCACGCTGGGCGTGGGCAGCGTATTCCACGTGCTGCTGCCGCTGGCGCCGGGCAAGGCAGTGTTGCGCCGCAGCGAGCATGCCGTAGTGGCCTTGCCGCCGCTGCGCATCCTGGCGGCCGACGACGTGCCGCAGAATGTGGAGCTGCTGCTGATTACCCTGGGCGCGGCCGGTCACCAGGTGATCGCCGCCAGCGATGGCGAGAGCGCCGTGCGCGAATTCCGCACGGGCAGCTTCGACATCGTGCTGATGGATGTGCAGATGCCACGCATGGATGGCCTGGAAGCGACGCGCCTGATACGCGTGCATGAACACGAACAGGGCTTGAAGGCGACGCCCATCATCGCTCTGACGGCCAGCGTGCTGGAACAGGACCGGCGCGCCGCGCAGACGGCGGGCATGAACGGCTTTGCCTCGAAGCCGCTGGAAATGCACAAGCTGACTGTGGAAATCGCCCGCCTGCTCGATATCGCCGTGGCCATGCCGCCGCCGGCGGCCGGCGCGGCGACACGTGCGACTGCCGGCCAGGTGAACTGGCAGCGTGGCATCGCCCTGTGGGGCGGCCGCGAGACCTTGCAACGGGCCATCGCGCGCTTCGTGCAGGCCAATGGCGATTGCGCCGCCATGCTGGCCGCGGAGCTGGAACGTGGCGGCAGCAGCGTGGCCGCCCACTTGCTGCACCGTATCAAGGGCGCTGCGGGCAACTTGTGCCTGGTGCAGGTCGAAAGCCTGCTGGGACGCATCGAGCAAGCCATCGCGCGCCAGCTGCCGGCGACCGAATTGCTGGTGCAACTGGCCGCCGCCTTCATGGCGCTGGCCGGCGAGCTGGAGGCGGCAACCGAGGCGCCGCCGGCGCAGGCCAACGCAACGCCTGATGCCGCCGCACCCCTCGATGCGCCCGCCTTTGGCGCCTTGCTGCGGCAAGCCATTGCCAGCCTGGAAGGCGGACAACTGGACGACGCCCTGATGGCGCAGATTGCTGCCATGTTGGCGCCGCACGGTCAGCAGCAACGCCTGCAGGCGCTGGCCAGCGCCATCGACGACTTTGAATTTGCGCGGGCCGTAGGCGTGCTGCGCCAACTGCTGGCGTGGCTGGAAGCGCCAGCGCCAGCCGACCTTTCCTGATATTGGGCTAACGATGACCTTACACGAAGACAAGCCGATCCTGCTGTTGGTGGACGACGAAGCGACGAATCTGCAGGTGTTGCGGCAAATCTTGCAGGACGATTACCGTCTGCTGTACGCCAAGGATGGCGACAAGGCGCTGGAACTGGCGCAGAACAACCCCGTCAAACTGATCCTGCTCGACATCATGATGCCCGCCATGACGGGCTACGAGGTGTGCCGCCAGCTCAAGGCCATGCCGGCCACTGCGTCCATTCCCGTCATTTTCGTCACCGCCCTGTGCGACGTGAAGGATGAGGCGGACGGTTTTGACGCCGGCGCTGTCGATTACATCACCAAGCCCGTCAGCCCGCCCATCGTGCGCGCCCGCGTGCGCACGCATTTGTCGCTGGTCGATGCCGAGGAATTGCGCCGCTCGCGCCTGCAGGTGATCCAGACTCTGGGCCAGGCGGCCGAATACAAGGATAACGAGACGGGCATGCACGTCATCCGCATGAGCTATTACGCGCGCCAACTGGCGCTGGCGGCCGGCTACAGCGCGGCGCATGCGGAAGATTTGCTCAACGCGGCACCCATGCACGACGTGGGCAAGATCGGCATCCCCGACGCCATCCTGCAAAAGCCGGGCAAGCTCGATGCGGAAGAATGGAAGGTCATGCGCAGCCACGCGGAAATCGGCGCGGCCATCATCGGCGAGCACCCGGGCGGCCTGCTGAAAATGGCGCGCATCATCGCCCTGACGCACCACGAGAAATGGGATGGCAGCGGCTATCCGCAAGGCTTGAAAGGCGAGGAAATTCCCCACGAAGGCCGCATCGTCGCCATCGCCGACGTCTTCGACGCCCTCACCAGCGAACGTCCGTACAAGCCCGCCTGGACGGTGTCAGACGCGATCGCCACCATGCAGCGCGACAGCGGCACGCACTTCGACCCGCAGTTGCTGGCGCTGTTTGTGGAACACTTGCCGACCATGCTGGAAATCAAGGACAAGTGGCGCGAGCCGGTGTAGGGCGGCGCATGTCGGATTACGCGGGGCTAGGCCCACCTCGGCGGTCCCACGCATCCGGCCTGCGACCGCTCAGGGCAAGGTGTCCGGCAGCCGCAAAATCCGCCGTATCTCGAGGATCGCCTGCGGGCTTTCCTGCACGCTGTGCCACGAGGGGATGACTTTTTCCGACAGGGCGCCGTCGAGGTGGGCGCTGGCGTAGGGCACCACGCCGTCGCTCGATTCGGCCAGGGGCAGCTGCGGCGTGTCGTTGCCCATGATCGAGTAATAGCGTACTTTCGGGCTGATGGGCAGGTCGGCTACCAGGCGCACGAACGGGTCCTTGTCGCTGAGGTTATCGATGCTGTTGGGGATGCGCAGCGGTTCGCTGCTGCCCGTGTCGAGCTGCGCCAGGCTGCCGGCGGCGTCCGATAATTGGTCGAGCATGGTGATGGGCAGTGTGACGAGGTTGGCGATCCAGCGCGCCACCTTGTGGTTGGCGAACGAGGTGCCGCGGTGCGGTGCGGCGATGAAGATGGCGCGGTTTACCTGCGGCATGGCCGTGAAATTGAGGTAGGGCGCCAGTCCGGCGCGTACTTTTTCCGCCTTCTTGCCCTTCAAATTGTATTCTTCCGTGATGGCGTCGAGCACGGTGTTACTGGCGTCCGAGACCATCAGGCGCGCCAGCACGCCGCCCATGCTATGGCCGATCAAGACCATGTCGTTCGCGGCGTCGGCCTTGGTCGAAGGGTCGAATTGCGCCAGCGTCGCGTTCAGCGCCTGGCGGATGGCGACGTTGTTGGCCGCCAGCGGCGCATTGCTCGGGTAGTACACCTGCCAGATCTGGTAGCGGCGGCGCAGTTGTTCGTCGCCCATCAGTTCATTTGCCACATTGATCCACGCTTCCGGGCTGCTGGCCAGGCCGTGCAGCATGACGATGGTGCGCTTGTTCGGGTCATAAGGCTGCATCAGGTGCACCTGCGGGCGCGAAATGCCGTCGGCGCGGCCGAACAGGGTGCGCAGCGCCTGCACTCCAAAGCCGGAACGAGCCAGCCACAAGCCATAGCCGGCCGTGAAGTTGGCCGCCACGGGCAATTCCTGGCCCGCCATGCGTGTCGAGTCGCTGCGCGTCGGATCGACCAGCATCACCATCAACTTCTGCGTGGCCAATACCTCTTGCAGGCTGTTGCCGTCGAAGCGGATCAGCGCCGTGACGACAGGAAAGCGGGTTTCCTGGTAAGGCACATACTCGCCTTTCGATGCGCTTGGCTTGGGCATGACGGCCACCAGGTCGGCGCCGAAGCCGTCGCGCCGGTACACATTGCGCAGGCCGGAAAACGACAGCGAGGTGGCCGGCAGCAGTTCTTCGGGCAGGGTGCCGTCTTCGGGCAGGCGCAGGGCCGACAATTCGCTGTCGATCTGCCAGCCGGCGACGCGGATCACATGGCCGTCGGGGCGGTACTCGCCGCGGTGGCGGAACAGGTTGCCGACGGCCTTTTGCGCGGCGTAGTTATAGTAGTCGCGGATTTGCGTCTGGCGTTCCTCGAAGGCGCGCTGGCCCGGCGTGCGCGTCGTGTAGAACAGGTAGGCATAGGCGTAGCGGGCCGATTCCAGCCAGGCGGCCAGCAATTCGGCGCTGGCATGGCCACCTTGCTTCTCTTCTGCCAGGGCGCTTTCCAGCCACAATTCGGACAGCGTGGCCAGGCGCTGTTCGTCGCTGAGCAGATCGGAGCGGGCCAGGTCGGCGCGGCAGCTGCCCGTATTGGCTACACAGGCGGCGATGTCGCTGCCGATAATGC
This sequence comes from Janthinobacterium algoris, assembly GCF_051380935.1. Lineage (NCBI taxonomy): Bacteria > Pseudomonadati > Pseudomonadota > Betaproteobacteria > Burkholderiales > Oxalobacteraceae > Janthinobacterium > Janthinobacterium algoris. The sequence continues at coordinate 204,851 of NZ_JBNYXZ010000002.1, read as the reverse complement.
GCAGCACTTCGCTGGCCGAGGCACTCAGCTTGCCCGTGGTGAGGATGTCGCCGCGCCGCTGCTGCAGGTAGTCGGCCGGGGAGATCGCGCTGACGGTGACGGCGGCGCAGCCGCTCAGCAGCGCCGCGCCGCACACGAGGGCGCAGGCGCGCAGACGCCGCATCAGCATCAGCATTGGGTGGCGCGCCTTAGAAAGAGTAGACCAGGGTCAGCGACGTCTGCGTATCCGTGTTCTTCTTGTCGTCGGGCACGCGCGTGTCATTGCGGGCGCTGAAGGCGGCCTTCATCTGCATGGTGCCGTTGATCTTCGTGCTGAGGGCGGTTTCGGCGATGGAGTGGGTGTTCGAGGTGCCCCGTTCCACGCTGAGCGTCTGCGTAAACATCGCCGACTGGCTGATCTTCCACTTCATGGCGGCCGCGCCGCGCACCGTCAGGCCGTGTTCCGATTCGCCCGTGTCGTTGGTGCCGCTGAAATAGCCTGGACCGAATTCCACGTCGACGCTTTTATCGCTCGATTGATACCAGCGCGAGCCATGACCGACAGCCAGGGTCGAGTACTTGGTGTAGGCGCCGAACTTGTCGTTGACGTGCGAAGCCAGTACGAACAGTTTTTCATGGTCCGCCATCAGCTTGTAGGCGGCCTTGGCGGAAGCAGAAAAGCGTTCGGCCGAACGCTCGCGCACTTTTTGTCCGTCGTCGTTCGTCGTTTCATCTTCCTTGAAGTAGCCGCTGAAGATGTACTGGTTGCTCCAGTCATCGAGTTCCTGGCGCGCGTCGATCTTGCCCGTCACCGAGGTGCCGACCGTATTGCCCGAGGTGGTGATGGCGCCCAGTTCGGCGGAGGTGCTCCAGCTGCCAATGGGAATTTCATCGAACAGCATGCTTTGTTTAGCGTCTGCGGCGGTGGCGCTGCCGCAGGTGATGGCCATGGCCAGCGCCAGTGCGAGAGAGTGGGTCGATTTCATGGCTGTATTTGTCTGTGGCGCGCGCCGGGCGTGCCTGTTGTTCGTTCGTGGCAGTGGTATGGATGCAGGCCGCAGCAAGCCGGGCGGCGCCGATTAAAACATGCGCACATGCGCGCGCGGGCGCGGCCGAGCATTGTCGAGGCCGTATTGTACCCGACCCTGTCATCGTTCGCCGCACGCGACGGGGCACATGAATGCTGCTATATTATATTATGGGACATATTGCAAACTTGGCATGCGTGGGTGATGACGATGAAAATGGTACGCAAGCTTGTCACTGTGGCCGGGCTGTGGCTCGCGGCGCAAGCCGGCGCGCAAGCGCTTGACGGGGCACCGTTACCGGAACCGGGGCCGCAACTGACGCAATCGATGATACGCGATGCCGTGCGCGCCGTACTGGCGGAAGAGGCGCAGGTGCGTGACGCGCAGCCGCAGGCGGCCATGCAGCAGGTGACGATACGCGCCGACCGGAAATATGAACAGTTTTCCGCCGTCTTTGCCGAGGCGAAGGTGCCAGACTGCCTGCACGCCGACGGCTTGAAGCGTCAGCCCACCGGCATCGGCCCGCTCGCCATCGGTGGCGTGTATGCCTTGCCCTTCGTGGCGATCGCCAAGCTGCGCGGAAAATGTAACTAGCCGGGAATGCTCCGTGGCGGCACGGGTACGCGGCGGGGCTGGCAAGTGGCGCGCGCCTGGCGTATGCTGCGCCTATTTGCTGTCCCGATCTTTACAAGGAATTCCCCGTGCGCTGCCTGGTCATCGAAGACGAAGCCGAAACTTCCCGCTATATCTGTGCCGGCCTGCGCGAGGCGGGCCACGACGTCACCGCCTGCGACAATGGTATCGACGGCATGCGCCTGGCCTGCGGCGAAGACTGGGATGCGCTGGTGCTCGACCGCCTGCTGCCAGGGGAGATCGATGGCCTGGCCATCGTCGCGCGCCTGCGCGGCATGGGCCGCAACACGCCCGTGCTGGTGCTGTCGGCCCTGTCCAGCGTCGACGAGCGCGTGCGCGGCCTGCGCAGCGGCGGCGACGATTATTTGTCAAAACCGTTCGCCATCGCCGAACTGCTGGCGCGCATCGAGGCGCTACTGCGGCGCGCCGCGCCCGTGCCCGAATCGACGCAGCTGCAGGTGGCCGACCTGGTGCTCGACATGCGCACCATGCGCGTGACGCGCGCCAACCGGCAAATCGCCCTGCAGCCGCGCGAATTTCGCCTGCTGGAATACCTGATGCGCCACCAGGGCCAGTCCGTCACGCGCGCCATGCTGCTCGAAGCCGTGTGGGACTACCATTTCGACCCGCAGACGAACGTCATCGACGTGCAGGTAAGCCGCTTGCGCACCAAGGTGGACAAGGAGTTTTCGCCGCCGCTGATCCACACGGTGCGCGGCGTCGGCTACACCCTGGGCGTGCTCGATGGCGCGTAGCTGGCACCATTCCATTGCGGCCCGTCTGGCGCTCGGCTATGGCGTGCTGGTGGTCGTGTCGATCAGCATTGTCTGCGCCGTCTTCTATTTTGGCACCATCGGCGTGCTTGACCGCAGCGTGGATCGCAAGCTGACCTTGCTCTCGGAGCGCCTCGCCGCGCTGTACCAGCAGGGTGGCAGCAGCCGCACGACGGCGGAAATCGCCCATCTGCTCACCGACCGCACCGACAGCGACACGGAGATCTTCTTGCTGGTGGGCGCCGATGGCCACCGCGTGGCCGGCAATCTGTCGTCCTGGCCCGATGCGGCCAGTCCCGTGGGTCGCTTGCTGCACCGCGACGTCACGCGCGAAGGGCGCAGGGTGCCCGCGCGCATGCTGATCCGCGACCTGGCGGGCGGCGCTCGCCTGTTCGTCGGACGCGACATGGAAGAGGGCAAGTCCATCCGCGCCCTGGTGCTGCGTGCGCTGGCGTATGGCGGCGGCGTGGCCATCTTGCTGGTGGTGGCGGGCGCGTGGCTGTTCCGCCGCCAGCTCGAGGCGCGCATCGGGCAAATCCGCCGCACGGCGGGGGAAATCGAGGCGGGAGACCTGAGTCGGCGCATTCCTGTCGCCAGCCAGGATGAATTCGGCTTGCTGAGCCGCGACATCAACCGCATGCTCGACCGCATCGAACACTTGATGGAAGGCGTGCGCCACGTGTCGAACGCCATTGCGCACGACTTGCGCACGCCGTTGGCGCGCATCCGCAACAAGCTCGATGGCGCCTTGCGCCAGCAGCAGAGCGTGGCCGGTTTTGAGAACGCGGCGCAGGCGGCCATCGACGATATCGACGACCTGACGCGCGTGTTCGACAAGCTGCTGCAGATCGCGGCGGCCGAATCGGGCATGCGTCCCGAGAATTTCAATGATATCGACCTGCATCAGATCGGTGCCGACATCGTCGAAATGTATGAAGCCACGGCCGACGAGCAGGGCGTGCTGCTGGTGCAGATGTATGGTGACGGCGTGCCGGCGCGCGGCGACCGCAACCTGCTGGGCAGCGCGCTGGCCAGCCTGGTCGACAACGCCATCAAGTATGCGGGGCGGGGCGCCACGGTGGAAGTGTCGGCCGGCAGCGATGAACAGGGCAGCTGGCTGGCCGTGCGCGATAACGGCCCCGGCGTGCCAGCGGAGGAACTGCCGAAGCTGACGCAGCGTTTTTACCGGCTCGACAAGAGCCGCCATCTGCCCGGCAATGGCCTGGGTTTGTCCATCGTGGCGGCCATCGCCGCCCTGCATGGGGGCAGCCTGGAGATCGAGGATGCGGCGCCGGGCTTGCGCCTGCGTTTGCGGCTGCTGCGCTAGCCGGGCCGCACATTACCAACTTGTAACCCCCTTCGTTTTTACCTCCCCCTATCATCCGATCTACCCGGCGTAGAGCGGCTGCGTGCGCGCAGCCGCCTGTTCCGGGCTGCCTGCGGCCGTCGCCGCGTCCCGTTCAGTAGAGCCGTTCGCATGCAAACTTTAGCGCCATCGGCGGCAATGCCGCGCCACAGCCGCCGCGAAGGGGAGCTATGCCTGCGCCTGACGCGCGGCGGCGTCTCGCTGTACCTGGCCAATTTCCTGTTCCGGCCGCAGCCTGGCGCCGCCGTCATCCAGCTGGGCGCCCTGCAGGGCGTGCGCTCGCCCGCTGGCGCCCTCGCGGTGAAAGAGGCCACGCGGGCGCTGCACGGCTGCCGGACCTGGAACAGGTGCCGTCGAAAAAGCGCGCCGTGGCGCCATGCTGCAGCAGCAATGAAAGCACCCGACGGTATTTTTTGACCTGCGCGGCTTTTTTGCCGGGCGGCCCGGCGCAATCGGCGTGATCGGCGTATACTTATCGGCGTTCTCAACCCTTATCGGCGTTCTCAACCTGAAGCCAGTCACCCCATGCCAGCACAATTCCCCACTTCGCGCATGCGCCGCCTGCGCGCAACCCCGCAACTGCGCGAGCTGTTCCGCGAGACCGAGATCAATCCGCGCGACCTGGTCCTGCCGATCTTCGTCGACGAAGGCAGCAGCGATTTCATCGACATCAAGTCCATGCCCGGCGTGCGCCGCATCCCCGAAGCGAAGCTGGCGCAGGAAGTCGAGCGCTATGCGCGCGCCGGTTTGCGCTCCGTCATGACCTTCGGCATTTCGCACCACAAGGATAGCCACGGCACGGACAGCCTGAACCCGGACGGCCTGGTGGCGCGCATGTCGCGCATCATCAAGGACGCCGTGCCGGAAATGGTGGTCATGTCCGATACCTGCTTCTGCGAATACACGGACCACGGCCATTGCGGCATCCTGCATGGCGACACGGTCGACAATGACAGCACGGTGCTGAACCTGGGCAAGCAAGCCGTCATCGCAGCCCAGGCGGGCGCCGACATCATCGCCCCATCGGCCGCCATGGATGGGCAAGTGGCGGCGATTCGCAGCGCGCTCGATGCGGCCGGCTTCCATGACACGCCCGTGATGGCGTATTCCACCAAGTTCGCCTCGGGCCTGTATGGCCCGTTCCGCGACGCGGCCGGCAGCACCCTGAAGGGCGACCGCAAGACGTATCAGATGGACCCGATGAACCGCCGCGAAGCGATCCGCGAGTCGCTGATCGACGAAGCCGAAGGCGCCGACGCGCTGATGGTGAAACCGGCCGGTGCCTACCTGGACATCATCCGCGACCTGCGTGAAGTGACGCGCCTGCCGATTGGCGCCTACCAGGTCAGCGGCGAGTACGCGATGATCAAGTTCGCCGCGCAGGCGGGCGCCATCGACGAGCGCCGCGTGGTGCAGGAAACCCTGGGCGCCATCAAGCGCGCGGGCGCGGACATGATCTTTACGTACTTTGCGATGGATGTGCTGAATAATCCGTACTAAATACGGGGAGGGCAGTGGCGTTCTAGTATCATGGCGCGCTGCCCAACCTGGTACTGCGATCTGTAGCCTCCTATGTCCCTGAAAATCTCCCGCATCCTGCACGCCGGCTATGTCTTCGAATGCGAAGGCACGGTCATCGCCTTCGACCCCATCGTCGAAAACCCGTTCAGCCGCAATTGCCACGCCTTCCCGTCCGTGCGTTTCGACCTCGACGCCGTGCGCCGGCTGCGCTGGGATGCCGTCTTCATCTCGCACTTCCACGACGACCACTGCTCGCTCGACAGTCTCGATGTGCTCGACCGCGCCACGCCCATCTACCTGTACTGCGTCTTTGACGAACTATTCGCCATGCTGCGCGCGCTGGGTTTTACCCACGTGCAGCGGCTACACGTCGATGTGCCCGTACGGGTGGGCGCCATCGAGGTGATCCCGCGCCGGGCGCTGGACGACGATGTCGATTCGCTGTTCCAGGTGCGCGCGGCCGGGCTGAATGTGCTCAACGTCGTCGATTCCTGGATCGGCCCCGAGACTTTGGCGCAGCTGGCCGCGTTTGCACCCTGGGACATGGTGCTGTGGCCATTCCAGACCATGCGCGAGATCGCCGTCATCGCACCATCGCAAGCGCAGGCTGGCCCCGTCGAGCTTCCCGACGACTGGGTGCCGCAGCTGCGCGCGCTGGCGCCCCGTTACATCGTGCCCAGTTCCTGCCAGTTCGTGCAGGAAGACTGGTCCTGGTACAACCATGCGATGTTCCCGATTACCTACCGCCAGTTTGCGCAGGAGATTGGCATCGCGCTGCCGGAGGCGCACATCTTCCGCCTCGATCCTTCCACGTCCGTGCTGCTCGATGCGCAGGGCTTGACGTCGGCCGCGCCGCTGCCCTGGGTGATACCCGTTGGGCCGCAGGACGTGGATTTCGACTACCGCCCCGACGCGCCGCCGCCCGCCACCGCCGACATCGCCCGCCGTTTCGCGCCCTTGAATGACGACGACACGGCGCTGGTGCTGGACTTCTGCCACCACGGCTTGCTTGAGCGCTACCGCGACATGGAGCTGCCCGAGGACAGCTATTTTCAGGCCCCACGCCTGTGGCGATTGTCGCTGCATGGCCACGACGGCGCGACCACCGTCCTGCATTACCGCACGCATGGCGACTTGATTGATCTGGTGCCGGCCACCGGCGAGGCGCCGGGCTGGACGACCGAGGTGCCGCTGGTGAAGTGCCATGCGGCGCTGGCGCTCGGTGAATCGCTGACATCGATGTACATGCGCATCAACGATGGCCCTTTCGACGCGGCCACGCAGGCCGGGCTGGTGGAAGCGGACATCGTCGACGACCCCTTGATCCGCTGCCTGTTCAATGACGCCATCGGCGCCTACCAGGCGGCGCAGCTGAAACGCTTGCTGGCCCGCTGAAGAAATTGCCGCGACAGGGTAAGATAAGGTTCTCAGATCAAGGAATGAACAACATGACACAAGACAAGGAAACCGCGATCCTGGCCGGCGGCTGCTTTTGGGGCGTGCAAGACTTGCTGCGCCGCTATCCGGGTGTGATCGCCACGCGCGTGGGTTACAGCGGCGGCGACGTGGCCAACGCCACCTACCGCAACCATGGCACGCATGCGGAAGCGATCGAGATCATCTTCGAGCCGAACACCATCAGCTACCGCAAGATCCTGGAATTTTTCTTTCAAATCCACGACCCCAGCACGCCGGACCGCCAGGGCAACGACCGTGGCACTAGCTACCGCTCGGCCATCTTTTACACGAGTGAAGAGCAACGGCTGGTGGCCGAAGACACCATCCGCGACGTCGACGCCTCCGGCCTGTGGCCCGGCAAGGTGGTGACGGAAGTGACGCCGGCCGGCCCGTTCTGGGAAGCGGAAGCGGAGCACCAGGATTATCTGCAACGTTTGCCGCACGGCTATACCTGCCACTACATCCGGCCGGACTGGGTCTTGCCGCAACGTACGCAGTAAGCAGTAAGCGCGCAGGGGGCAGGGGGCAGCGGAGGGACAACTGGCGATGGAGCGCGCCCTCGACCTGGTGGCCGCCATCGGCCACGCGGACGTGAATGCCATGGCGGGCGCCATCCTGAAACGCTCGGCGCGGCCGGCGTTTTTTGCAGGATATCGCCGACAGCTGCGCGCGTCAGTTCTATGCGCTCGACGGCAACCAGAGCGTCATCGCGCCCGCCGCCCGGCCCTGCATCGATTCCTCCATCATGCTGTACCAGCAAGCCAGCGATGAAATCCGCCACCCCGGCGACCGCGCCGTTTGCTATCAAAGACCGAATGTGTCGGACCGCCTGTCCCTGCTGGTGTAGCCGGCCAGCGACATCTGGCGGTCCATCCATTCTTACCGCGACAGCAGCCAGGGCCAGTTCCAACCTGGCGATATCGCCGCCATCGAAACCCTGTCGCCGCTGTTCGCGCAGGCGGCCAAACACCACTACCGCCTGAACGGCCAGCCTGCGCAAGGCGTGTCGCCCGTGCCGCTGGAAAACGTGGCGCCCCGCAGGGACAGCCTGCTGGCCATGATGGGGGAAACACAGCCATGGCATCCCGTGTGGATCAGCGTCTATAAAGCCAAGGCCTTGACGCCGCACAACTACCGGCATGACTGTGTGCTGTTCGCGGGCGATGCGGGCCACTTGGTATCCATTTTCGGCATGCGCGGCGCGAACGCCGGTATCGACGACGCCGACAACCTGGCCTGGAAACTCGCGTATGTGGTCAAGAGCCAGGCGCCACAGGCCTTGCTGGACAGCTATTCCGACGAACGCGTGTACGCGGTCCGTGAAAACCGTGCGCCACGGCACGGAAAGCACGGAAAGTACGGAATTCAGGGCGCCGCCCACGTGTGCCTTCGCGCTGATGCGCACGGCCGTGCTGGGCCTGGCGGGCAAACATGCGCGCGTGCGTTCGCTGATCAACCCGCGCCAAGCCAGCGCCAGACCAGCGCCATCGCGTCTGCGCAGTCGCCCTTGAACGCGCCTGACGTGGACGTGTTCACGGCTGTCCCCGCGCCAGGCACGGTCTCGCCCGAATGCCCGCTGGCGCGGCGGCAAGACGGCGCGCAGCAAGCGGGGTATATTACCGATCTGGTGCAGCGTGCCGTCGGCGCGTTCATGGACCTGTATTTCAGCGACGATGGCTGCGTGCCTGCGCAATTGCTGGTGCTGGCGACATCTTGCCGTTGACGACCGTGGCGATCACCCGCAGCGCAGCGCAAGGGAGCGCCTGGGACCACACGGCGCAGGTATGCTTGTTGCTTGTTGCTTGTTGCTTGCCGCTTGCCGCTTGCTGCCCGGCCCGGCCCGTCTTATCGCGTGCGCCCGGGCGGCCACGTGCTGGGCCGCTGGCGGCAGGATCAGGCAGCATCAGGCAGCATCAGGCAAGTTCAGGCGGGGCAGGTGGCGGCAGCGCTGGCGGCGGCAGGTATCACCCAATCAAAGTAACAAGGAGACAACATGACCGACATTGAACTGGACAATCTATACATTGAGCTGTGTCACACCATGGGCGGCCGGGGCGAACAGCGCTTGCCGCTATTCCTGGCCCGCTTCGCCTTGCTGGCCATGGGCGCCATCGGCCAGGCCGACGTGGTGCAGAGCTTGCTGCGCGACGCTGCCGACGGCCTGACGGTGCACGCATGATAGGCGCCGGCTACCAAAGCGGCTTCGGCAACGAATTTGCCACGGAAGCGGTGCCCGGCGCCTTGCCGCAAGGGCAGAATTCGCCGCAGCAGGCGCCGCTGGGCCTGTATGCGGAACAATTGTCGGGCACGGCCTTCACGGCGCCGCGCGCGCAGAACCGGCGTTCCTGGCTGTACCGCATTCGCCCCGCCAGCCAGCATCCGCCGTTTACCTCGGTGGCGAATAGCCGCATCGTCAGCGATTTCCACGCTATGCCTCCCACGCCGCCAAACCAGCTGCGCTGGGACCCGCTGCCGCTGCCCGACAGCAGCACGGCGGTGGACTTCATCGACGGCTGGCAGACGATGGCCGGCAACGGCAGTGCCGAAGCGATGAGCGGCTGCGCCATTCACGTGTATGTCGCCAACCGTTCCATGCAGCGCTTCTTTTATTCGGCCGATGGCGAATTGCTGGTCGTGCCGCAAAAGGGCAGGCTGGCGATTGCCACGGAACTGGGCTTGCTCGAGCTGGAACCGCAGGAAATCGCCGTCATCCCCCGCGGCGTGCGCTTCCGCGTGACTCTGCCGGACGGCCAGGCGCGCGGCTATGTGTGCGAAAACTTCGGCATGGCGTTTCGTTTGCCCGACATGGGACCCATCGGCTCGAACGGCCTGGCCAACAGCCGCGATTTTTTGACGCCGCACGCTGCTTATGAAGATATCGATGGCGAGTGCGAACTGGTGGCCAAGTTTGGCGGCCACCTGTGGCGCACGACGCTCGACCATTCGCCGCTGGACGTGGTGGCCTGGCACGGCAATTACGCGCCGTACAAATATGATTTGCGCCGTTTTAATACCATCGGCTCGATCAGCTACGATCATCCCGACCCGTCGATCTTTCTCGTGCTGCAAGCACCGAGCGAAAACCCGCTGTTTGGCGCCATCGACTTTGCCATCTTCCCGCCGCGCTGGCTGGCCGCCGAGCACACCTTCCGGCCGCCGTGGTTCCACCGCAACGTGGCCAGCGAATTCATGGGCCTGATCCATGGCGTGTACGATGCCAAGGCGGCCGGTTTCGTGCCGGGCGGTGCCAGCCTGCACAACTGCATGTCCGGCCACGGCCCCGATACGCAAACGTTCGAACGCGCCTCGCACAGTGACACGTCCGCGCCCGCGAAGGTGGGCGACACCATGGCTTTCATGTTCGAGACGCGCACCATCCTCAAGCCCACGCCCTTCGCCCTGAACAGCGAACTGCTGCAAAAGGACTATTTCGCGTGCTGGCAAGGCTTGCGCAAACATTTCGATCCCGATCAAGCGTAGTCTGGCCTTGCTCAGGCGGCCCGCACCCATGCGCGGGGCGCCGTGATCTGTTACTTCACATGCTCAATGTGGCAGACACACGCGCCCAGCGACACTGGCCACGTCATCGCCCGCATGCGCGCGCAGTTGCAGCAGCATCAGTGCCATGCCCAGCATCAGCGCAGCCGCGCAGAGTTTCTTGTGCATCGTCTTTCCCGTTTTTATGATCGATGGAGCTTAGTTGCCCTACTTGTTGCCCTACTAGTTGCCATATTTGCGGCAATTTTATTGCCGATATTCGGCGTGCGGATGATCAAGTTAGCAAGCGTGCTCTACAATTATGCATCTTGCGCATCCGCGCCATCTGAATTCTATGCATAGTATGTGAAGGGAATGACAAGCCTGTGACTTCCAAACCGATCAAGATCGCCGCCACCGTCGTCGTGGCACTCGCCGCTGGTGCCGGCATTTACGCCTATACCCGTCCCGCCGCCACCGCCACGCCGGGTGCCCCCGCCTCGGGCAGTCCGGCCGCCGCGCCCCAATCCACCGTTGACACGGCCGCCGTGGCCGCCCAGTTCCGCGACTTGCTGGGCAATTTCCGCAAGATCATCGTGCTGCTGGCCGACGAGCAAAGCTTGCCGGAAGGCGCGCGCGACGAAGCGCGCAAGGTGGGGCAGGCGCTGTTCCATGAAAACCAGGAACGCATCGCCAAACTGGACGCGGCGCTGGACCAGCTGACGGCGCCCACGAATCCGGGCCGCTTCGAGGCACTCGACAGCCTGTTGACGTATATAGAATCCGATCCCGGCCTGTATGACGCGGACCGCCTGGCCTTCCGCGAGCTGCTGCAAAGCATGCTGGCCGATGTGGCCAAGGATACCTCCTTGCCTGCCATCAAACTGCACAAGCGCATTTCCGAAGACCTCGATGCGCTAGGCGAGATCGAGCGCAATTACGAGAAGGAAATCCGGCAAATCTTCGGCAACCTGGGCCAGCGCGCCATCGAACTCAAGCGCGAACGCTGGGACGATTACGTGGCGCAGCTGAAAAAGCTCTACAGCCGCGAACAGATTTTGAAGGACAACGGCATTGTTGTGCCTTACACGGTACCGCCGGCCGCGCCGTCAGCTGGCACGGTGCCCGAAGCCAAGCCGGTGCCAAAAAAAGATGAGGTGGAAATCTTCGGCCTGGGCTTGCCGAAGAAAACCATCGTGCTGACCTTCGACGACGGCCCGCACCGCCGCTACACGGAAGAAATCAGCGCTATTTTGAAACAATATGGCGTGCCAGCCGTATTCTTCAACGTGGGCCGCAACCTGGGCAGCCTGGACGCAAAAGGCCACGCCAAGCTGAACGCGGGTGCGGAAGTGAGCCGCAAGCTGATGAAAGACGGCTATGCCGTGGGCAACCACAGTTTCAGCCACGCACAATTATCGAAACAGACGGGCGACAAGCTGAAAGGCGAAATTCTCGGCACCGACACCTTGTTGAAGGCCATCAGCCCCGAGCGGGCCGCGCTGTTCCGCTTTCCGTATGGCGCGCGCAACAGCGAAGGCATGGCCGCGCTGGCCGATGCGCATTTGAAATCCGTGATGTGGAATATCGATTCGCTGGACTGGGCCGACCCCGTGCCCAGCTCCATCACGAATCGCGTGCTGGCGTCCGTCGACAAGGCGGGACGCGGCATCATTTTGTTCCACGACATCCATGAACGCACGGTGAAAGCCTTGCCGGCCGTGCTCGACAAGCTGATCGCCGAAGGCTATCAATTTGCCGGCTGGGATGGCACGAGCTTCCAGGTGGCAAAAAGCACGGCGCCTGTGCCCGAGAAAGTGCCCGTGACGACCGGCTATGCCAATTCCTGGGCGGTGGTGATCGGCATCGACGATTATGCGAAATGGCCGAAATTGCAATATGCGGTGCGCGATGCGCAGGGCATCCGCGAAACCCTGATCGAGAAATTCGCGTTTGCGCCCGAGCGTGTCGTGACCCTGAAAAATGGCGAAGCGACGCGCAACAATATCCTGGCCGCTTTCCACGATAAGCTGGCCCACGGCGGCGTGCAAAAGAATGACCGCATCTTCGTCTTTTTTGCCGGCCACGGTGCCACGCGCAAGCTCAGCTCGGGGCGCGACCTCGGCTACATCGTGCCCGTCGATTCCGACCCGGCGCAGTTCGCCACGGATGCGATCCCGATGACGGAAATCCAGAATATCGCCGAAAGCCTCACGGCCAAGCACGCGTTCTTTGTCATGGATGCCTGTTACAGCGGCCTGGGCCTGACCCGTGGCGCCGGTTCCAGCTCCTTCTTGCGCGACAACGCCAAGCGCATCGGCCGGCAAATGCTGACGGCCGGCGGCGGCGACCAGCTGGTCGCCGATGGCGGGCCGAACGGCCACTCCGTGTTTACCTGGACCCTGCTGCAAGGCTTGGCGGGCAAGGGCGACCTGAACGGCGATGGCCTGATCACGGCGACAGAATTGGCTGCCTACGTGGCGCCGGCCGTCTCCAGCGTATCGAACCAGACGCCCGCGTTTGGCAGCCTGCCCGGCTCTGAAGGGGGCGATTTCGTCTTTGAATTGCCGGGCGAAACGGAATTCCTCAGCCCGAACACGACGCAGCTGTCGACGGAGGCCATTGCCCTGAACAGCAAGCTGGACGCCAAGCCGCAAGCGGCCAGCGTGACGGTCAAGGATTTGCAGGGCGGTGAACAGAAGATCGTCACGCCGGGCGCCGTGCCTACCTCCACGCGCCAGCTTGCGCAGCGGGCCAACGACCGCGGCTTGCAGCTATACAAGGAGAAACAATATGCGGCGGCGGAAGTGCAATTTACGGAAGCGCTGAAATTGCGTTCCGACTTCGCGCTGGCCGCCAACAACCTGGGCTTTGTCTTCTACAAGCAGGAAAAATACCGCGAAGCGGCCCGCTGGTTTGAAAACACGGTCAGGATGGACCCGTCGCGCGCCATCGCCTATTTGAACCTGGGCGATGCGTATGCCAAGGCCGGCGATGCCGCCAAGGCCAAGGCGGCATACAAAACCTATCTGGAACTGGCGCCAACGGCCTCGACGGCGCCGGCCGTGCGGCAAAAGATGGAGAAGCTGTAAGCGTGTCCGACAGCATGCTCACCGTCCATGTGTTTGCCTGCAGCGGGCGCTTCGTCAGCCGGGAAGCGCTGCAGGCTTACCTGTCGCCCAGGTACACGCAAGATGGCGCTGAACTGCCGCCGCCCTTCTTCCTGGAAACGGGCCTCACGCACTACGAGCCTGCGGGTGTGGAAAGCACGCTGCTGGCCTCGCCCGCGCCGCTGGTGCAGTTGCTCGATGGCATCTCGTATGGCGACAGCTGGCTGGCGCAGGCCTGCGCGGACGCAGACGCGCAGGGCTTGCTGGCTGACACGAGCGTGTGCGTGTTTGCGCCGAATCAGCTGGCGCACCCAGAACGCAGTTCGCTGCACCATGTGGGCAGCTATGCTTATGCTTATGGCGATGGCTGAGCGTCATCTTTGCGCTCTTCGTGTAATAGCTTGTTGACGCTGGCCAGCAGGCTGGTGCCCGACGTGGTGATGAAACGGGCGCCTGCCGCCTCCGCTTCCGTGCCGTAACTGGCGAGCGTATCCTTGCTGCAATACACGATGATGGGCAACGCGGGCTGGGCCAGCCGCACTTCGCGCACCGTGTGCACGCCCGCATCCTTGATGCGGTGGCGGTTTTCCACCCGTGCCATGTCCGTGATCAGCAGCGCATAGTGCTTCTGTTGCAGCATGGCCAGCGCCTGGCGCATCGATACGGCCTGGTCGACCTTGATGTTTTCCCGTTCCAGCTGTTCCAGCAGCAAGGTATTGTTGCGCGGATGGTCGTCCAGCCAGAGCACCAGGCTGGACGGCTTTTGCGCCGTCGGCGCGCCGGCCAGGGCCGTGACTGCCGCTTCGCCATCGGGCGGGTGGGCCAGCAGCAGCTGCGTAACGGCTTCTTGCATGTCGTCGAGCGACTTTTGCTGCAAACGGCTGAGTTCCGTCACTTCGATTTCCTTGCCGCTTTCCAGGCGCACGGATTCATTTTTGACAAGGCTGTCGGCGCGCTTGATCATGATGGACAGGTAAATGCGCGTGAGCAGGTAGCCGATCAGGAAACCATGCACGGAAAAGAACAGCATGATGCCGCCCACCACCGCCATGGCCGTGGGCGTGTTCGTGGCCAGGCTGGGCGCGATGAAGGCGGTCATGCTGCGCGCGCTGCCGGGCAGGCTTTTGAGCTCGATCAAACCCACGCCGACGATGATTTTCGTCAGCCAGTCCGACACTTCCACCAGATTCGAATTGATTTCCATCGGCGTGGGCGTGCCCAAAAACAGGGTATTGCTGGGGGGGCCGGCCGCCGTCTCGGCGTTTGCTGCGGGCGGTTCGTCCGGGGGCTGGCCCTTGCCATTGGCCCGCTCGTCGGGCGGTGCCACGTTGACGGTGCCAGAAGGCAGGCTGCGCGGTATGCCGAACAAAAAGCCCAGCAGCATGCCGCTGACGCAAAAGCCCAGGCTCCACAGCAGTGCCGGCACGGCGTGGTAGTACGGCGGCAGCACCGCGCCCGCCAGCACGGCTAGCAGCCCCGCCAGCAGGATGAACAGCAGGATATACGGCAGCACGTCGCGCTTGCGCGCGGCCGCCGTGGAGGTTTTGCTCGCCTTGCCGGCGCTGTCGCTCAGGTCCACGCTCGCTCCTTGAAGAATGCTGAATCCAGGTACCTGGCCTGCCGCGTATATATCTCGTAGGAGCCCATACTCACATCATAAAAAGAGGAGACGCGATGCGATTGAGAAAACGCAAACAGGTGGCAGCTTGTGCACTGGTATTGTTAAGCATGGGGCGCCAGGTGGCGGCGCAAGCGCCAACCGAGGCCGCCACCGTCGCCGACGCAGCGCGTACCGTGCGTGTGGCGGGCCACTACGATAACGCCGTCGGCACCTCGGACGCGGCCAGCCAGGGTGTCATCACGACGGACTTGATCATCAACCGGCCCGCCTTGCGCACGGGCGAATTGCTGGAATTCGTGCCGGGGCTGATCGTCACCCAGCACAGCGGCGACGGCAAGGCCAACCAGTATTTTTTACGCGGCTTTAACCTCGACCATGGCACGGATTTCGCCACCCATGTCGATGGCATGCCCGTCAACATGCGTACGCACGCGCATGGACAGGGTTATTCCGACCTCAATTTCCTCATTCCCGAGCTGGTGCAGCGCATCGACTACAAGAAGGGCCCGTATTTCGCCGGCGAAGGCGATTTTTCCTCGGCCGGCGCGGCGCGCATCCGCCTTGCCGACAAATTGCCGCAAGGTCAGGCTAGCGTGTCCGTGGGCCAGCACGGCTATGTACGCGGCGTCGTTGCCGATTCATTTAATGCAGGACAAGGCACCTTGCTGTACGGTCTGGAAGTAAACCGCAACAATGGCCCCTGGGACGTGCCGGAGCGCGTGCGCAAAGTCAGCGGCGTGCTGCGCTACAGCGAGGGCACGCCGGACCATGGTTTCAGCGTGACGGCCATGGCCTACAAAAACAGCTGGAACGCCACGGACCAGGTGGCGCTGCGCGCAGTAGCGTCCGGCCAGATCGGCCGTTTTGGCTCGCTGGCGCCCAGTGATGGCGGCGATACCTCGCGCTACAGCTTGTCGTACGCCTTGCGCCAGCGCACGGAAAACCGACTGTTCGAACTGGACGCGTATGTGATCCGCTCGCAGTTGGAACTCAACAGCGATTTCACCTACTTCCTGGCTAACCCGGCCACCGGCGACCAGTTCCAGCAAAGCGAGCGGCGCACGGTGGCGGGCGTGAACGCCAGCGAAAGCTGGACCACGGAGCTGGCGGGGCTATCCATGCGCAACAAGCTCGGTGTGCAGGCGCGTGTCGACCATTTGTCGCCCATCGGCCTGTACAGTACGGTGGAGCGGGTGCGGCAGGGCACGGTGCGCGAAGACCGCGTGCGTGAGGCCAGCCTTGGCCTGTACGGCGAAAACACCGTGCAATGGCTGCCCTGGCTGCGCTCCGTGGCGGGCTTGCGCTACGACGCCTACCGTTTCAAGGTCGACAGCAGCGTCGACGGCAACAGCGGCACGGCGAATGACCATGTGGTGTCGCCCAAGCTGTCATTGATCCTTGGGCCGTGGAGCAAGACGGAGTTTTTTGTCAATTATGGCAAGGGATTCCACAGCAACGATGCGCGGGGCACGACGCAGGCGCGCCTGCTAGACGGCACGCCGTCCACGCCCGTCACGCCCCTGGTGCCGACGAAAGGCATGGAACTGGGGGCGCGCACGGAGTGGCTGCCGGGCCTGCAAAGCTCGCTGGCTCTGTGGCGCCTCGATCTCGCGTCCGAATTGCTGTTCGTGGGTGACGCGGGCGAAACGCAAGCGAGCCGCGCCAGCCGCCGCCACGGCATCGAGTGGAACAACCACTATATAGCCGCGCCGTGGCTGCTGTTCGACCTGGACCTGGCCGCCTCGCGCTCGCGTTACACGGAACATGATCCGGCCGGCAACTTCATTCCTGGATCAATTGACAAAGTGGCATCGTTTGGCGTAACGGTGACGGACCAGGGCCCGTGGTCGGGCGCTTTCCAGCTGCGCTATTTCGGCCCCCGTCCCTTGATCGCGGACAATAGCGTGCGTTCAGCTTCCACCACCCTCGCCTATGCGCGCTTGGCGTATCAGCTCAACCGTAAGACGCGCATCGCGCTGGACGTGTTCAACCTGTTCGATAAACGCGCCAGTGATATCGACTATTATTATGCCTCGCGCCTGCCCGGCGAGGCGGTGGAGGGCGTGGATGACCGGCATTTCCATCCGGTGGAACCCCGTTCCGCGCGCCTGACCTTGTCATATGCGTTCTGACAGCGGTATGCTGCGGCATGACAGATCATGTAGTAAATACCAGTAAATTTCTTTCCCTCATACTGCGCCACGCGCCAGAAAAAATCGGTCTCGCGCTCGATGCCCAGGGCTGGGCCGATATCGGCCAGCTGCTGGCGCAGGCGGGCAGCCATGGCCGCGCCATTTCGCGTGAGCAATTGCAGGATGTGCTGGCTTGCTGCCGGGATCGCGCAAGCACGTGCACCTGTCTGCCAACGGCGAAACGGCCGTGGCCGTGGGCGCGCGCCATGGCAAGCCCGTCGTGCTGACGGTGGATGCGGCCGCCATGCAGGCGCAGGGCCAGGTGTTTTACGTGTCAGACAACGGTGTGTGGCTGACGCAGGCCGTGCCGGCGCGATTTATCGGCTTTCCCTGATTAATGAATGAGGCCTTTCGCCCTGGCTTGCCCCTGGCGCTTGCGGAGCCAGATCAGCACGCCTATCACGCTCAAGCCCGCCACCAGCAGGCCCATGGCGCAAATGAACAGCTTGAAGGGCCAGCCCCACATCGAGGCCATGTGCAGGGCGCTGATCCAGCTGCGGATGGTGTCGCCGCTGGCCGCGCCCGTGGGCAACCAGGTGGCCAGCTGCCGGCCACTGGCCGCGTCAAAGAAGACGGTGGTGAGGCCCTTGTGGGCGCGCACGTCGCGGCTGCTGCGCACCAGGTAGCTGTACACGCCCAGTTCGCGTTCATATGCCAGCGCGTTTTCCTCGATGATGGCAAAGGCGTGCTGGCGCGCCAGCTGCGCCATCAACAGGCGGCCCTGTGCGCGCGCCGCTGGCCAGTCCAGCTGCGGCCCCGGCGACGGCGTATGCCGCGCCACCACTTCCTCGGCCCCCTGGTGCGCAAACAGGGGCTGCATGACGGCCGCATACGCGCCATACAGGTTGAAGGCGACGCCGCTCCAGGCAAACATCAGCAGCATGGCCCACAGCCACAGGCCGCCCGCGCGGTGCAGGTCGAACACCAGTTTATAACTGCCACTGTAGCGGCGCAGCAGCCAGGACGGGCGCCAGCGCTGCAACCACGGCCTGCTGCCCGGCGCGCGTTTTTTCAGGCGCGCGGGGAAGGTCAGGGCGGCGCCGATGAAGCAGTCGACCGTCCACACGATGGCGATCAGGCCGAAAATCAGCAAGCCCGTGTCGCCCAGCGCCAATGCGTAATGCAGGCGCTCGATGAAGGGCAGCAGGTTGATGGCGCCCTGGCCGATCTCGCCCCAGCGCCGCTGGCCCAGCACGGCGCCCGTGTACGGATCGACAAACACTTCGTTGCTGGCCAGCGGCGCGCCGCCAGACGGCTGCAGGTAAAACACCATGCTGTGGCCGGGTGGCGCCGACAGCGGCGCGTAGCTGACCTGCGCCTGGGGAAAGCGCGCGGCGACGGCCTCGCGCAGTTGCAAGGCGTCGAGCGGCGCGGCGCCTGGCGCGGGCGGCGCCACGCGGAAAACGGCGGGCAGCAGGGCCGCCTCCAGTTCATCCTTCCACGCCAGCGCGCTACCGGTGACGCCCGCCACGATGAGGAAGCCGGCCATCAGCAGGCCGGCATAGCGGTGCAGGACCGCCAATGCAGGCCGCATTTGCAGCGATGGCATCAGAAACGATACATGGCGCTGACGTTGGCCGTGCGTGCGGCGTTGCGGTAGCACAGGCCAGGCAGGTAACCGCAGTCATACAGGGTCTGCTTGTTGAGCACATTGTTGACGTTGAGGGAAAACTGCCACGGCCCGCGCGACACGCCCAGCGCCGCATCCCACTGCGTCAGGCCGCCGTTGCGTATGTTCAGGTTGTTGCCGTCGGAGTTCGAGCGCATGGCGCCGAGGAAACGCATGCCCAGCGCCGCATACGCGGGCAGGGCCGTGCCCACGTTGAACGACTGGCGCGCCCAGGCCGAGGCGCTGTGGCGCGGCGCGCCCGATTGCTGCAAGCCCAGGTCGCCGTTATTGCTCTTCCTGACCTGCGTATCCAGGTAGGTGTACTGGGCAATCAGGCTCAAACGGCTGGCGAACTCCGTGCGCACTTCCAGTTCCAGGCCACGCGAGCCCACTTGGCCCGTTTGCTGCAAGCGGCCAGGATTGGCGATGTCGGAGGTGGTGACATTGTCGCGCACCAGGTCGAACACCGCCGCCGTGTAACTGGCGCGCTGGCCCACGGGTTCGTAGCGCACGCCCGCTTCGAACTGCTTGCCGCGCGACGGCTTCAAGGCGTCGCCGTTTGCCGTGATGCCCAGTTCGGGCGAGAAAGAGGTGGCGTAGCTGACATACGGCGCCCAGCCGCCATCGAACAGGTAGACGGCTCCCAGGCGGCCCGTGGTGGCTGATGGCGACTGGTGGTAATCGGGTTTGACGCTGCCGCTATCGAGGTCGGTGACGTCGCGCGACTGCGTGGCCTTGTCGCGGCGCAGGCCCGCCGTCACCACCCAGCGGTTCCATTTCATTTGATCTTGCGCATACAGGCCCAGCTCGCGTGACGGTGCGTCCGCGCGCGTGGGCGCCTTGGCCGCCACCAGCGGCTGCTTGCCATACACAGGCTGGTACAGGTCGAGCGGCTCGATAAAGCCTTTCTGGTGGCGGTAGTCGTCCGTGTTGCGGATATTCGCGTAATCGACGCCCAGCAGCACCTGGTGCGTCAAGCCGCCGGTGGCAAACTGCGCCTGCAGCTGCGTATCGGCGAACAGGCTTTTCGACGCCGTATCGACGGGCATGAAATAGCGCTCCACCGTGCCATCGTCATTCAGGCCCAGCGGGAACATGTCCGTGCGGTCGTTCTTCAGGCGCGTGTAGCGCAGGTTCTGGCGCAGCGACCAGGTGTCGTTGAATTTGTGCTCGAATTCATAGCCCAGCATGGTGTTGCGGCGCTTGAAGCGGTTATCGTCGCCCATCAGGTTGACACCCGGATCGACCTGGCCGCGCGAGCCAGGCCGCAGCAGCTGGTTGGGAAACGCGTACTGCTGGTTGTCTTGCTCGTAGCGTGCCAGCATCGTCAAACGCGTGGCGGGGCCCGCCTGCCAGGTCAGCGAGGGCGCAAAATACAGGCGGTTGTCGCGGTCGTGGGCCAGGCGCGTATGGGCTTCGCGGCCCAGCATGACGACCCGGTAGCTCCAGGCGCCTCGCGCGTCCAGCGTGCCGCCCACATCGGCTTTCAGCTGGCGGCGCTGGTAGCTGCCGTACTCGACGCCCACTTCGCGCACGGCGTCCGCGCTGGGGCGCTTGCTGACGGCGTTGACCATGCCGCCCGGCGGAATCTGTCCGTACAGCACGGAGGCGGGGCCGCGCAGCACTTCCAGGCGTTCCAGTCCATATGGCTCGATGGAGGCGCCAAAGGTGCGGCCCGAATTGCGCAAGCCATCCTGCAGGATGCCGTTCGTCTCGATGGTGAAGCCGCGCAGCAGCGAGGAATCGTCGCTGCCCAGCGGGCGCTGGTTCGGCGTCACGCCGGCCGTGTAGCGCAGGGTTTCATCGAGCGACTCGGCATTGCGGTCGCTGATTTCATCGGCCGTGACCACCGACACGGATTGCGGATTTTCATTCAGGGCCGTGTCGGTCTTGGTGGCGGAGGCCGCGCGCCGCGCCACATAGCCGCGCACGGGGCCCGTGGCCGTTTCGCGTTCGCTGCTGGCATTGATGGTGATGGCGGGCAGGGTGGCGCTGGCCTGCGCCCGTGCCGCCTGTGCGCCTGCTGGTGCTGGTGCGGTCTCCGCCCGCAGCGCATATGCGCCGTTGGCACCCTCCACCACGCGCACGCCCTGGCCGCGCAGCAGTTCCTCGAAACCCTGGCGCACCGTGTAACTGCCTGCCAGGCCGCCGCTGCGCTTGCCCTGCAACAGGGCCGCATCGGCCGACAGTTCCACCCCGGCCGCGCTGGCGAACGTGGTCAAGGCCCGCTCCAGCGAGCCGGCGGGAATCGCGTAGGGGCGCTTGGCTTGCGCATTGTCCGCCGTCTGGGCGCGGGCTGTCGGCGCCGTGATGGCCAGGGCACTCACTGCGGCGCCGGCCAGGAACAGGGCCTGGATGGCGGCGGCGAGGGGACGTGGACCCAGCTTGTGCGCGGGTGTGGTCAGGCGAGGGGGCATGCTGCAAATCCTTGGAAAGTGGCAGGAAAAAATTGCTTCTTCCCGTATTCCGAACGAAAAGCCAAAACCCTCAACGTTTTTTCATTTATTTTGCATGTATTTTTCAGGAGGCCTGGCGCGGCCCCACACTGACCCAGTAGCGCGTGCGATAGCTGAGCCGCACAGGCAGGCTCAGGGCCAGGTTGGCCAGCGAGCGGTCCGTGTCGCGCAGCGAATACACGCCCGTCACGCGCAGGCCGGCGATGGACTCGTCGCAGCGCAGCACGCCCTGGCGGTAGCGTCCCAGCTCCGCCAGCAGCTCGCCCAGGGGCATGCGCTCGGCCACCAGGCTGCCATTCGCCCAGGCGGCGGCGCTGTCTTCCACCTTGCCGATGTCCTGCACCGCATGGCGCGTGTAGCCGGCGCGCCGGCCCGCCTGCAGGTGCACTGGCGCTGCGCTGTCTTGCGACGGCTGCAGTGCCACGGCGCCCTGGAACACGGCCACCTTGCTGGCGTCATCATCGAGGCGCACGGAAAAGCGCGTGCCCAGGGCCGTGGCCGTGCCATGCGGCGTTGCCACCAGCAGCGGACGGTAGGTGGACGTCGCTTCGTGCGCGCTGGTGACAAGGATGGCGCCCGCGCGCAGCACGATGCGCCGTTCGCCGGGGCTGTAACGCACGTCGATGGCGCTGGCCGTGTCGAGCACCAGTTGCGTGCCGTCGGCCAGCACGACGGCGCGCGTCTCGCCCACGGCCGTGCGATAGTCGCTGGCGGCGCGCTGCCATGTCGCTGTTTCCTGTCCCAGCAGGGCCGTGCCGCCGCCCGCCGCGATCAGGCCCAGCAACTGCAAGGCGCGTCGACGGCCGGCGGCATGCCCTGCAAGGGCGGGCGCTGGCGCCAGTGCGCCACGCGCCACCTCGCGTGGCAAAGCCTCGAATTGCCGGGCGAAGCGCTGCAGCCGGGCCCAGGCCCGCTCGTGCTCGGGGTGGGCGGCGCGCCAGGCGGCGCAGGCGTCGGCATCGGCCGCGCTGGCGTCTTCCGCCCACAGCCGCGCCATCCACTCGGCGGCGCGCTGCAGCACGGCGGGGGCGATGGGCGGGGTGTCTGACTGGAGATTCATGCGCATTGCGCCATGCAGCAGGCCAGCAGCGCGCGGGCGATGTATTTTTCCACCGACGAGATGGACACGCCCAGCCGCGCGGCGATGTCGGCGTAGCCCATGCCTTCGAGCTTGCACAGCAAAAAGGCAGCGCGCACTTTAGCGGGCAGGCTGGCCAGGATGGCGTCGATTTCCAGCAGCGCCTCGACGATCAGCGCGCGCGTTTCCGGCGTCGGCACGGCCGCTTCCGGCTGCGCCGCGATGGCGTCCGCGTAGGCCGCCTCGATATGCCGGCGGCGGAACAGGTCCACTACCAGCCCATTGGCGATCTGTGCCAAGTGCTGGCGCGATTCCGCCGGTCCGGGTGCGCGGCCCCGCGAGAGGATGCGCAGATATGTGTCGTGCGCCAGGTCGGCCGCGTCGCAGGCGTTGCCCAGCTTGCGGCGCAGCCAGCCCTGCAGCCAGCCATGGTGGTCGTTGTAGAGCACTTCGATTTGCCGATGCAGTTCCAGTTCGGGGCCTAGCATGTAACCTTTCCATGCCATGGTCCGCGGGACGGTGTGGCCTTGATGCGATTGAGAATTGTTCGTATTGTAGCCCGATTGCCTGGACTTGTGGCCCGGCAGTGGCGGGCCAGCAACGCTACACGGCAGCCATCAAGCTGAAATCAGCTTGATATCGGCAACTCTTTCCACCAGCCACACGCACGCCACCAGCGCGATGGCCAGCGAGCCGACCGTCAGCACCTGTCGGTACAGCCAGGTCTTGCGCAGCAACCAGGCGACGGGCAAGAAGGCGGCGACGATGGCCAGCTGTCCCAGCTCCACACCCACGTTGAAGCCCAACAGGCTGGCCAGCAAGGAGCCCTGGGGCAAGCCCAGGTCGCGCAGCACGCTGGCAAAGCCGAAGCCATGGATCAGGCCGAAGGCAAAGGCGGCCAGGGGCCGCTTGCCGCGGAACAGCGGCAGCAGGTTGTTCAGCGCGGCCAGGATCACGGAAGCGGCGATGGCCGACTCCACCCAGCGCGATGGCAGCGATATGAGCGACAGGCTGGCCAGGCTCAAGGTGATGGAATGGGCCAGGGTGAACGCCGTGACGACTTTCAGCACGTCGACAAAGGCCGCCTTCAAGCCGTGCTGCTGCTCGCGCAAGCCGGGCAGCAGCACGGCCGGCAGCAGCAGGGACAGCAAAAACAAAATATGGTCGTAACCGATCCAGATATGCCAGATGCCGTGTTTGACGTAGGCGCCGAACTGCGCCAGGCGCTCCGGCGCGGCCAGGGACAGCGTCTGGCGCGGGTTGTCCGGGTCGAAGATGGCCGTTTGCGTGGCGCCGTCGCTGTTGATCTTGAGCAAACCCTTGTGCTGCGGGTCGAGGTCGGCGAACAGGCTGTAGCCGACGTGTACATTCGCCAGTGCGCCACCCGGGCAAGCGGCCTGGAAGCGCAGCACGTTGTAGGCGCCGTCCGTGTGGTGGTCGATCAATTGCTCGACAGCTATCAACGGGCAGGCGCCCTGGTCGCTGGCCACCTGCAGGCGCTGTAGCGCGTAGGCGGCAATCGCCTCGTGGCGCGCGCGGATTTCATCCCAGGTCAGGGCGCCGTCGCCGTTGCCATCGAGGCCGATGGCGAAATCGAGGTCGCGCAGGGCGATATCCCATTGGCCCTCGATCTGCTGGCCGTGCACGCTCAGGCTCACATAGCTGTCGCTGGGCTTGTGCGCCTGCGCGGGATGCATCCAGGCGCAGAACAGGAACAGGCACAGGACGAAGCGGGCGTTCACAGCGCCCCCGCTTTCTTCGCTGCGCTGATTTTCGCGCCATTCCGCGGCGCCAGCTGCCTGACGAGGCGCTGCAGTGCCGCGTCTTCCACGCCATGCGCCGCGATCCAGGCCAGCACCGGCTGGGCCGCGCCTTGATTGCGTGCCGCCAGGGCCGCTTCCAGCAAGATGCGCATGTCGGGCACTTCCTTCTGGATGGCCCAGTTTTGCTGCGCCAGCTGCAGGGCAGCGGGAATATCTTGCTGCAGGAACAGGGTGTAACGGGCTTGCTCGCGCTGGTGTACGGTGTCGCCACGCTGCATGGCGGCATAGAAGCGGGCCGCCAGTTCTGCTTTTGCCGCCAGGAAGGCCGCCTGCCGGCCGGGCAGAGATTGCAGAGCCAGCGCGTAACGCAGCAGCAGGGCGTCGATGCGCTGCTGGTCTTTCAATAAGGTGACGACTTCCTGCGGGCGCCGCTGGTCGAGCAGGAAATCGGCGTAGGCGCCCAGCAGATAGCTGTCGCGCGGCTGCTGCGCCAGCGCCTGCTTATAGCGCGCTTCAGCCAGCGCCAACTCGGCGCGCCGCGTGGCCATTTCCGCCAGCAGGGTCAGGGCCCAGCTTTCCAGCTCGGGCGCCGCGCCGGCGCTTCTCTGCAAGGTCAGGTCCAGCAAGCGCTCGCTGCTGGCGGCGCGGCCCGTGACGCTGGCGACGTTCGCAAGGCAGGTGACGGTGACCAGCTGTGTTGTCAAGGCTGACAGGCGGGCGCAAGCCGCCGTGGCCTGCGCGTAATCGCCCTGCACGGTGAGCACGGTGGCGCGCGTCAGCCAGGCCTGGCCGTTTTGCGGCTGTTGCGCGATGACGGCATCGAGGTCTTGCAGGGCGGCGGCGAAATGGTGGGTGCTTTGCAAAATGGTGGCACGCAGCAGGCGTACGGGGACGGGTGGCGCTGCCTGCCGCCACCAGGGCGCCAGCGCCGCTTGCGCATAGCCCAGGTAGCGCGGGTCCGTTTCGCTGCGCGCCAGGGCAATATAGCGCTGCGCCAGGCCGGTGGCCAGGGCCAGGTCGCCTGGCGTGGCATTGAGCTGCTGGCGCAGGCCGCACAGGGCGACCTGCGTGGCATCGGCGCGGCGCGCCAACTGTTCGATGACAACGCTGCCATCTTTCGGCGTGTAGGGCGCGGCCAGTGCCAGCGCGGGCAGACAGGCGCATAGCAGGGAAATCGGTGTTTTCATCGTGGACGCCGTCGACGGTAGAGTGGGGCAGCAAGGGCGCCGGAGAACGCTGTCTCCGGCGCCCGCACTTAGTTACTGCGCGTTACAGCGGGACCGGCTCCGTGTTTTCCGGAGACGTCGCCATGATGGCGTCGATGCCCACGCCGTCCTTGTCATCGCTGGTGGTCAGAATGACGTTGCTGACGGCCACATAAAACGCATCGAGCAACACCACGGGGGGCGGCGTGGTGCCACCATTGTCGCCGCCGTGGCTACTGCTACCGCCGCCGCAGCCAGCCAGCAGGGCCGTGAGCGCCAGGGCGCCGATTACATAGAACTTTTTCATCGCATTCTCCTGGTTGACTTACAGCTGTGGCGAACCGGCCACGGGTGTTTTCAGATAAGGGAAACCTGCCGTGAACGCCGTTTCGTCGAGGAAAGCGCCGTCCGTGAAATGCAGGGCGCCGGCGGGCGCATCGGCCGGGGCGCAGCCGATGTTCAGCGTGCACAGCTTGCCCATGGCTACGCGCAGCACCACGTCGACCACGTCGTCGCCGGGGCGGCGACCGTTCGGAAAGCCCGCGTTATCGCCGCCGATGACGCCGAGGCGGTTTTGCGCACCGACGTTGGTAGCGGCGATCGACGTGTTCAGGCGCAGCATTTCCGATGCCGTCACGGTGACGGGCTGGTTCACGCCCTTGATGCCCGTGAGGAAAGTGGCCACCAGGTCGTTGCGGGGGAAATTGGTCGGCGCCTTGGCGCCTGCCGAGCCGAACAGCACCTCCACCAGGGCTGGCGCCGTCGGGTTGGTGACGTAGTCGGCAAATTGCGCATCGCCCGACGGCTTGCTGGCGTTGAAGCGGTCCTTGTCCTTCAGGCCGATGACCAGTTCATTCACCAGCGGCATGCCCAGGCGCGACACTTGCACCCACGCGCCGCCTTCCTTCGACGCTGCGGTGGTGCCCGGTGCCGGGTTCAGCAAACGTCCCTGGCGCAGGCTGGCCGTGGTCCAGCCGCCGATGACGGGGTCGCTGCCGGCCGTCAGGCAGGCGGTCGACACTTCCATCTCGATAGCCGTGACGTTTTTCCGCGCCAGGTCATCCTTGGCTGCCGATTCCGCGTTGGCCGCAAACTCCGTGGCGGGCGCCTTGATGTTAATCAAGTCAAACGTTTCGCCCAGGTTCACCACGAAAGGGTCCTTGCGCTGGCCGACGAACAGGCGCGCCGGCGTGGCGCAGCCGGGGATGTTGACGGCGTACACATGCTGCGCGGCATACCCGGCATAGTTGGGAATGGCCTTGTTGCCGATGTTGTCGACGGGCTTGTCAAAGGTCGTGCCGCCGCCCGTGGCGTTGGTGACGCTGCTGCGCGTGCCCGTGCGGCGGTCGCCCCGCACCACTGTCACGCTGTAGGTTTCGCGCACGTTCAGACCGGCCGGGTTGACGCTGTCGATGGCGCCGCCGTTGATGACCAGCGGAATCGAGACTTTCTTGCCGCCTACGGTGAACTGGCCATCCTTGATGGTGTTGGTAAAGCGAAACTGGAAAGTGAGGTCTTCCTTGCCGTCGCCATTGTTGTCGATATGGATTTCATACAGGGCGTTGGGATCCATGGCGAAATAATTCGGCCCGCCGTAGGCGTCTTGCAGGGGAATATAGTCGGCCACGAGGGTGGTGTAGGCGCCACGGCCCGCTTCATAGCTGCGGAACATATAGAAGTCGGTGGCGTCGACTTTTGGGGTTTGCGTGATGAATGGCGCTTCGCGGTGGCTGGAAGCGTAGGCCGCTGGCGCAATGGCCAAGGTTATGGATAAGGTGAGCAGGTTGCCCAGGAGGGCGGTGCCCAGTGCGGTTTTCGAGTGTGACAATGACATTTCGATTCTCCCAATATTTTTTCGCGTTGACAGACAAGTCCAAAAAACTGCAGGCTGCCTGACTTATACGAACGGGGGGAGAAAACGGATTCACTCTTTGGCCAGCGGGTGCTGGCTGCCTGTCACCATGCTGCGGGATTGATCACGCCTATGGCCATCAGCGCCGGTTTGCAAAATAAATATCCCTGCATCAAGTCGATGCCCATCTTCTTCAAGCAATCGCGTTCGCCGGCCGTTTCGATGCCCTCCGCCAGGATTGTAATGTTGAGTTCCTTGCAAATGGCGATGATGCCCCTGACGATTGCCTGCTTGGGTGCGCTTGCCTCGATGCCGCGCACCAATTCCATGTCGATCTTGATGATGTGCGGCTGATATTCCGCCAGCAGGCTCAGCCCCGCGTAGCCGGCGCCGAAATCGTCGATGGCCGTCTGAAAGCCGAAGCGGCGATACTCATGAAAGATGTTGACGAGGTGAGGCCGGTCGCGCACTTCTTCGCCCTCGGTCACCTCGAAGATGATGCGGCGGATGGGGAAATTGTATTCGCGCGCCGCGGCTAAAGTGGCCTGGATGCACGCCTCTGGGCGGTACACGGCATTCGGCAGAAAATTGATGGACAGATATTCCTGGATGCCCAGCCGGGCTGCACCCTGGATGGCGCGCACGCGGCAGGCCTGGTCGAAGACATAGCGGTTTTCATCATTGACCTGGGACAAAATCGAGTATGCCGATTCGCCGTTGAGGCCACGTACCAGTGCTTCATGGCCAAAGATCGAGCGCGTGGACAGTTCGACGATCGGTTGATAGGCAAAGGTGAAGTCGAAGCCCAGTGGCTCGGTGTCCCGGCACTGGCTGCAGCCTGCCTTTTTCCCGGCTTGGCCTGATGTGTTGCTAGATGAGGTCATGGTAGCGCTAGCCTCTGATGATAAATGTACGAGTGGTATGCAGCAGTTATACCACGGCCTGCCGCCGGTGGAACGCTTTTCTGGTGCACAGAGAGTGACGCGAGACTATGTCCGGGTGAGAAAGGAACAAGCGAGGCGCCCGAGATGCCAATGCAATGTGTAGTAAGCTGGTGCCTCCTGATTTCCCGCATGCATAGCCATGACCGAACCGTCCGCCGCCGCGTTGTCCCCCGAAGCAAATCCCTGCGACAAATCGCTCCGCCGCTGCTCGCTGTTCGCCGCCTGCGGCGCGCATGCCGTGCATGACGGCTTGACGGACGTTATCTACGTGCTGCTGCCCATCTGGCAGGCGCAGTTTGCCATCAGCTACGCCATGGTGGGCCTGCTGCGGGGATCGTACTCGGGCATGATGGCCGCTTTCCAGTTGCTGGCCAGTCGCCTGGCCAGGCGCTGGGGACGCGAACGCATGCTGGTGGGCGGCACGGCGCTGGCCGGGGTCGCTTACCTGATCGCGGGGCAGGCGGGCGGCCTGGCCGTGCTGCTGTTTGCCTTGCTGCTGGGCGGCCTGGGCGCCAGCACGCAGCATCCACTGGCCTCGTCGATCGTCACCGATACGCACGAGGCGGGCGGCGGCGTGAAGGAGGCGTTGTCGCACTACAACTTTGCCGGCGATATTGGCAAGACCCTGATTCCCGCACTGGTGGGCTTGCTGTTGCTGGTGTGCAGCTGGCAAGCCAGCGTCTCACTGCTGGGACTGCTTGGCCTGACGGCGGCCGGCTTGCTGTGGTGGCTATTGCCGAAACCAGGCGAGTTGCAGGCCGGCACCAAGAAGGTGGGCAAGGGCATCGCGGGCAGCGGCTCGAAGGCGAGCTTTCGTGCGCTGCTGGCCACGGGTACCCTGGACAGCGCCGTGCGCATGGGCTTTCTGACTTTCTTGCCATTCTTGCTGAAAAGCAAGGGCGCAGGCACGGCCGGCATCGGCGTGGCGCTATCGCTGCTGTTCGTGGGTGGCGCCTTCGGCAAGCTGCTGTGCGGCTATCTGGGCGCGCGCATCGGCATGATGAAAACCGTGTGGCTGACGGAATCGATGACTTCCGTGCTCATCGTCGTGGCCCTGTGGCTGCCCCTGGCTGGCATCATGGCCACGCTGCCCTTGCTGGGGCTGGCGCTGAACGGCACCTCGTCCGTGCTGTATGGCGCGGTGCCGGAACTGGCCGCCCCTGGCAAGCGCGAACACGCGTTCGCCCTGTTCTACACGGGCAGCATCGGCGGCGGGGCGCTGTCGCCCGTGCTGTTCGGCGCGCTGGGTGACCATACCAGCGTGAACGCAGCCTTGCTGGCGCTGGCGGTAGTCTTGCTGCTGACCTTGCCGCTGGCGTGGAAAGTACAGCGGGGCTTGGCGCACGGTGGCGCCCCATCGTCTACACTCGCCGCATGAAAAATTTTGAAAAGCGGCGCGACCGCTACGACTTGTTCCGGGCGTTTGACAATCCCCTCGTCAACATCAACTTTCAGCTCGACGTGCCGGATTTCCGGCCCTGGTGCAAGGAACGGAAAATCCCCGTATTCCACTTCTTCCTGTTTTGCCTGCTCAATACTGTCAGGGAGATCGACAACTTCATGTACCGCATCTACCAGGACGAAATAATCAAGATCGACGATTTTCCCGCCTCGTACACCGTCATCAACGGCGACGATAACCTCAACTACACGCGCTTCACGATGACGGACCAGCTCGATATATTCATCGCGCGCAGCCGGGAAGCGAAACGCCTCGCCGAAGCCAGCTCCGCGCTGATCAATACGGGCGAGGGCGAAAGCGAGCGCGAGCAGCGCAACAATATTTTTATCACCTGCCTGCCGTGGCTGGATATGGCGGCCATCGAGCACCCGATCTACCGCCACCGCGACGCCGATATCCCGACTTTTACGTGGGGCAAGTTCGGCCCCGCGCAGGCAGATGGCCGCATGCGGGTACCGTTTTCCGCGCAGGCCCACCATGGTTTTGTCGACGGCTACCATGTGCAGAAACTGGCGCAGGCGCTGGACAAGCGCATCGCCGCCATCATTGCCTAGTTCGACAGATAGTCGCTGGGCGCCTGCCCCAGCACGCGGCGGAAGGCGGCCGTGAAGGCGCTGGGGCTGGCATAACCGAGATCGAGCGCGATGCGGGTGACGGCTTGTCCTTCGGCCAGACGCGTGATGGCCGCCAGCAGGCACGCTTGCTGGCGCCATTGGGCAAAGGCCAGCCCCGTCTGGGCGCGGAACTGGCGCGTAAAAGTGCGCCGGCTCATGCCGGCCTGGGCCGCCATCGCGTCCAGGTTGCTGTCCAGGCTCGGTTGCCGCAGCATGTCCATGCACAGCCGCGCCAGCCGGGGTTCCTGCGGCAGGGGCGCGCTCAGGGGCAAGGGCCTGGCAGCGGCAATCTCATCGAGTAGCAAGGCCATCAATCGTCCGGCGCGCGACGCTTCCGCATACAAGGCTTCCACATTCACGGCCTCGGCCAGTAGCGCGCGCAGTAACGGCGTCGCTTCCAGCACCTGGCAATCGGGCGGCAAGCCTATCCTGGCGATGGCGGCTTCTTCAATGAAGACATTGTGCATGGTCACGGCGCCATGCATGCGCATGCCGTGGGATAGCCGGGCCGGTACCCAGCAGGCCCGTTGCGGCGGCACCAGCCAGTTGCCGTGTGACGTGTGCACGCTGATGACGCCCCGCGCCGCATAGGCGAATTGCCCGCGCGCGTGGTTGTGGCTGGGGAAAATGGCGCCGGGGGCATAGTCGCGTGCGGTGGCGATCACTGCGCGCGGCACTTCCGTATAAAAATCATTCATGGCCTGTACTCTACAGTATTTGACCTGCTATCGCAGGCGGGCCGCTCGATCTCCCCTTACCATCCACTCTTTTTCAGGAGAGTGTATGCACAATACCTATCATCGCGTGGGCCATGGTCCCCACGCCGTCATCGTCCTGCACGGCTGGTTTGGCGACGCGCACGCGTTTGCGCCGATGGAAGCGGCCCTCGATGGTAGCGCTTTCAGCTATGTCTTCATGGACAATCGCGGCTATGGCGGCATGCGCGGCGCGGCGGGTGAATATTCGATGGAAGAGGTCGCCTGCGACGCGCTGGCGCTGGCCGATGCGCTGGGCTTTGCCACTTTCAGCGTGGTGGGCCATTCCATGGGCGGCATGGCGCTGGAACGGCTGGCCTTGCTGGCGCCCTTGCGCTTGCGCAAACTGGTGGCAGTGGCACCCGTGCCCAGCTGCGGTGTGGCGTTCGACGGGGTGGCGCGGCAACTGTTTCTCGACGCCAGCGCGAACGTGGATGCGCGGCGCGCCATCATAGACCGCAGCACGGGCGGGCGCTTGCCCTCCACCTGGCTGGACTGGAAGGCGCAATACTCGTGGGAAAGTTCGGATCCAGCGGCGTTTGCCGCCTATTTTCTGGCGTGGAGCGGGACGGATTTCAGTGAAGAAGTCAAGGCGGCGCGCGTGGCACTGCCTTTGCTGGCGCTGGTGGGGGAGCACGATCCGCGCTTCGATGCGTGCCTGATGCACCGCACGTATCTGGCATGGTACCCGCAAGCCAGGCTGGAAGTGCTGGCCAATGCGGGACACTATCCGATGAATGAAACGCCGCTGGCCCTGGCGGCCAGCATCGAGGCGTTTTTATCAGTGGAGTGACGTTACGCCGCCTTGGCTCGCAGGCGCAGCAGGCTCAGGCCCAACAGCACGAAGGCACCGCCCGAAATGCGGTTGAACAGCTTGGCGCGGCCCGGCGTGGCCAGCTGGGTTTTCAGCAGGCGCGCCAGGTTAGCATAGAACAAATGGGCCAGCATGGCGCAGGCGACAAACGAAGTCGTCAGCACGGTGAACTGGATGGCCACCGGTTCACCCGGCGTGATGAATTGCGGAAACAGGGCCGAAAAGAACAGGATGGCCTTGGGATTGGTCAGCGCCACCGTCAAGCCTTGGCGGAAGAGTTTCCAGAATGAGTTAGGATTGGCCGCGCCAGGCGCCACAGGCGCATCGGCCACGATGCTGGTCTTGCTGCGCCATTGCTTGATGCCCAGGTACACCAGATACAGGGCGCCAGCCAGTTTCAGCAGCATGAAGGCCGTGGCCGAGGTGGCCAGCACGACGCCCATGCCGGCCATGGCCACGCCGGAAATGATGAACAAACCAAAGCCATTGCCCATGCTGCTGATCATCGCGCGGCGCGGGCCGACGGCGATGGCATTCGAGATGGCCAGCAAGACGGCCGGGCCGGGAGAAAACGTGACGAGCAGGGCGACGCTGCAGAAAAGCAGCCAGTTCGAGAGATGCATGGGTGTTCCTGGGTGGGGCCGGGGCCGGATTGAGAGTCAAAACACCTATATTGTACGAAGTTTTCGGCGCCCGCGTCAGTCGCCCCGGTTTAAGTCAGGCTCAGCTTCAGGCTCAGCTTCAGGCAAACAGGCTGGCGACTACATGGTTAATGACTGCGCCACCGGCGATCAGCCAGCAGAACAGCAGGCCGGCCAGCAGCAGCGGCTTGATGCCGGCGCGGCGGATGGCCGACATGTGCGTCGTCAAGCCCAGGGCCGCCATGGCCATGGCCAGCAAGGCCGTGTCGAGCTCAGTGATGGTGGCCACGGTGCTAGCGGGCAGCAGGCCCAGCGAATTGAAGGCCACCACGCCGATAAAGATGAAGGCGAACCAGGGAATGGCCAGCTTGGCCGCCTTGTCGTGGCTGCCTCCTATGGCCTTGCCGCGCGCCAGCACCGCCGACAGGATCACAAGAAACGGAGCCAGCATCATCACGCGCACCATCTTGGCGATCACGGCCGCATTCGCCGCCTCTTGCCCGATCGACTTGCCGGCCGCCACCACCTGCGCCACTTCATGCACGGTCGAGCCGATATACACGCCGAAGGCGGCAGGCGTGGCGCCCAGCACCTGCCAGCCCAGATTCAACTGGTACAGCAAGGGGTACAAAAAGATGGCGATGGTGCCGAACACCACGACGGTGGAGACGGCCACGGTAACGTCTTCGCTGCGCCCTTTCACGACGGGTTCCGTCGCCATTACGGCCGCCGCGCCGCAGATGGAACTGCCCGCGCCGATCAGAATGGCGCAGTTGCGTTCCAGCTTGAACACCTTGGTGCCGAGGAACATCGCCAGGCCAAACGTGGACGCCAGCACCAGCGCATCGATGGCGATGCCGGCCAGGCCCACTTGGCCGATATCCTGGAAAGTCAGGCGGACGCCATACAGGATGATGCCCAAGCGCAATAACGTCTGCTTGGAAAAGGCCACGCCCGCGCCGCAGGTGGGCGCCAGGCGGCCATACACGCTGTTGCCCAGCACAATGCCCAGCATGATGGCCAGGGTCAGGGCGCTCATGCCATGGCTTTGCATCCATTCCAGCTTGCCCAGCGCGATGGCGCCCCAGGCGATGACACCGCTCAGCACCAGGCCCGGCAGAAGGCGGCCATAGCGGTCGCTGAAACTTGTTGTGTTGTTTGTTGAGAGGGATGACATGCCGTACTCCATGGTTCTTGGTTCGTATGGCATGACTGTACAGCTCGCCGATTAAATGGTAAAACAGATTATTTTTGTATATTTAACTAATTAAATAGGTAGATTTGATGGCCTTAACTTTGCGGCAACTGCAGATTTTCCTGGCCGTGGCGGACACGGGCAGCACCAGCGCGGCGGCCGAACACATTGCGCTGTCGCAATCGGCCACCAGCGCTTCCCTGAATGAACTGGAAACCTTGCTGGGCGCGCAACTGTTCGACCGCGTGGGCAAGCGATTGCTGCTCAACGACAATGGCCGCCTGCTGTTGCCGCAGGCGCGGCAGATGCGCGACGGCGCCGCCAGCATCGAGCGCCAGTTCGCGGGTGCCGACCCGTCCGTGCCCGTCAGCCTGCAAATCGGCGCCAGCACGACGATAGGCATCTATCTGTTGCCGCAGATCCTGGCCCAGGCGGCGCAGCAATACGGGCGCAGCATTCCCCAGGTGACGATTGCCAACACGGCCGACATCGCCGCCGCCGTGGCGGAGTTCCGTGTCGATATCGGCCTGATCGAAGGGCCGTGCCACGAAGCGGGCTTGCTGGTGGAGCCGTGGCTGACGGACCAGATGCTGATCGTGGCCGCGCCCACGCATCCTCTGGCGCAGCTGCGCCATCTGCTCAGTTTTTCGGAATTGAACCAGGCGGGCTGGCTGCTGCGCGAAGCGGGCTCGGGTACGCGCGAAGCGGTAGAGCAGGCGCTGGTGCCGTATCTGCACTATCTGCGCCCGGCAGGCGAATTTAGCAACTCGGAAGCGATCAAATATGGCGCGGCGGCGGGGCTCGGTATCGCCTGCCTGTCGCGGGTCGTGGTGGCCGATTTGCTGGCCAGCGGGCAACTGGTGGAACTGGAGACCATGCTGCCGCCATTGGCGCGCAACTTTTACCTGATTCGCCAGTCCAAGAAGATACTCTCGCCCCGTTTGACGGGTTTTCTGGAATTGTGCCGCCACGCTACACGCATGGCGGGGTAGGTCTGCACGGTTTCATTTTGGCCGTGGAGCTGGTAATGCCGCATCGGGCGGCGCCAGCGTGCCTGCGCGCAGCCGCTTGACGGCTTCGGCCACGGCGCGCGCCACGTTGCGCACTTCTTCTTGCATATTGGTATCGCGGTCCAAGGTCTCATGGCTTTGCGCATAGCTGTCGTAATAGCCGATGTAGCGGTCCAGTCGTGATTTCGCGCCCGCATCGACCAGGCCCATCCAGTCCAGCCAGTCCGACAGGCCCCGCCGCACGCCTTCGATGCCGGCCACGTCGCCATGCACGACGAGGCCATATGCGCGCCCGGCCAAGTGTTTCGGGTAATTCCAGCCTTGCAATTCCAGGGCCTTCGCTTCCAGAGCTTTCTTGCCGTGCGTGGACGTGGGGTCCGGGTTGCCGCCGTCGGCGCAGACGAGCCGGTCTATCATCAGTTTCAGCACGCCGGGCGTCTGGTACCAGTACACGGGCGTGAGGATGATGACGGCATGCGCAGCCGTCCAGCGCTCGTAAATATCCGCCATCCAGTCATTCGTCTGGCGTTCGCCATGGTTCGGGTAGCAGCTGCACGGCCAGTGGCACAGGGGCATGGCCGTCGAGACGCAACCCTTGCATGGATGAATGTGCAAGTCATACGCGGAGGTCAGCAAGCTCAGATCCAGCACGTCCGCCTCGATGGCGTCGGCCTGCAGCTCTTCTTTCGCCCATTGCGTCATGCGCCAGGTCTTTGATATTTCGCCAGGGCAAGAACCGTCGTTGCGTGCCGCGCCGCAGATCAGCAGCACGCGCGACGGCGTGGCGGGATATTTCTGGCGCGCCTCGGCGGCCAGCAAGCGGTCGCGCGTGGCGATCCACTCCATGGATAGCTCGTAGTCGGGATCGATAAAACCCGGTCCGGCCTTTTGCGTGACGGGTGCCTTGCGGCCATCCTGGTAATTCTTCCACGCCACTTCTTCCACCTGCACCAAGGCGCCGCGCACGGCGTCGAACGTGGGGTCGGCAAACGAGCGGATGAATTGCAAATGGAATTCGACCCTGCCCAGCGGCGCGGGCGCCTGGCCCTGGCGCGGCTGGGGAGTGGCGGAAGGGGTGGAAGGGGTGGAAGGGGTGGAAGGGGCGGCCATGGCTTCTCCTTGTGGTGACAACGCCATCCTGCTGGAAGACCGGCCACTGGTCTGTGCGCTGAACAACTGTGCAGCGGCGGCTTGCTAAATTCCCTTTTATGGGATAAATTTCCATATATGGAAAATTTGATGCTGAGTGATCACGATACGGAGCAGCGGCTGGCGGCGCGTTTAAAGCAGTTGCGCGTGGAGCGGGGCTGGTCGCTGGACCAGCTGGCCGGTGCCAGCCAGGTCAGCCGCGCCACCTTGTCGCGCCTGGAAAACGGCGACGTCAGCCCGACCACGGTCGTGCTGGGCAAGCTGTGCGCCGCGTATGGCCTTGCCATGTCGCGCCTGCTGCGCATGGTGGAAGACGACTTCGCGCCCCTGCTGCGGCGGGCCCAGCAAAGCGTGTGGACGGACCCGGAGACTGGATTCCGACGCCGCTGCGTTTCGCCGCCGTCGCGCGCGCTGGCCGGCGAAGCGCTCGAATGCGAACTCGGCGCTGGTGTGACCATCACCTACGCCGCCTCGCCGCGGCCCGGCATGGAACACCATCTGTTGCTGCAGGACGGCAAGCTGAATGTGACCGTCGATGGCCGCTCACACGCCTTGCAGGCAGGCGATTGCCTGCGCTACCAGCTGCACGGCGCCAGTGCGTTTACGACGCCGCCGGACAGCGGCGCCCACTATTTTTTGTTCATTGTTTGAGGTTGATATGTCCCCATCGCTGCGCAGTTTTACCTCCGCCGATATGCGTGCACGCTTGCCGGAACTGGGCTCCTTGCTGCAAGACTGCGTGCACGACGGCGCCAGCATCGGCTTTATCTTGCCCTTCGATGCTGCGGCCAGCCAGGCGTTCTGGACGGACAATGTGCTGCCCGCCGTGACGCGTGGCGTGCGCCTGCTGCTGGTGGCCGAGGTGGAAGGCAAGGTGGCCGGCGCCGTGCAGCTGGACTGGGACACCAATCCCAACCAGGCGCACCGGGCCGAAGTGCGCAAGCTGCTGGTCGCGCCCGCTTTCCGCCGGCGCGGCATCGCCCGCCAGCTGATGCTGGCGCTGGAAGAACAGGCGCGCCTCTTGCCGCGCAGCCTGCTGACCTTGGATACGCGCAGCAGCGACCATGCGCAAGCGCTGTATTTGTCGCTCGGTTATGTGGTGGCGGGCAGCATCCCCGCCTATGCATTGGCGCCGGCCGGCGACCGGCTGGACGCCACCACCATCATGTACAAGCAGCTATAGCAACCCCTTATCAATCAGCTATACGCGATGAGCTATCAGCGGGAACTCATGCTTTCAGGCGCGCTCTAACGACAAGGGTGCGCGAGCGTGCCAGGGCGGGTGCGGCCGTGTTTTGCGTCGTGTCTTGCGTCGCCACAAGGCTGGTGGGCGGTGCCACGTGCAGGGGCGCCACCTCATTGCCCAAGGTGAAGATACCCACCGTGCACGATAGCTGCTGGGCGCGCTGCTGCATGATGGCTGCCGCCGTCGACGCCTGTTCCACCAGCGCCGCGTTTTGTTGCGTCACATGTTCCATCTGCACGATGGCG
The DNA here is from genome assembly GCF_051380935.1 of Janthinobacterium algoris. NCBI lineage: Bacteria > Pseudomonadati > Pseudomonadota > Betaproteobacteria > Burkholderiales > Oxalobacteraceae > Janthinobacterium > Janthinobacterium algoris. Next base: position 167,655 of record NZ_JBNYXZ010000002.1, on the reverse strand, counting down.
GCATTGACCTGCTCGATGCCGGACAATTGCTCGCCGCTGGCCATGCTGATCTCGCCCATGATGTCCGTCACGCGGTGAACGCTGGCAACGATTTCGCGCATGGTGGCGCCCGCCGTATCGACCAGGCGCGCGCCCGCGTCGACCCGTTCGACGGAGTCGCCGATCAATTGCTTGATTTCCCGCGCCGCACCGGCAGAACGCTGGGCCAGGGTGCGCACTTCGGCGGCCACGACGGCAAAGCCGCGGCCCTGTTCGCCCGCGCGCGCCGCCTCCACGGCCGCATTCAGGGCCAGGATATTCGTCTGGAAGGCGATGGCGTCGATCACGCCGATGATGTCAACGATCTTTTTCGACGACGCATTGATCGCGCTCATGGTATCGACTACTTGCGCCACCACCTTGCCTCCTTTGCCGGCCACATCGGCGGCCGATAGCGCCAACTGGTTGGCTTGCCGCGCATTGTCCGCATTTTGCTTGACGGTGCCGGTCAGCTCTTCCATTGAGGCGGCCGTCTGCTCCAGCGAACTGGCTTGCGCCTGCGTGCGCTGCGACAAGTCCAGGTTGCCGGCGGCGATTTCGCCCGAGGCGTCGGCGATGTCTTGCGTGCCGCCGCGCACCTCGCCCACGATATGGATCAAGCTGGCATTCATGTCTTTCAGTGCCTGCAGCAACTGGCCTACCTCATCGCCGGATTCGACGCGGATATTGCCGCTCAGATCGCCGCCGGCCACCTTGCGCGCCACCTTGACGGCGTGCCGCAGGGGCCGCACGATGCCGCTGCTGATGAACCAAGCCGTGGCCAGGCTTAGCACGCCGCCGATCAGGCCCAGCGCGATGATCAGTACGCTGGCATTGCGCGCGCGGGCTATGGCCGCTTCGGCCGCCGCGCGCATCTGCGTTGATTGCGTGGCGATCTGCTGATCGATGTCGCGCAGGGCGGACTGCTCTTGCGTGCTGTTGCGTGTGGCGTGCAATTGCTCGATGCGCGCATAGCGCTGGTTCACGCTGCTATCGATTTCCCCGCTCACAGTAGCAAGTTGCCATGTGCTGATGCTGACGACCACCGCCAGCAACAGCGATGCCAGCAAAAAACCCGTGGTCAGGCGTGCACCGATGCGTATGTTTGAAATAGTCATGTCCCCTCAGCTGTTGTCCCATGGTGGCTGCTACCCATGCGGGCGGCACGGCGTGGCGCTGTTGCCCCTGACGTTGCCGGGGTGAAATGAGTGTAGCAGTGCAATACTAAGTAATCTATAAATATTTCCATATTGGAATTGGTCACTGCTTGTTTAGCAACAGCCGGCAGCCAGGGCCGAAACGCATAGTCGCCTTGCCTGTCGCCGGCGCCTGGCTTGTTGCCAGATAAAATCACCCGCCGTATTACAGACTCGTCCTACCTCAAACCCCGGCATCGTCCGACTGGCGTGTACCGGTGCGGCGCCTACACTGTTCCTTACACGGACCCGGCGGCGGGTCCTTTCTTCTTACAGGAGGCTGATATGGCGAATATCCAGGCAGGATCGGACGGTGCTGCAAACGAGGAAATGACGGCAAAGCGCCTGAACGTGGTCGACTGGATCTCCATGATCCTGCTGATCGTGGGCGGATTGAACTGGGCGCTGGTGGGCTTGTTCGACATTGACATAGTGGCCCGCATTCTGGGTGCCATGACGACGGCTTCGCGCGGCGTGTACGTGCTGGTGGGGCTGGCGGCGCTGTATTCCATTTACCTGTGCGTGCACAAGCTGCCGGCCAAACCCTAGGGGAAGTTATGTCCATCGGTGCCTATGCCCGGCGCGAACGCAAATTCAAGCAGCTGGAACGGGATTTCAAGCGGGAAGGGCGTACCCGGGCGGTGCACAAGAAGCGTAAGGGCGTGCTGCAAGCGCAGGAGGCTTGAGTTGCTGTCATGGCTTGATGGGCCGTGCCTGCCTGTCTGCCTGTCCGCGTGCGCGCGGGCAGGCTAGTGCGTGCCCTGCTTACTGACTGCTTACTGACTGCTTACTTACTGCGTGCGCAGGTAGGCCAGCAAATCGGCCACTTGCTGCGCATTGCCGATGCCCCAGAATCGCATGTTGTTTCCAGGAATGAAATCGCTCGGTGCTTTGAGGAAGCCGGCCAGGTTTTGCTCGGTCCAGACTATATTCGCGTTTTTCATGGCCGCCGAATACTTATAGTCGGTGGTGGCACCGGCCTTGCGGCCAATCACGCCCGTCAGCTTGGGGCCGAAGCCGCCGCGCGCCGATGGCCCTACCTGGTGGCAGGAGGCGCACTTGCGAAACGCGGCCTTGCCCGCTTCGGCGTTGCCCTTGAGGGTGGCGGGAGCGGCGACGGCCTGCGCGACAGCGTCTGGCGCCAGCAGCAAGGCTGCAGCGGCAAGAGTGGAAAACAAGCGGAAAAGAAGTGTGGATATCATCGGTAAGGCAGGAATGGGCTGAATGTACGATATGTAAGATAAGGCAAGCGATAAGGCAAGCGATAAGGCAAGCGATAAAGTATTTTACAGGCGGGCATCAACACCTGCACGCCAGCCGCGCGGCAATGCCAGGATGCGGCGCAGGCAGCAGTACAGAATGGACTGACTACCGCTAGCGCTTGCCGCCCTGAGCGCCGAGTGCCGCCATGGCCGAGGCGATCACGATGCAGCCGATGGCCAGCCACTGGGTTAGGCTCAGCAGTTCTCCCAGCACGGCCATGGCGGCCAGCGCGCTGACGGCGGGCGCCGCGCTGCTGAACATGCCAAACACGCCTTGCGGCAAACGGCGCAGGGCAAAGATTTCCAGCGAATACGGCAGGGCGCTGGACAGCATGGCGATGGCCAGGCCCATCAGCGCAAGCGATGGCGCCAGCAGGGCCGTGCCCGAGTAAGTGATGCCGATAGGCACCGTCAGCATCGCTGCCACCGTCATGCCCCAGGCCACGGCTTGCCCGCCTTGCAAGGTCGAGGCGCGCTTGCCAAAGATGATGTATAGCGCCCAGCACAGCGCCGCCCCCAGCGCATACGCCACGCCGACCGGGTCCAGGCTGCCCGGGCTGCCTTGTAGCGGCAGCAATAAATATAGACCAAACACGGCGCACGCAACGGCGAGCAAATCACGCGGCCGCCGCGACGACAGCATGGCCACCGCCAGCGGCCCCGTCACCTCGATGGCCACGGCAATGCCGATCGGTATCAGCGCAAACGCCCGGTAAATCAGCAAGTTCATCAATCCCAGCACGGAACCGTAGACCAGCAAATTCAGCACATCCTTGCGCGTCAGCCGGAAACGCCAGGGCCGGAAGATGGCCAGCAGGATCAGCGCCGAAAACCCCACCCGGTATGCCGTAATCCCCTCTACGCCGATGACAGGAAACATATTTTTCGCAATCGCCGCCCCCAGATTGACGGAAATCTGCCCTCCCAGAACGGCCAGGGAAGGGAACAGGATACTGTCGGGGAGAGGGGAGGTCGAGGCGGGGGAGGTCATGGGACGGTATTTTAATACGGCAGGGGCTGTGTGGTCGCTGCCAGATCGGTAAGTGACGTTGATTGAATTAAGTAGTTTCTTCCATGGTTGGCGTATCCCGGCCAGTTGCATGTCATTTTCTTGATGTTATGTTGTAAAATACGCTACAGTTACAGAATTGTTTGCTAACGGCAAAGAGCAGTCTTTCGAAGCGCATTAAGATGCCTTTCTGCCAACTAAGAGCCTAAGAACCGATGATAAAAAAATCAATGATTGCCGCGTCAATGGCAATTCTCGTGAGCGCCATCGCTCTTTCACTCTGGATACACAAAAGCTTCCTCGGTGTTTCGCTGATGAGCTTTTTGGGGTGACGTAACGAGCGGTAATCTTCTTTCCCATTCAGGCGTCTACTTTGATTCGATTTCCTCCGCTCGTGGACGACTCTCCATTTTCGTGTTGATAACATGCTATCCCTCTTCTAACGGCTGGGTTCGGCCAGAAGAGGCCGTTCGAGTCCCCATGAGCACGGCAGAAATTTTTTATGAACTCAATTCGAATTAATTCAAACCTCATAGTCGACGACGAGACCTTTCACTCGGTTTTCTCTGATGCTTGCGGGTTCCCAGATTTCTATGGGCGAAATATGAACGCATGGATTGACTGCATGGGATACCTCGACGAGCCGTCGGCACAGATGTCATCTGTGCATGTCACCGCAGGTGAGAGTTTGGCTTTGGTCATTGACGGCGCATCATCCTTCAAGACTAGATGTCCTGCATTGTATGATGAGCTGCTTGAGTGCGCTGCTTTTGTAAATGAACGATGCGAAGAAGCAGGGCGAGCGCCTCTGATAGCTATCACAATGCACGCCTGATGGGTAACGGTGCCATAAAAACGTCAGTAGAGTTCTAGTTTACGAAGGGCCGCTTTGGGGCGGAAGCGGACGTCACAGGTTTTGCCTGTTTTGCGGAGTAAACGGCCTTCTATTGCGTTCACCGGCACTATTAAAAGCGGTGGAGTTTGACGCCATTTCGGCGCTCGTTAATAATGATGGCAAGAACATGGTCAAAAGGATAAAAATTGGGCATCGGCACGATGGCCGTGAGTGCCGGATTTATCCTTCTGGTTTAGTGATCGACGTGGCTGCCCTGCATTCCTTGCTGCCTGTCGCACCACATATTTACCAGTAACTCGGGAGTATTATTGAATGACTGTTTTTAGTATCGGCGACACCAATTTTGAAGTGGATGTAGCGAAATCAAGCATTAGTCTGGAGGCTCATGGCAGCGGCATGCTGGAGCTCAATATCGATATCCATGGCGACGATGATGTGTTTATGCGCTTGACCGAGCCGGAGGATGCGGAATGGTCGTGGGCGCTGTATCCGCCGGCGTTTTTCCTGCACGGCTTGCGCATACCGGAAGGGCAGGGAGGAGCGTTTGCGATCGGGATGCTGGATATGCATCCCGAGGCGGAGGAATCGGGTATCTATATGATGGAATATGGCGACGTGTCGGCCGTCAATATTATCGAATTGTCCGCACGGCGCCTGCTCGTGTCTGGCTTAGTGGACTTGTGCGGCAAGCGCCTGCCATTTCATATTGATATGCCGCGCAGCTAGTGCCGGGGCAGGTCTCCTCGTGATTGGAATGCACCCAGTTGACGCGCATTCCCCCACGGAGCCGGCTCCGCTCCTGCCTGATTACTCCAGCCCTAACACCTTCGCCACATCCCCCCACGCCACATACTTGAAGTTCTGTGGCCCATTGGGCAGGCGTTTGTAGCCGTCCTGGATAACCAGCATGCCTTGCGCATACGCGCCGCCCAGGTTGGCGGAGGTGATGTCGAGGCCATCCGTTTCCGAGGTGCCGTCTATGCCGGCGGGTAAGTTGAAGCCCACCTTGAAGCGGCCGCGCACCTTGTACGGCGCTTGCGCGTCGAGCACCACGTAGCTGCTGTCACCCTGGCTGGAAACGATCAGGTAGCCGGTGTCGGGTGCGCCGCCCGGCTTGCGGTAGATGGCCATGCCTTCCACGTCGGCCGTCAGGTTCGCTCCCACGGGCAAGACCATGGCGAGGGCATCCGGTTTGGCGGCGTCGGCCGAGGTGGTCCAGATGCCGCGCGTTTCCTCGCCAAGGAACAAGCGGGCGTTGGCGTCGTCGGTCACGCAGCCTTCCGGTTGTGTGGCGACCTTGAAGCTGCGCAAGAGGGTGGCGCTGAACTTGTTTGCGCTCAAACCGATGCTGTACTGCTGGAAGGTGCCGTCCTTGTCGTTGATGAACGCTTCCACGCCGCCGCTGGCTGGCTGGTACAAGCACATGCCGTAGATGCTTTTCAGCCCGGTCGGAAAACGGCCCGCTTCCGCCACTTCGCCGCTGGCATTGATGGTGAACAACATCATGCTGTTGTCGTCGCGCCGGGTGGCCACGGCCAGGTCGACCTTGCTGCCGCCCAACTGGATGTTCTGCCGCACGTCAACGTTGTTCAGGCGGCCCACTTCCAGCAGCTGCGTCTGCTTGCCTTGCAGATCGTAGACGAGCAGTCCTTGCTTCTTGTTGGTGCCGAGGATGCGCGCCTCGGCCGGATCGCTGGCCAGCCAGATGGCCGGATCATCTGCCGCGTCACCCTGGCGCGCCATCGGCGCCGTCTGTGCCTGCGGGGCGACGATGGCTACCGCAGGCGATGTTTCCGCCTTGCCACTCCATTTCAAGGGCCGCGCTTGCCAACCGTTCTTGCCGCGCAACATCAACGAATTTCCGTCGAGCGCCAGCTGGCTATCGCCCTTGCGCACGTTCAAGGCCACGGCTTGCGGCGGCAGGGCCGCCCACTGTCCGCCCTGATGGGCGAACAGATGCAGCTTGTCCGCTTTGCCGTCGAGCACGGCCACGCCGCCCGGCAGCACCGCCAGCGCGCTGGCGCCGCCGTCCAGTTGCCCGTACGGCTTGCGCAGGGCGACCACTTCGCGCTTGCCCATGCCTTCGGAGTCGGCGTCATAGGCCCACACACCCATGTTCGACTCGCTCACCAGCAGGCGCTGGGCACCATCATCGACGCGGCAATGTTTCGCGTGCGGCGGCAAAGCCAGTTTACGTACCAGCTGGCGCTGTTCGCCCTGCATCACCCATTGTTCCGCTTGCCCATCTTTGCCGATCAAGAACAAATGATCGAGCTGCTGGGCGTCGCGGTACAGGCAGGACGCTTCCACGGAGAAAGTGGGGACAGGGAAGGGCGCCAGTGTGCGTAGTTTCCCCGCCTGCACATCGACCGTCACGGGCAGCGGACGCTGCGTATCCGCTTCCAGGAACACGGCCAGCACGTGAGTACCATCGATGCGCGTGTCGAGCTGCTTGGCGCGCACGGCGATGCGGTCCTGTTCCTGGCCGCTTGCATTGAACAGGCGCAAGCCGTGCTTGTCCAGGGTCAGCCAACCGCCGCCGGGCAGGCGCGTCAGTTCTTCGGCCTCTTGCGTGAAGGATGGTAAAGCGTTGGCGGGGACCGCCAGCGCCGGGCTGCTGAAAGCAAAGGCGGCCAGCAAAGCGCTGCAAAGGACGGTTTTTTTCATGTTAGTTGACATCATCATCAGAAGGCGCTGGCTTTCAGGCTCACTTTAAAAGTGCGGCCATATTGTTCGTTTTGCACGTTGAACTGCTTCGTGCCTTGATACACATAGTATTTTTCGTTGTTCAGGTTGGCCGCCTCGAACATCAGCTGGAAGTGCTTGCTGATCTGGTACGACAGCGAGAAATCGAGCTGCTTCTGGCTGGCGACGATATGGTCCTGGCTTTGGTCGAGGATGTCGCCGCCCATTTCCAGCAGGTAGGGCGACTTGTAGTTGAGGGCCAGGCGGGCGCTCACAGGCCCTGTTTCATAGCCCAGCATCAAGTTCATCACCTGGTTTGACTGGCCCGGCAGGCGGATGTCGCGCTTGAGCTGCTTGTTCGTCGCCTTGTCGAAGCGGCCGATGTGCGCGCTCGAGGTGCTCAGGGTGCCATTCACGCCGACGAGGAACTTGTTGAACGGCGCCGGCAGCATGCGCAGCGGCTGCATGTAAGCCAGTTCGATGCCTTTTACTTTGGCCGCGTCGCCGTTCGCATACGAGGTGGCCGTCGTGTAGCCAGTCCATTGACCCGTGCCAGCCAGGTTGGTCGTGTACGTAAAATTCTTGATGTCTTTGTAGAATCCATACGCGGACATCACGCCGTCATTGCCCAGCACGCGCTCGATGCCCAGGTCGAGGTTGTTCGCCTTCAGCGGTTTCAAGTCCGGGTTGCCGATCACGGCTTCCGTATTGCTGGCCAGGCTGATGCCTGGTGCCAGCTGGCTGAAGTTGGCGCGCACCACGGCTTGCGTCCAGGCGGCCCGCACGCTGGTTTTTTGATCCAGATCATAACGGGTTTGCAAGTTCGGCAGCCAGTTGGTGTACGAGCGTTCGCGCGTCAAGGGCGTGGCCAACCCTGCGCTGTCCACCTGCGAGCCGGCCGCTTCAAAGCTCGTGCGTTCGGCGCGCACACCGCCGAGGATGTGCCAGGCGTCGAAGTCATAGCTGTTCTGCACATACATGGCGTTGATGTCTTCATGCATGCGGTAGTCGTTGATGACGGACTCGGTGGCCAGGCGCGCCTTGGCGCGGTCCAGGCCCGCCACGCGGGCGCGGACCAGGGCCGGGTCCAGCGCCACGCCGATGTTGCCCAGGTCGTAGTCGAGGGTGTGACCTTGCACGAAGTTGCTCATCGACGTGGAACCAAGGCCCCAGTAATTGCCGCTCGACCCCTTGCTGCTGTTGTACGCCCATTGATCCGTGTCATTGGTTTTTTCGCGGCGGCTGACTTTTGCGCCGAATTTCAGGGTGGCGATGTCGAACTTGCGCGCCAGGTCGATGCGCGCGTGGTGTTCATTATCCTTCGAGTAACGCTTTTGCAGGGTGATGGCGTTGAGCGCGTAATTGGCCGGGTCGTACAGTGAGGCGGGGCCGCTCAATTTCGGCTCCTGCGTGTCCGTGAAACTGATGCCGGCGAAATTGCTGGTGCCACGGAAACGGCCATCGTTCAGCGATTCCGGCGTGTCCTCCGTGGCGCGGCTCATGCCGCCTTTCACGTCCAGGGTCCAGTCACCCGATTTCTGCTGCGTGCCCAGCACGAGCGAGCGTATTTGCTGCGTGTACTTGCGCTGGCGTATGCGGCGCTCGGCACGCGCGCTGGCCGTTGCTCCTTCGGCCAGGCTGCCGCCCGCGATATTGCTGATGGTCAGGCGGTCGCGCACTTCATTGTCGGAAAATTCGCTGACGAACGAACGCAAAAACCAGCTGTTGCCAGCTTCCGGGCGGTAATCGAGGTTGACGGCCAGGGCGCCGCGCTTGCGCACGGGCAGGTAGTCGCGCAATTCCAGGCCCGATAATTTGCCTTTGCTCCAGGCGCCGCCCGTTTCCACGTCATCGGAGCCGAACGAGCGCTTTTCCGCGCTCAGGCCGGCAGCCACGCCCAGCTTGCCGTCGAGGAAGCGCTGGGCCCACAGGGCGCCGCCGCTGGGGCTGGTCTTGCCCGTCTTTTCATCATGGCTGGCGCCCACGTTAGCCGACAGCAGCTTGCCCGGCAAGTCGAAGGCGGACAGCGATTTGACTTCGATGGTGGCGCCCAGCGAGTTGGCGTCCATTTCCGGAAGTAAAGTCTTCGACACTTCCAGCGTGCGGATCAGGCCCGCAGGCAGGATGTCCAGCGCTACAGCGCGGCGGCCCGCTTCCGGTGACGGCACCAGCGCGCCGTTGATGGTGACGGCGTTCAGGTCCGGGCCCAGGCCGCGCACCGTGATGTAGCGGCCTTCGCCCTGGTCGCGCTGCACGGACACGCCCGGCAAGCGGGCCAGCGCCTCGGCCGCGTTCTTGTCCGGCAAGCCGCCGATATCGTCGCTGCTGATGACGCTGATGATGTTGTCGGCTTTCTCTTGCGCGGCGATGGCGTTGCGCAGGCTGGCGCGCTGGCCGCTGACGATGACGGTGGCGGCCGGCTGGCCGTCCGCATCTTGCGCTTGCGCATGGCTTTGACCGCTGAAGACGGCCATGATGGCCAGGGCCAGCGCTGTCGGGCGCAGCGGGGAGGGGAAGGAAGTGTGCATGGTTTTCATGAAGAGCTCGGTTAGGGAGGAGGGAACCGGGCGGATTCTAGGCAGCAAATATGACGGTTGCGTGACAGGCAAGGGCTTGCCACCTTGAAAACAACGGCATGCGAACGCTTTCCGGCCAGAAATGAAGCGTGGTGAGCTGAAATGACCTGTCATCGCAGGGCGCATCGGGCACGGCATGCCGTATTTGCAGGATGGTCATTAGTAATGCTGAGCCGTTTGCACCTGCCGCACGGGCGTGGGGCATGTCATCGTGGCGTCATGGGCGGGCGCTATCGTGGCGACAGCACCACTTTTAAAGGTTTCCCACATGCTGCCGTTGCACCGTAACAGCCTGATTGCCGCCGCGCTGGCTTTGTCCCTGTTCTTTTTCCTGTACGCCACACTGGGGCACGTTAAACCGTTTGCCATCTGGAAGTGGATGGATATCGTCTGCGAAGGCGGCACGGCCGTCATGGCGGGCATCTGGTTCTTGTTTACCCTTAGCAGCCGTCCGCGCGGACGGGTGACGAGTCTGATCGCCGGCGGTCTGTGCGCCATCATGCTGGGTTCCTGGGCAGATTGCCTCGATGAGTTCTTTGCCGTCGATAAAAGTGCCGTGTGGGATAACTGGCTGGAAGCCTTGATTCCATTTGGCATGCTGGTATTGACGATCGGTATGTATTACTGGCGCCAGGAACAGTTTCGGCTGAACGAGCACCTGCAAAAGCGCGAACGCCTGTTCCGCGACCACCGCGCCTTCGACCGCATCACGCAGCTGGCCGACGCCAGCTATCTGCGCACGCAGATGCGTCTGGAACAGGAACGCCGGCCCGGCCTCGACTGTGCGCTGGTCTTGCTCGACATCGACAGCTTTCACCTGATTAACCGCGAATACGGCCACCGCGAAGGCGACCGCGTACTGCAAGCCGTGGGTCACATGCTGCTGTTGAACTTGCGTAATGACGATTTGCTGTGCCGCTATGCGGGCGACCGCTTCGCCGTGCTGATGCCGGGCGTGTCGCGCGAGAATGCGGCCGTGAAGGCGCGCCATCTGTGCGCCATGGTGGGGCAGATGCGCCACCACGCCAACGACAACCGCGAAATCCGCCTGAGCCTGCGGCATGCCTGCTCGCTCACCGATGGCGTGCCGGAAGTGGTGCTGGCCGAGCTGAGCCGGGCAGTGGAAACACCGGGCCGGAGTGCCGGTCCCAGGGCCGGCACCGCCGCGCCTGCCTGATGCCATTGAACCAGCAAGGCGACCCCAGCATCGCGGCCCATCACCAGCCGGCGCTGGTGCTCGACTACGCGCGCAGCCGCGAGCTGGCTGTGGCGCCGCTGCTGAAGGGCACGGGCCTCGATGGCGGCGCGCTGCCATCCGCGGAAAGCCAGGTCAGCGCCGCGCAATACCTGCAATTGCTGGCCAATGTGGCGCGCGGCCTGGACAGCGCCGACACCAGCTTCATGCTGGGCCAGCAAATGTTGCCCGGCCATTACGGCGCCGCCAGCCATGCCTTGCTGCAGGCGCAGAATTTGCGCCAGGCCTTGACCATCCTGTGCGATTTTCATACCTTGCTGTGTCCGCTGTTGCAACCGCGTTTGCGCGAGGCGGGCGACATGTACGTGCTGTACTGGACGGACGCGTTCGGCGCGCCGAGCCAGCTGCCTTTTCTGGTGGAAATGCACATGACGGCGCTGGCCGCCATGTGTCGCTGGCTGGCCGGCGAAGCGCTGCCGTGGCGCTTCTGCTTCAACCGCGCGCGGCCCCGTCATGTCGAGCAGCATGAAGTGCACCTGGGCCAGGCGCTGCGTTTCGATTGCCAGGTCGACGCCATGCTCATCGATTCCAGCTGGCTCGACAAGCCCTGGCCGCGCGGCAATGCCACGGCGGCCGCGCTGGCCTTGCGGGCGGCGGCCCTGGCGCCCGTGCCCGCCGCCAGCCTGCTCGGTGCGCTGTACGACTATTTGCTGGCGAATATCCGCTGCGCCCCGACCCTGGAACGCACGGCGCAGGAGTTTGGCGTCAGTCCCGCCACGTTCAAGCGCCACCTGGCGCGCCATGGCACGCATTTCCAGGCCGAGCTGGACCAGGTGCGCGCGCACAAGGCCATCTACCTGTTCCAGGCGCATGGCTACGACAACGATGCCGTGGCCGCCTACCTCGGCTTTCATGATGCCACCAACTTCCGCCGCTCGTTCAAGCGCTGGACGGGGCAAACGCCGCAGCTGTTGCGTCACGCGTTGGCCCTGTTCGTGGCTGGATGAACGGCGGCGTTGCGCGCCAGCGCCACAGACAGTCGTTCCAGAGGGAACAATTGCCCGTTCTGCTACATCCATAGTACACTCGATCAGAGAGCGAACAGATGCGCTTTGAGGCGCTCCGGCACGGCGTCGCGCGACGCCGCAATACCGCCATATCGATGGCGGGCCGGCGGCAGATGACTGGTATGCCGTGCCTTAACCCAGCCTGGAAACTGGCGTGCCCAGTGTGGTGCGCCGGAAACCGGGCAACTTGATAATGCTCAATCGTGTATTCACAATCGCAGATCGATCCAGTCGTCAGTTTCCGTAACACCCAAGGTGAGGCGGTGCGCGGCACGATTTTCAACTTGCAGCGCAATTCGCTGGTCATGGAAATCTACAATCCCTACTCGATTGTGCAGGTCAGCGAGGTGCTCAATGACTTGACGGTGCGCATGGGAACGAAGAACGCCTATGTGGGTAAGGCCGTCGTCATCAGCAGCGTCAACACGGGCCTGACCGCCATCGTTTCCGTGACCCTGATCGACGAGTGGCGCGAGCTGAGCGACGTGGTGGTGGTCAAGGGCGCCGTGGCGAAAGAGTCCAGCGCCTTTGTGGCCGGCTGGGGCGAGCGCTTCCGCATCCGCCGCGACTATCAGATTGTCGTCAACGAAATGCGCGCTTTTTTGTCGGAAGTGGCGCGCTGGGTCGAGCAGGTCGACTTGTCCGATTCGCTGCCCAAGGAAAACGGCCGCCTGCGCGCCGATATTTTCGACGAGCTGGCCTTGCCGCTGATGGAGCAAACCCAGCTGTACTTGCGCCAGCTCGAGGTGGAAGCGTCTCTTGTCGAGGAAGAGCGGGCGCCGGCCCACCGCGCATTTGCCCAGGCGGCGCTGCACCCGCTGATCCTGCGCGCGCCGTTCGTCTTCCGCACGTTTACCAAGCCGCTCGGCTATGCGGGCGATTACCAGATGGTCAACCAGTTGCTGGACGATCCGCGCCAGGGGCCGAGCACCTACTTTCAAATCGTCAATGCGGCTTTTTTGCAGGCGGCCGTGGCCACGGCGCACCGCAACCGTATCGATATCCTGACGGAATTCCTGGCGCAGAAAGCGGCCGCGGCGCGGGTTGCCGGGCGCGTCTTCAAGGTGCTCAATGTGGGCTGCGGCCCGGCCATCGAGGTGCAGCGTTTTCTCGAGACCTGCCTTGACGCGCAATGGCTGGCCTTCGAGCTGGTCGACTTCAGCGCCGAGACGCTGGACTGGACGCGCGCGCGCCTGACCACCATCATGCAGCGCACGGGACGCGTGGTGGAAATCGATTATGTGCACGATTCCGTGCACAACCTGCTCAAGCGCCGCCACGGCTCTGGCACCGCGGGCTTGCCCGGCAGTTTTGACGCCGTGTATTGCGCCGGCCTGTTCGATTACCTGTCCGACAAGGTCTGCGCGCGCCTGTTGATGCACTTCGCCTCGCGCGTGGGGCCGGGCGGACGTTTGCTCGTCACCAATGTGCACGCCAACAATCCGGGCAAGTTCGGCATGGAGCATTTGCTGGAGTGGCATTTGATCTATCGCAATGAAGAGGGCTTGTCGGCCTTGCTGCCCGAGCACGCAATGGATCCCTTGATCTATGTCGACGCCACGGGCGTGAATGTGTTTGCGGAAGTGAGCATTCCTTGATGGATACTCCAGGCTTGCACGCCGGCTACTCGGCCGTTTTGCGCGACTTCCGCCTGGAATTCAGCCGCGGCGGGGCCTACACGGGCATCGTGCTGATCCTGCTGGGCATGGGTCTCGATTCGGCCCTGTATCCGGACAAGCAGTCGGCGTTTACCAGTGTGCGCATCCTTGTGTCGGCGCTGATCTTTTGCGTCGTGCTGGCCATGCGCACGCGCTGGGCGCAAGATCGCATCCAGGGCCTGACCTTTGTGTGGCTGATCCTGCCGCAAATCATGATCGCCTGGATGATCGCCGTCACGGAAGGCGCCACCTCGATCTATTATGTGGGCATGACCCTGGCCATCTACTCGTCGGGCATCGTGCTGGCGTTCGGCTTGTGGCAAAACATGGTCTTCGGCGCCATCTCCTGCCTGCTGTACGTGGCTGCCTGCGCCTGGCATGCGGGCGGCTTCGACTTGCCGGGCACGTTCGTCGTCAACTGCCTGTTCCTCATCATGTCGGCCAGCATCAGCGCCGTATTTACCTATTTCAATGAGCGCGCCCGCTTCATGCTGTTCCAGCTGAAGGCGGAAGTGGCGCAAAAGAACACGCAGCTGGAAGAAACCAACAAGAGCCTGGCCGATATCAAGGGGCAGATGCTGCAGCAAGAGAAAATGGCCGCCATCGGCACCCTGGCCGCCGGCATGCTGCATGAAGTGAACAATCCCGTGAATTTCTGCATGATGGCCATCGAGGTGGCCATCGAAGACCCGGCCGCCCAGCAAAGTGCGCTGGTGAGTGAATGCCTGGCCGACGCCAAGCAGGGCATGCTGCGGGTACAGCACATCGTGTCCGACTTGAAGACCTTTGCCTACCGCAAGAGCGGCAACCAGCTGGAAACGGGGCATTTCCAGTTCCGCAGCGCGCTCGATGCGGCCATCCGCCTGGTGGGGCATGAAACGAAGAATGTCAGCATCAGCCACGACTTGCCGGTCGACACCCTGGTGCGCGGCGACGAGGCGGCCATCGTGGGCGTGCTGATCAACTTGCTGGGCAATGCCGTGCTGTCCATGCGCAAGGCTAATGCGCCGCCGTTCGAGATCCGCATCACGGCCCGCTGGGATGAAAACCGCCTGCGCATCAGTGTGCGCGACAACGGCCCCGGCATCGCCCCGGAAAACCTGGCGCGCGTGTTCGAACCGTTCTTCACCACGCGTGAAGTGGGGCAGGGGCTGGGCTTGGGCCTGAGTATCAGCTATGGCGTGATCGAGCGCCACGGCGGCACCCTGAGCGCGGAAAGTGAGCTGGGCGTGTGGGCCAGCATGAATTTCGACTTGCAGCGCTCCGACTGGGAGGGCCGTTAGCATGGATAACGATAGCCGCGCCAGCGTGCTGTACGTGGATGACGAAGCGCTGGCCTGCAAGTATTTCGAGCGCGCCCTCGGCCAGCGCTACCGGGTGCTGACGGCGCAGAGCGTCGATGCGGCGCTCGCTGTGCTGGCAGACAATGGCGCCCAGGTCGACGTGCTCGTTACCGATTACCGCATGCCGGACCGCCTGGGCAGCGAGCTGCTGCAGGAAGTGGCGCAGCGCTATCCGCACATCGTCTGCATGCTGGTCACCGCGTATGCGGACAAGGACGTGCTGCTGGAACTGATCAACGGCGGTTCGCTGTTCCGTCTGCTGGAAAAGCCGCTCGACTTGCCCGCCATGCAAACGGCGCTGCAGCTGGCCGTGCAAACGGGACGCGAGCGCGCCGCGCGCCGCCAGGGCCTGGTGGCGATGGAAGAATCGCTGGCCTTCCTCGCGCATGAATTGAACACGCCGCTGGCGGCCATCGCCAATTTTGCGCGTGGCATCGCGCGGCGCGCGCAGGCGGACGCCGCAGCACAGGCCGAGATCGGCGAAGCGGCCACCTTGATGCACGACAATGCGCGTTATTGTTTGTCCGTGCTGGCCAGCTTTGTCGACACGGTGCGTCTGGCCAGTGCCGGGCCGGGCATGCAGCGCGGACGCAGCGCCGGCAGCGCGCGCCAATTGCTGGCCGCCTTGCTCGACAGCTACCCCTTGAGCACGGCACAGCGCGCCGCCATCACGCTCGAACAGGGCGACGATTTCGCCATTGCCGAGTCGCCCAACTGTGTCGCGCTGATTTTGTCATCCGTGCTGGCGAATGCCTTGCGCTCGGCCGGCGAGCAAGCCCATCCGGCGATCGGCATCCGTATCGATGCCGGCCGCATCACGGTGCGCGACAACGGCGCCGGCATCGCCCCCGAGATAGTCGAACAGTTGTTGATCGACCCCGTCAGTGCCAGCGGCAACGAAGGCAAGGGCTGGGGCATGGTGTTTTGCCACCGCATGATGCAATCGTTTGGCGGCAACCTCGATATCGCCACCGAGTTTGGCAGTTCCACCACGGTAACCCTGAATTTTCCAGTACATATAAGGAACGAGCATGATTGACGCCAATCTGCGTTTGCCGGCTCAGCGTGAGCCGGCCCAAGGCTTGCCGACGATACTCTATGTCGATGACGAGGCCAACGCCCTCAAATATTTCCAGCGCGCCATCGCGCCGCTGGCCGACGTACTGACGGCTACCTCGGTCGAGGAGGGCAAGCGCATCCTCGACGAGCAGTCCGACCGCATCGCCGTGCTGGTGTCGGACCAGCGCATGCCCGGCGCCTACGGCAATGAGCTGCTGTCTTACGCCTGGGACCGCTATCCACACATCGTGCGCATCCTGACCACGGCGTATTCCGAACTGGAGCACACGGTGGAGGCCGTCAACCAGGGGCAGATCCACCGCTACATCCAGAAGCCGTGGGATATCGCGGCGCTGCGCATGGAATTGAAACAGGCACTGGAACTGGCGCGACTGCGCAATGAACACGCCCAGTTGCTGCGCGAAAAGCTGATGGTGCGCCAGCGGCAAGCCGTCGCCAACCGCATCGGCACCCTGTACGCCTTGTGCGCCAGCCTGGCCGGTCCGGAACAGCAGTTGCCCGTGGAAGCGTATTTGTCGGCGGCCCTGACGGCTGGCGTCACACCGCCCGAGCCGGACTGGCTGCTGATGGATTATGCCGACCTGGTCAGTTCGGAAGCGTTTCGCGGCACGGCTTTTGCGGCCGCCGTGCGCCAGCAGCTCGACAAGATCGAGCGCGAGCATCCGGGGCGTGGCGTGGAGCAAGCGATCGACATGCTGCTGCCCGTGTTTGGCGCGGCGCTGCAAAACCTGGGTGGCACGGCGCTGTTCCTCAATGGACGCCTGCTGACGGAATTCCTGGAAACGCCGACCACCGCGCCCGTCTCGGCCATCCATTCGTTCTGGCTGGCCAGCTTGCTGTGGCTGGCGCGGCGCGGCTGGTCCTTGCAGCTGAGCAAGACCGAACAAGGCTTGCAAGGCAAGGTGGTGCAGGCTGAAGCGGCGCTCACGCCGGACCACCTGGCCGCCTGGATCGAGCAGTTTTGACGGGGCATTCACTGAAACAGGGCTGCGCTGGCCCTGTGTGTGGTGGCGGTGAGCGGGCTTAGCGCTCCGCCGCCGCCTTCAGGTTGTTCAAGCCTTTTTCAAAATCCTTGCCGATCATCCTGTCCATGCTGACGAAGACCGTCATGACCTTGCTGACGTAAGGGCTGGGACCGGTCATGGTCCAGTTCACCTTGGTGCTGTCGCCTTCGGGAGTCATGCTGAAGGTGGTGGTGTTATGGCTTTCGAACGGTTTGAGGAAGTCCAGCTTGATGACGGTGCGCTCGGGCTGAGCCGCTTCCGTGATTTCCATGCGGCCGGCGCCCACCTTGTCATTGCCTTGCCACGCATACTGCGCGCCCAGGCCATGGTCCGGGCCCGCAAAGGTGCGGCGCATGGCCGGATCGAGCTTTTCCCACGGCGACCAGGCAGCCCAGTAATGGAAGTCGGTGATCAGGGCGGCGATTTTTTCGGGCGGCGCCTTGATGGTGATTTCGCGCTGGACACTGAAGGTGTCGGGCTTGGTGGTGGCATAGCCGAGGATGGCGGCGACGACGACAACGATCAGCAGCAGGGTTTTTTTGATCATATGCTCTCCAAATCTTGAATGGTCGATGCGAACAAATCAAGGCAATCTTAGCAGATATGAATGGCTGTGCGCAGCCTGTTGGCCTTTATTTGCGCCAGCTCTGCGCAGGGCCGCCTGCACGCCCGCCTGCACGCCAGTTCGCCATCGCGCACTGGCGCGCACGCCAGGTTTGTGCAGGTTTGTGGTGAGGGCCGGCGTCCGCTAGAATGCTGGCCTGCAAAGATTTCAGAGGGAAATATGATTCAACGATCGATCGCCAGGCTGACCCTGGCGTGCGGCCTGCTGGCTTCCGTCTTGGCCGCCAACCTGGCGCATGCCGATGCCTGTCCTGCCCATTACGTCGATGGCCGCAAGCCGGAAATCACCAACCCCAAGCTGGACGTGGCGACCAAAGAGCTGTGCTACAACGTTTTTGGCGTGATGCATTCGGGTATTACGCGTACGCCACTGTGGTCGGCGGAACATTTGACGGCGAACAACCTGGAAGCGGCGCAGGACTTGTCGCGCGAAAACTCCTTCCATGCCGAACGCAAGCTGCCCACCGCCCAGCGCGCCGAGCTGGCCGATTATGCGCGCAGCGGCTTCGACCGTGGCCATATGGCGCCCAACGGCGACATGCCGGACCGCCAGAGCCAGCGCGACAGCTTTACCCTGGCCAACATGGTGCCGCAGGATGCGCGCAACAACCGCTATGTGTGGGCCGGTATCGAAGGCGCCGTGCGCAAGATGGCCAAGAAAGAGGGCGACCTGTACGTGATCACGGGGCCGGCTTTCATAGGCGGCAACTTGCGCAAAGTGGGTCGGGTGATCGTGCCCAGCCACCTGTACAAGGCCGTGTACAGCCCGCGCCAGCGCGCCGGCGCCGCCTACTTCATTGAAAACGTCGATACCAAGACGTATGAAGTGCTGAGCATTGCGCAACTGGAAGACAGGATCGGCATCGATCTGTTACCGTCGCTGACGCGCCAGCAAAAACTGCGCATGCTGAGTTTGCCCAAGGTGAAGAGCAAGTCCAAGAAATAAGACCGTCAAAAAGGAAATCCCATGTGTGCCAAGAAATTCGTCCCGTATGCCAATGAAAGCGATGTGCTGGACATTGGCAATCTGAGCATCGAAAACAGGATCGACCGCATCAGCATCAGCGGCGACATCGACCTGACCCTGGACAAGCCGGGCCTGGCTCTGGCGAAACAGCTGCAAAAACTGCTGGGCGACGTGGTGGCGCAGTTGGAAAAGCAGGAACTGCCCGATCAGTTGCCGCCGCCCGAGGTGACGTCGGTGGCCAATCCCTTCGAGTGACGTTGGCCATGGCCTGGCCGCTTCAATATCGTCAGGCCAGGCCGGGGAGCCGCTTGAGTTCGGCCAGCAGCAAATCCCAATGCCAGATCTGCTCGGCAATGTACGATGCGCCGCCCGGCCCCGGGCGCAGCATGATTTCGGTTGCCACGCCTTTTGCCATGAGCTCGCGTTGCGCCCACTGCATTACGCGGCGCTGTCCCGTCAGCCGGCTGCGACGTTCAGGCGACAGCAGTGCCAGGGCGTGGGGCAGGCGACAAGCCAGAATTTGCCGCAGGCGGATGACCGCTGCTTTGTCTGTCCGCTCAAAGGCGGGTTCAAGCACGTAGGCCTGGCCGGCCGCGTCGCGGATGTCATATTTATCCTGCAGATAGTTACTGACACGGTTTCCGCTCACAACGGTCTCGATCTTGCCCGACAGGACGTCAGGCAAGCATGCATTGACGCCGACGTAGCAATACTCGCTGCGGCCAGAACCGTCATATCATTGCTTGTGCAGTGTCAGCGCTGATCATCATTTTCGCTGGCCCCGTGACCATTGCAGATAACGTAGGGCAATCGCGATGCCGCTCATGCCGATGGCCCAGTTCCGCAGTTGCCGCAGCGACGGCCCCATTTGAACGGCGTACGGTGACATGTATTTATAGAAAAACATCTGCACCAGGTACAGGGCGAATGCGGTGGCCAGGATGCTGGCCCTGGCCAGGCGTCCCGGCGTCTTGCCCAGCCACTCCGCCATAAAAATGATCGGCAAGGCAATAGAGATCAGCTTGTTGCCGGATAGATCTCGGTAATGCCCAATACAATCGCATTCAGGCACCAGTAGGCATAGATGGCAGCGATGATGTACAGGTACGCGCCGATGCGCCGCCGGCCGCCAGGGCTGGGGCGGGGCAGTTTCGCTGATGCAAAGTAAAGCCGGGCATCCTCGCGGTACAGCAGGTAGACGATGGCTGCGAATGCCAGTACGGCAAACAGCAGTTGCAGGGCGTGGCTTCCCTGTGTCTGTGATTCGACGGCGATCATGTAGCCCATGCTTAGCGTGCCGACAATGACGTAGGCCAGGCGCGCCCAGCGCTGCGCGCAGAGCAGGCCTGCGGCAATGAAAAAGTCGGCATATCCGCCAGCTTCAAGCAGTTGCCATTGCACGCTGCCTGACAGGAAGGTGCCGGACAACGGGGCCTCGGCATGCGGCCAGACAGCAGGAGGTAAGTGATCGTGTTGCCCATGTTCATGAGCAGCATATAGGCGATCACGGTCACGCTTGCGGGACGCCGGCGCCGCATATTATTGTCCGCGGGCAAGATTGGCGGGAGTGTCTGCGGTCGTGGGGAGTTGAGTACTTCGGATGTCATGCGGATGGACTCGTTAAGAATCTGCTGCGGCAGGGCGCGCGCGTGGCGCGGAATCCCATCCGACCACCGGCATCGGATGGGGCTGATACAGCGCCGGCTTACTTGGCGAACGCCTGCGTCGCTGGCGTCACGGTGACGGCTTCCGGCTTGATGTGCAACTTCATCGCGCCGATGACCTTGTCTTCATCGAGCAGCGCCTGTGGCTTGTTGCCGTCGTACTTGATGGGCGAAAAGGCATCGCTGACGAGCTTATCCTTCAAGCCGGTCGCATCCTTGGCAACGATCACCACGGACAGGTTCTTCGCCGACAAATGTTGCTTGATGGCACGGTTGACGTCGGCCACCGTCAGCTTGGCCAAGCCGTCGCGCATCAGCTTGGTGAACTCGGGTGTGCCATACCATTGCGAATCGAGCGCATAGCCCAGTTGCTGGTCTTGCGTCGAGGTCATGACGAAGACGTTTTTCATCAGATAGTCGCGCGTGGTGGCGAAATCGTCTTGCGTCAAGCCGTTGTCGATGAGCTTGCCCAATTCCGTCAGGGCCACGCGCAGGGCGAAGTGGGCGTTGTCCGGCGCCACGGGGCGTATCCAGATTTCGAACAGCTGCGCCTTGCGGCCCAGGTTCGGGTTCGGGAAGAACTGAACCATGCCGCGCGGGAAGGCTTCGATATACGCGTAATCGCCATAGTTCATGCCGCGAATTTCACGGATGCGCTGGTACAGATAGGAATTCGAGGCGCGGTGTTCGCCCAGCCAGGTCTTCGCCAGCCAAAGGGCGGGGAAGTCCGGGTGCGTGCGCGTCACGTCGAGCGGCAGGCCGAAGGAAATCGCCGTGGCGCGCGTGTTTTTCTCGAGGATTTCCACTTCCAGGCCCTGCGCCTTGCGGCCCACGGGTTTCACGGTGGCTGGCAAGCCGGGGCCGGCCGGCAAGCTTGCCAGCGCTTGCGTCAGCGAGGCCGTCATGGCGTCGGACACATCGCCGGAAATGCCCACCTTGACGGCGCCTTGCGCATACGCGTTCTGCCAGAACTGTTTCACGTCATCCAGGGTGATGGCGTCGATGCCGGCCACCGTGCCCAGCACCGGGTGGCCGTACGACGTGCCCGCATACACATTGGTTTGCAGGCGTTCCTTGGCGAATTCTTCTTCGTTATTGTCTTTCAGGTCCAGCAGCAGCGCGTTCTTTTGCGCATCCTTCAAGCGGCGGAAGTCGTCCTCGCGGAAGCCGGGCGAGAGCAGCAGGGGCAGGGCGATGGCGTTGAACTGGGTCCAGTTATCCTTGTGGATAGAAGCCGTAAACGTCGTCATTTCCTTGTCCGTCTGCTGGGAAAAGCTGCCGGCCAGCGGGAACAGGGCCTGGTTGACCTCGTCGATCTTGCGCTCGGACGAACCGCCCGAGGCCACCATGGCCGCCGTCAGTGCGGCCAGGCCTTCCTTGCCTTTGGGGTCGTGCGCGGAACCGGCCGTCAACAGCAGCTTGTAGCGGATTTGCGGCAGCGCGGATTTTTGCACCAGCACGTCGAACTTGGCGTTCGAAGCGGCCGGCAGCAGGCTGGCCAGCTTCGGCGTGGTGGCGATGGCGGCTGCCATCGGCTGGTGTGACAGGGTGGTTACCACCAGGCCGTCGTCCGTCAGATATTTGCGCGCGGCCGCCTGCAGGTCGGCCGGCTTGAGCGTGTCGATCAGGCGGTAGTACTGGTTGATGGTGGCATACGAGCGGTCGAAATGCACGAAGGACGCCAGGGTGCCGGCGATCTGCTCTGTGTTATCGAGCGAGCGGATCAGGCCGTATTTTTCGGCCGATTTGGCATCCGCCAAGTCTTTTTCGCTAACTAGCGTGTCGCGCAGCTGCGCCACGGTGGCCAGGATGGCGTCGCGCACGTAGACGGCATCATCGATGTTTTTCACGCGCGCGCCGAGCACGGCCAGGGTCGGGTCGACGCGGTCCGGCGTCATCTCGAACAATTGATCGACCTTTTGCTCGCTCTGCACCAAACGCTTGTACAGAGCCGAGGTGCGGCCGAACGACAGCGAAAGCAAGGTCGCCAGCGCGGCCTGGTCTTTGTCTTTCACGGAAAACGCGGGCGCGTGGAAGCCCACGGCCACCCACGGCAGGGTCGGCGTAGGCCAGGCCACATGCTTGTAGACGGGGCCGCGCGGCGCGGGTTCCATGGGCACGGCCGCCTGCTGCTTGCCGCGCTGCCATTGACTCCAGTATTTTTCCACCAGCGCGATGGCTCGCTGCGGCTCCACGTCGCCGGCGATGATGATGGTGGTGCGCTCGGGACGGTACCAGCGGTCGAAGAAGATCTTCGAGTATGCGTACTGGTTCGGCATGTCTTCGATGTCCTGGATGAAACCCATCGTCGTGTGCTTGTAGGTATGCGTGGTGTAGGCGCTGTCGCGCATCACTTCGAACAGTTTCGAGACGGGATTGGCGCTGTTCTTGTTGTATTCACCCAGCACGGCCCGCGATTCCGTCTTGAACGCATCTTCCGCGTAATCGAGGTGCTGGAAGCGGTCCGCCTCCACTTTCAACACGGTTTCCAGGTCTTGTTTGGCAAACGTGGTGTGGTAATTGGTCAAATCGTCGCTGGTATAGGCATTCTGGCGCGCGCCGGCCCGGGTGATGACTTCCTGGTATTTCTCGGGCGGATAGGTCTTGGTGCCACGAAACATCATGTGCTCGAAAAAGTGCGCGAAACCGGATTTGCCCGGCTCGACTTCATTGCGCGAGCCTGTCTGCACGGGAATTTGCAGCGAGACCAGGTTGGGGAAGCCGGTCGGCACGATGATGATTTTCAGACCGTTGGCCAGGGTCTTTTCCGTGGCCTTGAACGGTAGCAAATCGGCCTTGTTAGCGACGGCGCTGTGGGCGGCTAGCGGTTTGACGGGCGCGGCGGCCAGGTTCGACGACGCCATGGCCGACAGGGCGAGGGCGAAAGCGGGGATGAATGTGGGTAGTAATGCGGGCATGACTCTTGACACGAAGGCTCCTTCTTTTTTGGATGTTATGAAAGTGCAACGCCGCAGCATAGAATATTCGTGCCGCCGTGCATAGGGGCAGGAGGCTTTCGGGCAGGTGCTGCGGGGTGGATCAAAAGTCGGGCCGCAGGATGCGTGCCGTCAGGTGGGTCAGGAAGTCGCGCCGGGTGGGCAGGAACATGCGGATATACACGATGTCGTGCGCCCGGTCATGGTGGTAGACGATGAGGATCTCTTCACACAGGCGTTGCCGCACATCCATGCCGACTTCGCGGGCGGCCTCGACGGGCGTGCCGCTGTCGGGGAAAGCTTTGAGAGCCGTCAATAGCTGCCGGAAAGCCGAGAGGAACTGCGCATGGGCGGCGGCCGTATGGTGCGCCTTGAAGTTGCTGCGTAATTCCTCGAAATCGGCTTGCGCGCTTTTCAGTACGATGATGCGCGCCATCTCAATCCTGGTCGAGGCTGGCCAGGAAATCTTCTTCGGACACCACGTCGCCGCGCGCGATTTCCTGGTTGCCCATGGCGATCAGCTTCATGAACGCATGCTGTTCCTGCATCTGCCGCGCTTGCTGCTTGCCTTCCTGATACGCGTGCATGGACAGCACCACCATCTTCGCTTCGCCATTTTGCGTGATGATGATGGGCTCGTCCTGGCCCGCGTCAAAGCTGTTGACGATCTCCGTCGTATTGGCCTTGAGATAGGAAATCGGCTTGATGCGTTCCTTGAGGTTCATGGCGGCTCCGAATGCGAAAAACTGTGATAGGACTAAATATACACCAAATTTGGTCGTGTCGCGTGTAGCTGGCACTTGTTCATTACGTGAGCGTGGTTTCCGGCAGGCTGATGCGGTTGCGGCCCAGGTGCTTGGCGCGGTACAGGGCGCAGTCGGCCGTGTGGATCAGCTGCCCCGGTTCCGTGCCGGGGCCGGGCAGGGCCGTGGCGGCGCCGATGCTGACGGTGACGCAGGCACCGTCCGGGCGCTTGCGCGGCAATTGCAGCCGCTCCACGCGCTGGCGGATGCGTTCGGCCACGATGGCCGCGCCCTTGAGCGACTGGTTCGGCAAGATGACGGCAAACTCTTCGCCGCCATAGCGGGCCACCATGTCGTTCGCGCGCATTTCGCTGGCCACGGCGCCGGCCACCTTGCGCAGGCACAGGTCGCCGCCCTGGTGGCCGTGGCTGTCGTTGTATTCCTTGAAATTGTCGACATCGACCATCAGCAGCGACAGGGGCTGGCCCTGCCGCTGGGCGCGCTGCCACTCGGCCAGGAGGGTGTCGTCGAAGCAGCGCCGGTTCGCCAGGCCCGTCAGGCCATCGCGCGTGGCCAGGCGTTGCAGTTCCACTTGCGCACGCTTTTCATCGGTCATGTCGCGCAGGGTTTCGACCACGGCGATCAGTTCTTCGCCATTGCCGTAGATGGGACTGGCATCGACGGCCAGGTAGCGCCGCCGCCCAGTGCGCGGCATGTCGCACCAGTTTTCCGCGCACAGATTGCTGCCCGTGCTGCTGCGGTATTGCTGCTGTGCATGCAAGGCGCGCATATCGCCGTCGCGTCCGGCCAGCAGCAGGTCGGCCAGGGTGGGGCGCTCGTCGTTGTAAAAGCAGCGGCCCGGCACCTGCGTGCCCAGTACTTCGGCCGCCGGCACGCCCGTCAGTTGCTCACAGGCGCGGTTCCAGATCATGACCCGGCCATGCACATCGAGGACAAAGGTGGGCACCACCAGCAACTCCATCATCTTGACGGCGAAGCCCTGGGCTGCATCGCAGGGCGATACGCTGGCATGTGCATGGCTATCCGGCATGTATGCATCCTTCTTGGGCGTGAATGGGGCTGGCTCCTTGGTCATGATGCAGCGTGGAGTAGCGATGGTGTTGATATTGGGCAATATTTCAGCGATGGACCATCGCCTCCTCGCGGCAGCCTGGCAGGGGCAGCGACAGGTGCAAGGTGGTGCCGGCGCCGCTGTGGCTGTCGATGTGCAGGCTGCCGCCGGCGCCAGCCACGCGCTCGTGCATGCCGGACAGGCCGCAACCGAGACGTGGTGGCGAACCCGACAGCCCGACGCCGTCGTCGCTGATACGGCAAGTCAGGGTGGCGCCCACTTGCTGCAGGCATAGCTGGACATGCGTGGCGCGCGCATGGCGGGCGATATTGGCCAGCGCTTCCTGTAGTGCGTGGTACAGCAGGGGGCCGTGCGCGTGGCCGGCGGCGGCGTCGAGCCGGTAATCGCAGCGGCAGTCGATGCCCGTGCTGCGTTGGAAGTCCGCCAGCAAGCCGTCGCACGCCGCTTGCAGGCCGGCATCGAGGGCGGGTGGGCGCAGGTCGTGGATGACGCGGCGCAGCGCCGCGATGCTGAGGTCGACATTGCGCGTCATCACGGCCAGCTGCCGCGCCAGTTGGGGTGTCGCTCCAGGCGTGCTGGCCTGCAGCATGGACAGGTCGATTTTCAGGGTCAGCAAATGCTGGCCCAGGTCGTCGTGGATGTCGCGCCCGATGCGCAAGCGTTCCTGCTCGCGCGCCTTGCGCTGGCCGCTGGCCAGGCGCGTCTGCTCGGCGTCCACGCGCAGTTGATCCAGCGCCTGCAGGCGCGGCGCCAGCCGGTGCCGACGCCACATCAGCAGCAGCGCCAGCGCGCCCGGCAGGAGGGCGCAGGCCGTCATCAGGGACCAGGGCAGGCTGGCTTGCGCCAGTGGCTCGGCGGCATGAGCGGCATATAGGGTGGCGAGTGCGCCGGCTGCCAGGCAGGCCGGAATGCTCAGGCGGTACGGCAGGCGTATCCAGCGTTGCAGCATATCCTTGCTCCCTAAATGTTTTCCAACGGGCAATGTTCTTACAGAAAATATATTAACTTTGGCTTATTTATATTGTCTCAACGCAAAAGCTACGCAGTTATGTCTGCCGCTGTGGCTTTCTTGCCTGTTGACGCTGCGGCGCCAGGTGGCGGCCACGGCATTTGCACGGAAAGTGTCGCGGCGGCATATAATAGAGGGTTGTCAATCGGCTTTTGCGGTGCCGGCGCTGTGCGCCGGCACCGCTGCGTACGCCCTGCGCGAGGACGCCAGCCAGCTCTTAGGAAACACAGTGACTTATAGCATCAAAGAGATTTTTTACACCCTGCAGGGCGAAGGTGCGCACGCGGGCCGTCCGGCCGTGTTTTGCCGCTTTTCAGGCTGCAACCTGTGGACGGGCCGTGAAAGCGACCGCGCCACGGCCGTGTGCCAGTTCTGCGACACGGACTTCGTCGGCACGGACGGCGAACTGGGCGGCAAGTTCAAGACGCCCCAGGAACTGGCCGCGCTGATCGACAGCCTGTGGCCAGCCAGTTACGCACCCAGCAAATACGTGGTATTTACGGGTGGCGAGCCCTTGCTGCAACTGGACACGGCCTTGATAGCCGCCATGCATGCGGTGGGCTTTACCATCGCCATTGAAACCAACGGCACCTTGCCCGTGCCAGCCGGCGTGGACTGGATCTGCGTCAGCCCGAAGATGGGTTCCACGTTGGTCGTGCACAAAGGCAATGAAATCAAGGTCGTCATCCCCCAGTTCCAGCAAGACCTGGCCGCCTACGAAGGGCTCGATTTCGAGAACTTTTTCGTGCAGGCGATGGATGGCCCCCTGGCCGCACACAACATGCAGCTGGCTATCGAAACGTGCAAAAGCAACCCGAAGTGGAAGCTGAGCCTGCAAACCCATAAACTCTTGCAAATACCTTAACAAAATAATATGCTGACTATCACACGCAAGCTCGAATTCGACGCGGGCCACCGCATTCCCGACCATAAAAGCCAGTGCCGCAACTTGCACGGCCACCGTTACACGGTGGAAATTACCTTGGTCGGCAAGGTCATCGAAGCCGAAGGCAATTCCGACAATGGCATGATCATGGACTTTTCCGACGTGAAAACCCTGGCCAAGCAGCATCTGGTCGATGTGTGGGACCACGCCTTCCTCGTGTATGAAAAGGATACGGCCGTGCGCGACTTCCTGGCCAGTCTGCCCGACCATAAAACCGTGGTCATCGACCGCATCCCGACCGTGGAAAACCTGGCGCGCATCGCCTTCGAGATCTTGAAAGCGGCGTTTACCGACCATTTCGGCACCGGCTTGCACCTGCATAAGCTGGTGTTGCATGAAACGCCGAATTGCTGGGCAGAAGTGACCGATGACTGAAGTGCACGATAGCGCGCGCGACGCGCGCTACATGCAACTGGCCCTGGAGCAGGCCCAGCACGCCTGGGACCTGGGCGAAGTGCCCGTCGGCGCCGTCGTCGTCAAGGATGGCGAAGTCATCGCCGTGGGCTACAACCAGCCCATCGGCCGCCACGACCCCACGGCGCACGCGGAAGTGATGGCCTTGCGCGCGGCCGCCGAAAAGCTGGGCAACTACCGCTTGCCCGGCTGTGAGCTGTACGTGACGCTGGAACCGTGCGTGATGTGCTCGGGCGCCATGCTGCATGCGCGCCTGGCGCGCGTGGTGTATGGCGCGGGCGACCCGAAGACGGGCGCCTGCGGTTCCGTGCTGAATCTGTTCGAGCAGCCGGCGCTGAATCACCAGACGGCGATCGTCGGCGGTGTGCTGGCCGACGAGTGCGGTGCCTTCCTCAAGCGTTTCTTTGTCGAGCGCCGCCGCGCGCAGTCGGAAGCGCGTAAACTGGCTAATCCGCCGGCCTGTTAGCCTGGTCTTGCCAGTCATCCCGGCTGGCATTTTTACAACTGTTGCGAAATAACATCTGTCTAGACCACTTCGCCATTCTCAAATGAGAATGATTCGTGTTACAGTATTGTTTTCGCCAGCAAACTTCCCTTGCGCATCGTTATCGATCCGGGTTCAAGAGCCAGCCTCCACTCTTAAACCGGATCATCATGACTACAGTGCTTCTGCAGCGCTCCGCTGCGCCCGTCGTATCCTCATCCCGCCTGCCTGCCCGCCGCCATAACCTGGTGCTGCGTGCCGCCTTGCTGGGCCTGTTCGCCGCGCCGCTGCTGCCTGTCATGGCGCAAACGGCCGCTGTCAACGCGGGCACGGCGGCGCAGGAGCCAGCCAAGCTGCCCGTCTTCCCTGAAATCGTCGTCAACGCCAAGCAGGATTACGAACGCCGCGCCGGCACCAGGACGGTCGTCACGGCGGACGACCTGGAGCGCCGCAATGTCACGGAAATGGGCGGTATCGTGCGCTACCTGCCTTTGATTACCGCGCCGGCGGCGGCCTCGGGCAGCGGCAGCAGCAGCGTGTGGGATGGTTCGGGCAACACCGGTTACAACATCCGTGGCCTGGAAGGCAACCGGGTCAGCCTGGAGCTCGATGGCATTGCGCTGCCCGACGCGGCGCCCAAGCCGGACGGCAACACCCTCAACGCCTTCGCCACGGGCCGTGATTATTTTGACCCTGAAACCTTCCGCGAAGTGCGCATCGATTCGGGCACGACGGCCGCCAGCGGCGCCAATCCGGGCCTGGGCGGCGGCGTGGCCTTCATCACCAAGTCGCCCGAGGATTACCTGGGCGAGGGGCAAGATCATTATGTCGCCTATAAATACGGCCGCGCCACGGCCGACCGCAGCAATGCGCACACCCTGACGGGCGCCGCCAGGATGGGCGCCAATCTGCAAGGGCTGGCCGTGTATGTGCACCGCGATGGCGAGCAGACGGACAGCCGCGGCACCACGCCCGTCAACCCGGACGACTGGCATTCGAATGCCTTGCTGTCCAAGCTGGTGTGGGCCTTGCCTGGCGAACAAAAGCTCGACTTGACGGTCGACATGTTCGAGCGCAAGAACAAGCGCGATCTGCGCAGCAAGGTCAGCACGTATTATCCGACGGGCGTGCAGCAGGATTCCACCACCAGGCGCACGCGCGTCAGCCTGGGCCACGATGTGGCGCTCAAGGATTTCGCCCTGTTCGACCGCCTGACGTCGAAAGTGTATCTGCAGAATGCGAACACCGATGACAAGACGCAAGGCCGCTACACGTACATGACCCCGGCCCAGCGTTCCATTGAAACGAGCTTCAAGAATGACAGCATCGGCGTCACTTCCGAAGCGTTCAAGCAGCTCAACGCCGACAACGCGCTGTTGTACGGCGTGCAGCTGGAACAGCTGAAAACGCGCCGTCCGTGGCGTGAAGACCGTCGCATCATCGCCACGGGCCAGCATCAGATCACCAACAAGAACCGCATGGCCGACATGGATACGACCAAGCTGGCCCTGTATGTGCGCGATGACCTCAGCTTTGATATCGCTGGCAAGAAAGCCGTGCTTACGCCTGGCTTGCGTGCCGATTACCGCAAGGACGCACCGAAAAACCTGCAACGCTACGCCATCGGCGTGCCGGGCGCAGCCAAGGAAGTGCGCGAGCAGAGCGACACGTATTTCACGCCCAGCCTGAGCCTGTCCGTGGAAGTCTTGCCGCAAATGAACGCCTACGCCACCGTGACGCGCGGCACGCGCCTGCCGACGGCGGCCGAACGCACGGGTACCTATGATTCCATCAGCTATACGGGCACGGGCAGAGGTTATGCCGTGCTGGGCAATGCGAATTTGCGCAAGGAAACCAGCCAGGCCTATGAACTGGGCTTGAAGGGCGACGTCGTCAAGGGCTTGAGCATGCACGCCTCCGTCTACCAGACGGAATACAAAAACATGATCGAGTATGTGATGCAGGAAGATGACCCGGTCAACTATCCCACCATCACTCAGGGCCTGTTCCGTCCGGAAAACATCGGCAATGCGCGCACCTGGGGTGCCGAGCTGACCCTGCGCGCGGAGCTGGGCGCCTGGGCGCCAGCCATGCAGGGTTACCACGTCGACCTGGCGACTGGCGTGGCCAAGGGCCGCTCCTTCAATACCCTGACGGGCGACAGCGGCGGCCTGGCCTCGGTGGCGCCCGCCAAGACGGCGCTGAGCGTCGGCTACGACCATGCGAACGAGCTGTTCGGCCTGGCCCTGACGGCCGTGCATGCGGGCGACAAACAGGCGCCGAACGACTTGCTGACGGGCACGACCGCGCCCCGCTTCAAGGTGCCGTCGTACACGATCTTTGACTTGTCGACTTACTGGAACGTGCACAAGAACGCCAAGATCATCGTCGGCGTGTACAACCTGACGGACCGCAAGTACTGGGATTACGCCGCCGCGCGCAGTCTGTCCGCCGGCACCACGGCCGCCAATCGCGCCGAGATCGAGCGCTACGCCAAGCCGGGCCGCAACGTCGCCGCCAGCCTCAGCGTCAACTATTGATTTTTACCGGGGAGGGGTGCTTGCCCCTCTTTTTTTCCATGTTTGATTGAATGGTCTCTCTATGAAGTTATCCAAACTCGTTCTATCCCTGCTAGGCAGCCTGCTGATTGCAAACGCAAGCGCGGCCCCAGCCACTTTGGCGGAACGCTGGTCCACCTTGCGCACGGAACAGCCGAAACTGCAGATCCGCGACGCGGCGCGCGCGCTGGGTGTGTCTGAAGCGCAATTGCTGGCAACCAATATCGGCAAGGGCGTGACGCGCCTGCAGGCGGACGGCAACCAGCCGCGCGAAATCATGCGCGCTGCGCTCGACCTGGGCCTGGTGCAAGCGATCACGCGCAATGAAAACGGCGTCATCGAGACGACGGGCACGGCCAGCAAATTCAAGCAGGCGGGCGACAAGTCGGAACAGGCCGACGCCAAGCAGGACCCGGAAACGCAAGCGCGCCAGCGCAATATCGCGGGCGGCTACCTGGGCGGCCAGATCGACCTGCGTTTCCACTTTGAACACTGGAAATACGCATTTGCCGTGGAACAGCCAGGCCGCGATGGCAAGCCGACGCGCAGCCTGCAATTTTTTGACGCCAACGGCACGGCCGTGCATAAGATCTACCTGCGCAACGAGCCGGGCGTGGCCGTCTACGACAAGCTGGTGGCGACCTTCCGCATGCCGCAGCAAAGCGCGGAATTGAACGTGCTGGCTGTGGCGCCGAAAGCGGCGGAAAAGCCGGATGCCGAGATCGACGTCAAGGAATTCCAGCTGGCCTGGAAAGACATGACGGACGTGCACCAGTTTGCGCAAATTATGCGTGAATTCCATTTGTCGCGCGAACAGGCGCTGCGCCTGGCGCCGGCCGGCGTGGTCGAGCGCGTGACGCCCGCAGCGCTGCGCACCTTGCTGGAAAACGCGGCAAAGGACAAGGTCGCCATCATGGTGTTCCTGGGCAATGACGGCTTGACGCAAATTTACAGCGGCAAGATCGAGAAAACCATGGCCGCTGGCGGCTTCTTCAATGTGCTGGATCCGGACTTCAACCTGCACATCCGCGACACGGCCCTGCGCAGCGGCTGGGTCGTCAAGCGCGGCGGCGTCACTTCGGTCGAATTCTTCGATAACGACGGCACGCAAGTGGTCTCCTTCTTCGGCGTGCGCGAGCGGGGCAAACCGCAACCGCAAGCGTGGGTCGATCTGGCTGATTCCTTGCCTAAGGCCAAGTAAGGTGCATCACCGTTGCCGCGCGCCGTACCGGCGCGGCAACACTTCAGGATGAGTGCCGCGTGCCGGCCTCATGTCTGAAGCACAATAGTGGTATGCTGATTCCAAGGCCGCAGCGATCATGCCTGCGTGCTGGTTCCTGGAAAAGAGGCAATCATGGCAACCATCATGGCGAACGGCCTCAACATAGCTTATGAAAGCCACGGCAACCCGGACGATCCGTGTGTGCTGCTGGTCATGGGCCTGGGCATGCAACTGATCGCCTGGCCGGCTGACTTCGTCGAAGGCATCGTCGAGCAAGGTTTTCGGGTGGTGCGTTTCGATAACCGCGACAGCGGCTTGTCGAGCAAGATGGCGTTGGCGGGTAAGCCGTATTTGCCGCTGGCCTACGTGAAAAACCTCGTCGGCTGGCCCTTGAAAACTTCCTATACCTTGAATGACATGGCGGACGATGCGCTGGGCTTGCTGGCGGCCCTGCGCATTGCCCAGGCGCACGTGATCGGCGTGTCGATGGGCGGCATGATCGCCCAAGTGATGGCGGCGCGTGCGCAGCAGCAGGTGCTGAGTCTGACCTCCATCATGTCGAGCAGCGGCCGGCGCGGTTTGCCCGGCCCCACGCGGGCGGCGCGCAATGCGTTATTGCAACGTCCGAAACGCAATGCCAGCCGCGCCGAACTGATGGCGCACATGGCCGCCACCGTGCGCGTCATCGGCAGCCCCGCCTATCCCGTCTCGGAAAAACTGCTGTACCAACGCATCGAGGCAGCGTTGCAGCGGGGCAGTTGCCCTGAAGGCGTGGCGCGGCAAATGGTGGCGATTGCCGCCTCGGGCGAGCGCACGACCTTGCTGCCGAGCATTAGCTGCCCTGCATTGGTGATCCATGGCGCAGCCGATCCCCTGATTCCCGTCGCCTGCGGCATCGATACGGCGGCGCTGATCCCGGGCGCCCGACTGGAGGTGATCGAGGGCATGGGGCACGATATGCCGCCCCAGCTGATCGAGCGCCTGCTCGCCTTGATCGATGTGCATCTGCAAGGTAAGATGGCGCCCCAGATGCGCTCCCAGCCAGCCTAGGCGCGCCCACCATTTGACTAGCCGGGCATATTTTGAAGACACCTGAGATTGGCATCGCCATTGTGGCGCCGGGCGGTTTCGCGCCCGATGAAGCGGCCGTGGCGCGCGGCATCGCCCGCTTGCAGGCGCAAGGCGCCACCATCCACAATTACTACGACCCCGAGCACACATTCCAGCGCTTCGGCGGCACGGATGCGGGGCGCCTGGCGCAGCTTGATGCCGCAGCTGCCGACCCGGCCGTGCAAGTGGTGATCGCCTTGCGCGGCAGCTACGGCATCAGCCGCATCCTGCCCGAGATCGATTTCCAGGCCATGGCTGACAGCCGCAAGCTGTTTGTCGGCTACAGCGACTTCACGGCTTTCCACATGGGATTGATGGCGAAAACTGGCTGCGCCAGCTTTGCCGGCCCCATGATTTGCGACGATTTCACCCGCGACGAACCTGAGCAATTTACGCTCGATCAGCTGTGGTCGTGCCTGGCCGGCCCCACGCACACGGTCACGGGCACGGCAGCGGGCAATCCGCAGGTCGAGGTCACGGGTAAATTATGGGGCGGCAACCTGGCCATGCTGGTGCACTTGCTGGGTACGCCATATTTCCCGCAGATTGACGGCGGTATTTTGTTCCTGGAAGATGTCAACGAACATCCGTACCGGGTCGAGCGCATGTTGCTGCAATTGCTGCACGCGGGCGTCATTGGCAGCCAGCAAGCGGTGGTGCTCGGTGACTTTTCCGGCTACAAACTGAGTCCCATGGACAAGGGCTACGATGTCGACGCCATGCTGGCGTATGTGCGCCAGCGCCTGCCCGTGCCCGTGCTGACGGGACTCGCGTTCGGCCATATCCGCCGTCGGGTTACCTTGCCGTTCGGCGGCCAGGCGCGGCTGCAATCGGATGCGTCCGGCTTCAGCCTGCAGGTGGGCGATTACCCCACCTTGTTGCGCCCCTGAAAGCCGTGAGCGCCCAACCCGGACGCCTGCTGCAGCTCGATGTGCTGCGCGGCATCGCTGTGTTTGGCATCTTGCTGGTGAATATCTGGTCGTTCGCCTGGGGCAGCCTGTCCTTGCGCTATGGCACCTTGCCCGCGCAACCGCCCGTACTGGACCAGCTCGTCATATTCGGTGTGGCGGCGCTGGCGCAATTCAAGTTTTACCCCATCTTTGCTTTTTTGTTCGGCGCCGGCTTTGCCCTGCAGACACGTTCCCTGAAACGCCAGCTGGGCAGCTGGGAGGCCGCGCAAGCCGCCTACCGGCGCCGTTTGCGCTGGCTGCTGGTGTTCGGCCTGCTGCACGGTTTCCTCATCTGGAGCGGCGACGTGCTGACCTCGTATGCCGTCGCCGGCATGCTGATCCTGCCGCTGGCAGCCGCCAGGCTGAGCCGCGTGCGCAACCTCGCCTGGTTGGTGGCGGGCGGCTTTTTACTGTTCATGTGTTTGCTCATTCCAGTGGGCCAGCAGGGCGGCGCAGCGGACATCGCGCGCGACCTGCACAGTTTTGCGGAGCGCTATGCCATCTACACGCAAGGTAGCGCGTGGGCCGTGGCCCAGCTGCGCGCCAACGATTTCCTCGCGTCCTTGCTGTACGCCACCGTCATGCTGCCGCATATCATCGTGCTGTTCCTGCTGGGTATCTTGTCCGTGCGTTGTGGCTGGCTGACACAGCCGCAGCGCCACCAGCGCCTGTGGCGCCGCGTGCGTGCCGTGGGATTCGGCGTGGGCTTGCCGTTCAACCTGCTGGCGGCGGGCGCCGTCGCGTGGCAGGTGGCTGATCCCTATCAAACCGTGTTCGATACGGCCTTGTTCGAAGTGGGCCTGTTCGCCGGCGGCCCTGTGCTGGCGGCCGGCTACGTGGCGGCGCTGATGCTGGCCGGTCCCTTCATGTTGCGCTGGCTGGGCGCATGGCTGGCACCCGTGGGACGCATGGCGCTGAGCAATTATCTGCTGCAATCGTTGATCGGCACCTGGCTGCTGCAGGGGCCGGGCCTGGGCTGGGGCGCCAGGCTGCGTCCCGCCGAGATGCTGTGGCTGGCCGTAGCGATCATGGCGGGGCAGGTGATGCTCAGCCGCTACTGGCTGCGCTATTTCCGCCAGGGACCGGTGGAAGCGCTGTGGCGCCGCCTGGCGCGCTTGCCTTAATTGGTTCCCCAGTCAAACGCGCCTTGCGGCGATGCCGGCGGCGGCGCCTTGGCCTTGGCCGTGGGCACGAGGGGATTATCCACGGCATGCCATTCAAACAGTTCCACGTCGAGCATGCAGGTGCGCGCCAAGTGCAGCGCTTGCTCAGGCGACAAGGCGGGATCCAGCCAGCGGTGTGCGTCTTCCAGGCTGACGGCCACGGGGCGGCGGTCGTGGATGTCGACCATGCCGCCCAGGCTGTCGGCCGTCACCAGCACGAAGCCCGCTTCCTCGCGGTTGTGCTTGTAGGGACCAAACTGGGCCAGCACCAGCAGGAACAGGCGCGCACGGTCGCGGCGGTGGATGTGCCACGGCTGCTTGCTGCCTTTTTCACCCGTCCATTCATACCAGCCATTGGCGCAGACGATGCCGCGCCCCGCGCGCAGTAGCGACTTCCAATACGCGCCGGCGAGTTTTTCCAGCCGTGCATTGATGGCGATGGGGATTTTTTTCTTGCCGGGCGCGGGCACGGCCTGCGCGGCCCAGGCGGGACGGTAACCCCAGAAGACGTCGTTGACCCGGTGCACGCCGTCCTCGATATGCAGCACGGGCCGGTACGTGCCGGGCGAGACGTTCAGGTGTGGCTCGGCCTCGCTGTCGAACACCGCGTCGGTCCAGCCGAAGGATGACGCCAGCATGCGCGCCGTGTCATTTTGATCGAATCGTCCACACATGCTGAAATCATACCCGATCGCCACGGCGCACGCGGGCTGGCACGCGCTGGGCGTGGATGTGGGCCAACGTACAGACTGCGGCCCGCGTGTGGCGCAGAGTGGAGGCCTGTCAGATTCTTGGCGCTATTCTTGCACCGGAGGAAATATGTCTTTTGAAAATCCTACCATCCACAAAGGTTTTACCATCAGTGCCACGGCCAGCCAGCGCCGCGATGGCCGCTGGGTCGGTTCGTATGTCAGCCAGAACCAGGCGTGCGGCGCGTATGCCGATACCTGCGATTACGATGATTGCAGCAATGAAAAAGAGGCGCAGCAACTGGCGCTGTCCGTCGGCTGGCGCCTTGCCGATGGGGTGCCGGCACGTTAGCTGCGCGGCTGCGCGCTGCGTCAGCTTTTGCGCCGCAAGGCCAGCAGCAAGCCTGCCGCAGGGAAGAGCAGGCTGGCGGCCAAGCGTACGCCGGTCAAGGAAGCCGTCTCCACACCCAGCACGTGCGGCAGGGCCAGCAGTAACAGTGGCGCGGGCACGGCGATGGCAAAGAAAAACAGGTACCACGAGTAACCCTTCTTTTTGGCCAGCAAGGCAATCAGGGCGCAGCCGATCAGGAAGACCAGCGGTAAATTCACATATTCCATGGTGACGCACTCTAGGCAAGGGGAACGCGATTATACGCGCCATCCGCCTGGGCTGGGCCGCTCATGGCCTTGCGTAGTCTTAATTGCCAAGCAGGTCAGGCGGCTGTGGCGCCTGCTTGCAGCCAGCCGGCGCCTCGGCCGGCAGCAGCGCCTTGATGGCGCCGTTATAGATGAGTTCTTGGGCCTACGCCGATGCCTCGATCAATCCCGCATGCACGGACTTGAAGCTGCTGAGCGTTTCAATCAGTACGGGCTTGGCATACACCTGTTGCGTATCGCCGCGCTTGCTGATTAAAATCTTCCCCCTGTAGCGCCCATCCTTCTCCAGCGTCCCCGCCACATGAAATTCATAGCCCCCGATCTGGTGTTTTTGTTGCTGATCCATGTCTCCCGCCTCCAGACCTGATTGTCGTGGCCCAGACCTGTCTCGATGTTTGCTGCAAGCGTAGCGAGCGGAGGGGATGTGTGGCTGAGAAGCACAACCGCACTGAAGTGCGGTGAGCATCGCCAGCCGCAAAGCCCCCCGCGCAGTTGCTTGCATCAAGCGTCCTCACCCCGCGCGAATGGCGCGGATTTGCTGGGCCGTTTCCTCGATCTCCCGATATGCTTCCTGGATATAGCCATTGATCGGGTGCTCGTCCATCCACTCGAAATAGGCGCGCTCGTCGTGTTTGATGGCAAAAGGGACGTGGTGGTCGCGTATCGACTCTGCCGTCTCACGCACCAGCGAGGCAAAAAGCAACTCCAGAGTTTCCATGATGGTCACCTTGCGAGGCAGGAATGCAGAGTTATGAATGTAGCACAAAGTGCGCGTTTGTCCACGCCGGTCGCCGTGGCGTGCGCGCCTGCCAGGTCTGCGTTGCGGCGATCATGACGCCAGGCGGAACGCTGTGTGTCCGCACGTCAACCTGGATTGTAAAGTTATCTTCATTTCGCGCCGGCCCAGGCCTCAGGCCGGATGGCCGAGATGCTCGTATAAAATCACGCAGCCGATGATGATCAGCACCAGGCCGCCCACCAGTTCGGCGCGCCGACCCGCCACCGTGCCCAGCACGCGGCCCAGCATCACGCCCAGGGTGACCATGACGAAGGTGGAAAAGCCGATGGCGGCGGCCGTCACGACGATGTTGGCGCCCAGCAAAGCCAGGCCCGCACCCACCACCATGGCATCGATGCTGGTGGCCAGGCCGGTGACAGCCAGCACCCAGAACGAGTGCGACTGGGCCGGCGCTTCTTCCTCGTCGGCGTCGGAAAGGGCATTGCGTATCATCAACAGGCCGATGATGCCCAACAGGCTGAAGGCAATCCAGTGGTCCCATGCTTCCACGTAGGGCGCTGCCACGCTGCCCAGGGCCCAGCCGATGATGGGCGTGATGGCTTCGATGACGCCAAAAATCAGGCCCGTGCGCAGCGCCTCGCGCCATTGCGGCTTGTGCAGGGCGGCGCCCTTGCCCACGGCGGCCGCAAAGGCATCGGTGGACATGGCAAGGGAGAGGGCGGCGGTGGCGGCGAAATTCATCGTTGGCTTTCTGTAAAACCTGGCTGGGATGTGTATAAACTAAGAAACCCGGCGATTTTACCCTACGTACAACACGACCATGGAAGCGGCCAGGCAATACGCGCCAAAGAAATGCCAGCGCCCCTGTTCCAGCCAACGCGACAGCCAGCGCAGGGCCAGCAAGCCGGCCAGGAAGGATAGCAGCATACCCAGCAGGCTGGGGCCGAGCAGGTGCAGCAGGCTGTTGCCGTGCTCCAGATGGTCCAGGCTGCCATTTGCCACGGCCTGGTAAAAGCGCCAGCCTTCCTTGAGCAGCACGGCGGGCGTCAGCACCACGGCCAGGGCAAAGCTGAATTCCTCGGCGCGGCGCTGCGGCACGCCCATGGCGATGCCGGCCGAAATGGTGGCGCCCGAGCGGGAAAAGCCCCGGAAGGGCAGGCACAGGCCTTGCACGGCGCCGATCACCATCGCCTTGCCGATGGACAAGGTGCCGTGCTGGCGCGCTTGCAGGCGCGAGGAAACGATGATCAGCACGCCGGCGGCGGCCAGTGCGGCGGCCATCAGTTTGGCGTTGCCGAACAGGTGCTCGATTTCAAAGC
Organism: Janthinobacterium algoris; assembly: GCF_051380935.1. Lineage (NCBI taxonomy): Bacteria > Pseudomonadati > Pseudomonadota > Betaproteobacteria > Burkholderiales > Oxalobacteraceae > Janthinobacterium > Janthinobacterium algoris. The sequence continues at coordinate 129,419 of NZ_JBNYXZ010000002.1, read as the reverse complement.
CGGGCGCATCCTTGCTCATGATGTGCGTAATGCCCTTCAGCAAGCCAAAGCCGACGAGGCCTGTCAGGGCCGTGGCGGCCACGAGCAGCAGGACATTGCTGCGGAAGGCGGTGGCCGAACGGAAGTACGTGGCGCGCCAGGATTTCCAGAAATACACGATGACGGCAAACATGGTGCCCGTGTGCAGCATCACCAGCAGCATGGTCAGCTCCGGCGATGTGGGGTCCAGGCCCATCCATTTTTCCGCCATGATGACGTGGGCGGAGCTGGAAACGGGCAGCAGTTCGGCGAAGCCCTGGACGATGGAAAGAATAAGTAATTGCAAAAAGCTCATGGGAATCTGGACTCAGACGGGGCAAGATGGGCCGCCGATTTTACCCGCCCGCTACGGCGGGCGCGTCCTGCAGCAGATTACAGTTTGTCCATGTTTTATTGGCTGACCGGCAACGGCGGTTTGAATACGGCGCGGAACGCCTTCAAGGCAGCCGCGTGATAGATCGTGCCATGGCTTTCTTCCGGCATCTTTTCCTGATGCCACTGCAAGCCGGGCGGCGCCTGTTTTTCCAGCACTTCGGACAGGCGTTGCACTTCGACTGCGATGCCCGCCTCGCTGCTGGACGCCAGGTACAGGCTGTGCCTGCCTGGCCTGCCCTTGGCCAGCAGGGTTGCCGCCTGGCGCGGCAGGGCGCCATGGTTCCACCACAGGCTGGGGTCGAACGCCAGGTAATGGTCGAACAGTTGCGGCTCCAGCAGGTACGTTTCCACCACGAACAGGCCCGCCAGCGATTCGCCGACGATGGCCGTTTCGCCCGTCGTGCGGTAGCGCCGTTTGACTTCCGGCATCAGTTCATCGCGGATGAAAGCCCGGTAAGCGGACGCGCCGCCCACCACGGGGGCGATCTTGCGGTCTTCGGCACTGTCCGTCGGCCCCGTCAAATCGCGCCGGCGCTGCGTGTTTTGCATGCCGACCAGCATGAAAGGGCGCATCGTGCCATTCGCCACCGACACTTGCAGCAAGCCGGCCACATGCAGGAAATCTTCCGCCACGCCGCCGTCCGGCATGTACAGCACAGGCAATGGGGCATCGGGTGGCGTATCCCAGGCGCGCGCCATGTACACATTGATGTGGCGCTCTTCCTGCAGCGCCTGCGAATCGATGCTGAAACTTTCGCCGATGACGAGCGGCGTGGCCGCGCCGGCGGTAGCGGTCGGTACGGCTTGGGCAAGGTGGAAGGGGCTGGACAGCAGCAGGGCGGCGGTAAGGTGCAGTGCAAGGCAAGAGCGGCGCATGTTTTCCTGGGACAAGTAGTTGGATTGATGGCGTGTACTTGTATAGACATGCCATCAGGCAATTCTATCTTATCCATTTTATCGTTGACGCGGCCTTACTTGATTACTTGATCGTCAAGAGTTCCCGTTCGAGCACGACGCCCGCCTTGTCCACCGTATAGGCGACCAGCAGCGCGCCATCGTCGGCGCAGGCATGGCAGCTCTTCAGGGGCGTGGAAAACAGCAGGCGCTGGCCGCCATCGCCAGTGGCCGTGCTACCGACGAAATCGGCGGGGGCAAAAGCCACGGCGTCCGGGTGGGCGGCGGCAAACGCACGCCAGGCGGGCGTGGCGCGGTCTTCCTCGCGCACGGAATCCTCGTCAACGTCGATGGCCGCGCCATCACTGCCGATCAGCAGGCTGCCTTCATTCGTGTTGGCGCGGAAAGGATAGGTGACGGTAGCCAAGGCCACTTTGCCCAGCGGGCGCCAGGCGGAGATGAAGCCCGCCTTGTTTGCCTTGACCAGCATCCTGGCGGCGGCGATGGCTTGTGGACGCGCGCCGGCGCGCTGCATGGTGCGCAGCAGGCAGACGTCGGGCGCGGTATGCGATTGCTCGCTGCGGCAGGCCGACAGCGAGCGTTCCGTCCACACGGCGCGCGCGTCGATGGGGCCCGTCTCCCGGGCATGGGCCGCCTGCATGGCGGTGAGGGCGGAGCAAGCAAGCATGGCGCAACCGAGTGCGTGGCGGGAAAAACGTGTGGACATGGAGTGGCCTTTCAATAGCGGAAACACGAGAGTCTCCGATTATAGGAGGGGGGCGGCGTGCTGGCGCGCACGGCTGGCTGGCCGCTTGCGCCTCGCTTAACGCTTCTTTGCCGCCGCCTGGCGCAGCGCCTTGGCTTCCTGCTTGTTGAGAATGTGCGGGCGTGTGGCCAGCTCAGCCTTGACGGCGGCGATGGCGGCGCCGAACTGCTGCTCGGCCTGCGCTGGGCTGGCGCCTGCATAATCGTGCTGGTTGGATTGGGCGGCGCGCAACCGGCGCAGCAGCGCCAGCAATTGCTTGCCGTGCAGGCTGGCGAGGTCCTGTGCCAGTACTTGCTTGACCAGCGCGCCTTCCACATGCTCGGGGTCAATCAGGCGCAGCAGGGCCAGGCCTGCGGGCTGTGGGGCCGGAGTAAATTTGTTCATCCGGCCATTCTAAATGACGCCAGGATTACAGGTAATCCCAGATTTCATCGAATGTTTCGCGCGCGAAATCGTTGCGCCAGGCTTCCGAGTTCTTTTCGCGGCTGACGGCAAACACGGCACGCCAGGTCTGCTTCGGCGCACTGGTGTAGGTTGCGGCGATTTTTTTCAGGCCGGCTGTACATTGCTCGACCTTGCAGCCGCTTTTGGCCAGTTGCTGGGCGGCAGCCGCCCATGCCACTGGCACTTTGACGACCTGGCATTCGAAGCTGACGGCGGCCGTCTGCATGCCGTTTTCCACCGTCACCGGGTCCGCCTTGGTGGCTTGGCACACGGCGCCATTCTTGGCGGCGATGACATTCGCGGCCAGCAGTTCGGCGGCCGGGGTCACGGCTGCTTGCATGGCGGTCGGGAACAGGTCGGCGATCAGCTTGCCGGTTTCCGTCGGGAACTTGGCGTCCGCTTCCTTCAAGCCGCTGTACGACGCATATTCGGCGCTCTGGTGGCCCGCCAGGCGGGTGGGGCGCAGGTAGGCGTTGAGCTTGGCGACGCTGGCTTCATCCTTGTTGATGATGGTTTTGATGTACAGATTGGCCACCTCGACCGGGGCCAGTGCGACGGCTGTTTCGGCGGCGATGGCGGGTTGGGCCAGCGCCACGGCAGCCGCAAAGCTTGCTGCCAACAGCGCAGCGCGCGATATTTCTTGTGTTTGATGCATGTATTTTCTCCACGATTCGATGTCAGGCGCCAAAAGATATTTTGCAGTAATTCTGGCGCGCGCATTGTATATGGTGAAAGTCATAACGTTGCGCACATAACGTAGTGACCTCAAGCGTCCGCCCTGCTCGCCGCTGCCAGCAAGGCCAGCAGCAGCTCCTTGCGCCGGCCATGCGCCTTGCGGGCCAGGGCCGCGAGTTTTTCCAGCTTGCCCCAGATCGGATACAGCATGTGCTCCACCAGATAACCTTCCAGGCCCTGCAGTTGCTGGCAGAACAGTTCCAGTTTCTCCACCTCCTCCAGTGCCACCTGGATCCTGATTTTTGCGTTATCCGTGCATGCGCGCAGACACGCTGCCAGCACGGGAGCGGAGTCGTGCGTGACGCCATGTTGTTCGGCGAAGGCGGCCGTAAACTGATCCTGCACGGATTGATGCTCTTCGTCGACGTTGGCCATGTAGTGCTGTACCAGGGGGAAATAACGCGCGTCGAGCAAGCCCAGGCCAAACGTGGCATAGCTGCCGGGCATGCAATTTTTTTCACCTTCCGTGTCGGCATAGAATTCGAATTGCTCGATGGCCGCGCGCGCATATGCTTCCAGCTGCGGCTGCAGGCCAGGCCAGGCGAGGGCGTTGGCAAAGAAGCGGTGCGTATCGGATTTGGCCAGTCCTTTCAAGGGAAGATATTGCTTCACCTTCGATTTGAGCTTGATCTGGTAGCTTTTCGGGAAACCGTTGTTCAGCAGACGCGTGATGAACGCCAGCGCCTGCGCATACGCGTCTTCTTCTTCCCGGAAGATGCTGATGTTGATCGTGGCAAACACGTCGTTGGCGCGGCATTCCAGCAGTGCATTTTTTATATGGATGTCGGCATCGGGGAAGCTGCCGCTGCCTTCTGACAGCATGCGCACGGCCCGTTCGCTGCCCAGTTCGCGGGCAATTTCCAGGAACTTGAGGCCCTTTGATTTGGCGTAGCTCGGTTCGTGGCGCAATATCATCACGGCGCCATACAGCAGCAGATCGATCGGCTGCAGCGCTTGCGTATCGGGCGCCGCGCCCGTTTTCAAGGTGTATTTCGTGCTGCAATAGGCCGATTGCTGCACATCATAGAACTGCGGCAGAAATTGCTGCTCCGCCCAGGCCGACACGGCCTGGATGATATCGCTGCGATGTTCTGCCAGCGCCTGCGGCCGTGACTTGTTCAACTGCTCTATGCGTTCGAATTGCGCAATCGTCCAGGCGATATCGGGCTGCGGAAACAGGTAAGGATCGAGTAGGTGGCGCGTCAGGAAAAACGTTTCCAGCTTTTTTGTCGGCCTGCTGCCGCGCTCCAGTTTTTGCGTGATGTAAGTGTGTATGTGCTCGAGCAAGGTTTGGCGCTTGCCTTCGTTGACGTAGTCGATCAGCTTCAGGTGCAGCTTGCCCTGTGCCGTCTGGAATTTGCCGCGAAAGCTGAAGCGATAGTCGATCAGGGGCGTGTCGGCCAGTTTCTCCAGCTTCGCTAGTACCATGGCAGCCAGCTGGGGCGCGATGGTGTCGCGCACGACGGCTTCATCCAGGCGCGATGGCGTCCTTGGTGCGAACTCATCGGTATCAGTCAGATGGAAATCGTCGGCCGTCGTGCGTCCGGGTTTGTAGTCGAGCAAAAAATCATTAAAGATACCCATCTGCAAGGTGGTCCGGTTCACGGCGGCTTCCAGGTCGGTACGCTTCAGGCGCTCGACAAACCACGCCTCCACGGCCGCCATCATTTCCGCCGTTGCCTGCGCTAAAAGTGTGTTCATTGACTTCCCTGCATCGTGCGTGACAGCGCCACCGGCTGCCGTCACGGTCATGTTTAATATAAAGCACTATTTTAGGTGCTCAAGCCTGGCCGCAACAAGGGCCGCACGGTTGTCAGGACGGGGCGGTGAGGAAGCGCGCGTCGATGTCGTCGGACTGCGGCCCCACGGTGATCGTGGTGTGCCAGCCGGAAGGCTTGTCTTTGCCATCAAACAAGGCGATGCGCGTGTGGACAAACAGGACCGAATACACGCCGGATTTCATGTCGCGGTTCAAGTCCCAATGCATCAGTTCGATGGCTTCGCCTATGCGCGGCAAATGGGCGCCCGGCGGTAGCAGAATGTTCTGGTTGATGAATTCCCTACTCGGCCCCGGTTCCTTCTGGCGCGGATCGATGTAGCGGAACGAAACGCTGGTAACGATGTTTTGCATGCGTAGCACCTGCTTGGTTATGTATCTGATGACAATAGCACAGGGAGACGGTCGGCGCGTGCGCTGCACGGCGCCAGGCGGGCTTGCGCGCGACTATGTTCGGTAGCAGACGGTACTTGCCAGCTCACCACGCTAGGCTTGTTTATTCTTAATCATTGAGATTGCTGGAAACGCCATGATGCATATATTCCTAGCTGAAAATCGCGCCGAGCTGGAGCGCCGTTGCCGAGATAAAGTTGCCAAGAGGCCGTTGCGATTGCCGACCGATCAACAGTTGCAACATGGCATACCCATCTTCCTGGATCAGCTGATCCGCACTCTGAAGGCGGAGGAGGAGGGCCAGATGGCGAAGAGCCTGGCCATTTCCGGCCCCGCCGATGGCAATGCGCTGGCGACATCGGAACTGGCCGACAGCGCCACCACGCATGGCGGGCAGTTGCTGGCGCTGGGCTATTCCGTCAGCCAGGTGGTGCACGATTATGGCGACCTGTGCCAGGCCGTCAGCGATCTTGCCGTAGCGCTGGACGAGCAATTTGCTGTTGAGGAATTCAGGACGCTGAACCGTTGCCTCGACAATGGCATTGCCGAAGCCGTTTCCGAATTTACCCAGCGGCGTGACGTGCTCATTGCGAATGAGCAGGCACTGGCATTGAGCCAGCGCATCGGCTATTTTGCCCATGAATTGCGCAATCACCTGGGCACGGCCAGCCTGGCCGTCGCCGCGCTGAAACAGGGCAGCATGGGCGTGGCGGGTGCGACTGGGGCTGTGCTCGACCGCAGCCTCGTGGGTTTGCGGACGCTGATCGACCGCTCGCTGGCGGAAGTGCGGGTGGAGGCGGGCCTGACCTTGCAGCGCTCGGTTTTCTTCTTGAGCAACCTCATCAGTGAATTGAGCCATTCGGCCAACCTGGAAGCGGAATTGCTACGTTGCACCTTGATTGTGGAAGAGGTCGCTCCCTTGCTGCAGCTCGATGCGGACAAGGATTTGCTACTCTGTGCCGTGGGGAACCTGCTGCAGAATGCCTTCAAGTTTGCCGCGCCGAGTGGCACGGTGGTGCTGCGCGCGTATGCGAACGGCGAGCGGATCAGGATCGAAGTGGAAGACAATGGCGTCGGCCTGTCGCCGCAGGCCGCAGATGACTTGTTTTTGCCCTTTACGCAAGGCGGCGCCAACAAGACGGGCCTGGGCTTGGGGCTGTCGATTGCCCGGCGCAGTGTGGAAGCAAATGGCGGCAGCTTGAGCGTGGAAAGCGTGCCTGGTCATGGCTGTGTCTTCATCATCGACCTGCCCCTGCATGTCGGGGCTGTCGCCACGTTGGCCATATGAACGGGCGCGGCGGCCATGCCTTATGACATCCTGCGCGACAGCATCGCACTCGAGCCAGCGGGCGACGCTATCCGCTTCCATCTGGCTGTTTTTGGGGTTGAAAAGTCTTGCCGCATTACCGTGACCGCATTGCGCAGCCTGGACCAGAGTCAGGGCGGTGACTTGCTGGCCATCTTCGACATCCACCGGCTGCGCATCGGCCAGCGCGCCTTCGCATATCTGAGCCGCGATCTGCTGGTCAGCAGCGTGGTCTTGCGGGCACTTGATTTTTAGTTACTATTTCCTGTGCCGATGCCCATGCTCAGCCCAGATATGGTATTTCCGCACAGATCGTCAAGTAAATGCAGGTATGGCTGGACGGAAATGTTACATCTGGGTATTCTGCGCATCTGATACTTATTTCTATACAGAAAAAGTAAGAGGGCGGTTCGTGTCAGCGGCAACGCGGCTCGCACGGCTAGGCAAGGTCAGGCATGCAAAGGTGACGTCGTCCGCTTGCTGAGCGAAACTATCGTGTTTCGGCTCGCGACGGGCGGGGAAACAGTGCTGTCATCTTAAAATAGTAGGAGAGGTTGCTCATGGATGCAGAAAAGGATGTTGTGTACGGTACAGAAGATTTGTTGATGAGTTTGTGCAACTCGGTGGTTCGGGTGCTCAACGTTGCAACGCAAAGCAGAGTCAATTATTCAGGCATGGTGCAGCGCATCACGAAGACCGGCCTGAAGCCGGACATCGGTTGCTTCGTGATGTTCGATGGCGGTTTCACGGGCCTGGTGGTGCTCAATTTTGCCGCCGATACGGCGATGGAAATCTACGAGCGCTACATGTTGCACATGGGCATGCCGAAGTCGGAACTGGCCAATTTCTACACGTCGGACGAAGTGTCGAACATCATGGGCGAGCTGATGAACCAGATCGTGGGCGACTTCACGGGCAAGGTGCGACGCGAACTGCAAACGAACATCACCCAGAGCCAGCCGAAGATGCTGGTGCTGAACAAGCAGGTGATGCTCAGCGTCGACACGCCGCTGGACCGCCCGGAAATGCGCCGCGTCACCTTCTACACGGAAAAGAACAATATTTTCTATCTGGAACTGGCGATCGACCGTACCGAGTTCATCAAGCTGCACGATTTCGATTCGCGCGAAGTCGATGCCGACTCGCTGATGGATACGGAATACGCGAACCGCGAACGCGACGCCGCGCCGGCAGTGGAACCGGAAGACGACGACAACGCCGACCTGCTCAAGTCCCTGGGCATGTAAACGGGCTTCGCCACTAGCGGCGGCATGCTTGCCGCCGCTAGTCGATGATGTTTGCCTTGCGCAAGCTGGCTGGCAAAAATATATCCCCCCCCCAGAATACCAAACACAACAAACAGCTGGCCGCCGATCCACGCAAGGGCCTTGCCTGAAGCCATGTCAAAGAATATGTGGCACAGGGAGGCGATCATTGCTTATTTCATTTCCGGCCATGCCAACACCTCGTGCGCGCCGCCGCGAGGCTGGGCGCGGGGCAACGAAGATACTTTTTCCAGCCGCCGTTCTCCCGCGATGCCGGCCTGCTTGCCAGCATCGAGCGACCAGTACTCGAGCGCATACACATAGCTGCCATCGACGATGGTCAGCGATTCCTTCTGGCGTCCGTTGGGCGCCTTGTAATACAGGCGCCGCGCGGGCCTGCCATCCACCGTCTGTTTGAACGCTTGCGGCGAAATCGTGACGCGCTTGCCCGTCTTGCCTGCCATCGACATCGCCGTGATCGTTACGTAGGCCCTGTCCGGGCAGCGCGCCAACAGGTGTGCGCCGCTCAGCACAGTGGGGTGCGCTTGATCCTGCGGGAAGCCATACGGCTGCGTGCCGACGATATCGTGGCACTCCATCTGCTGTGCCAGGGCCGTCAGCGCGGCCGGGTCGAGCGCGCTGCTAAAGTGTTTTTCTTCGGCCTGCGCCTGTCCCAACGCCCAGCGGCGCTCCAGCTCGGCCAGCGAAATGTCGCTGGGCACGGGCAGCAGCGCGGGGGCATCCGGATCGGCGGCGCTGGACGTTTCCGCCTGCATGCGCGAGGCGACAGAATGGCTGCGCTCGACTTGTTCTGCATTAATCGGGCCGGCAGCCAGGGCCGAGTTGGCGAAGCACAGGCCCAAGCCCAGTGTCAGAACATATTTTGTCAGCATACAACCTCATGGATGTTTATCTGGCACGGCGTGCGACGCGACGCTCGAGTGTAGCGATAAACGCGTGTACAACCAAGCGGGTCTTGACATTCCGGTGCGTTAGCCACTTTACACAGCAGCGGCACGCCGGTCTGATGACATGCCGCCGCAGTTGTCTTACCGTCCGGCAACTGCTGACGCCAGCTCAATCGAACTCAGTTTCCAGCCCCATACGCCATGGCGCAGCAGGACCAGTGCGCCTTCCTGTGCCTTGCCATCCTTCGCGCGCACGACGAAGGTGTTCACGCCGGCATAGCTCGCCGAATAGTCGGCCTTTTGCTGCGCGCCATCGGCCGGGGCATCCGCACTTGCATCCGCTCCCGCTTGCGGGCCGACGGCGCTTTTGTTGACCAGCGCAACGACGCCAGCGGGCGAGACCATGGTGTCGACCATCTTGCCCAGCATGGCGTTGGCGATCGACTGGCCCAGGGCGGCCAAGGGATTGTCGCTGCCGGCTGTTGCCTCGATGCTGCGGGCCATATTGCTTTCCAGCTGAGCCTTGACGCTGGCGCGCAAGGCGGGGAAGTCCACGTGTGTGGCCAGAGCCTCGGCGTTGCGTTCGGCCAGGGCGGTCTTGATCTGGTGCAAGGCGTAGTACGGCGAAGCGTAGGCGGTGGCGGCGACGGCAATGACGGCCACGGCCGCGGCGATAGTGATTTTTTTCAAGTGAAGCCTGTGAGGTGGAGGGTAGAAAACGGATGTCACGCAGCGTATCCGCTAAATTAAAATGCGGCAATCATATTTTCTTGCCATTATTTCTCCGCATACATTCCGGTCGCCCATGGCGGACCACTATAGAGTGATGAGGGTGGGTGCTGTATAATGGAAGGAAAGTACTTAACTAGCTGTTTTAACTGAATAAAGACCCAATATCACATGCTATCTACAGCAAATATTACGATGCAGTTTGGCGCCAAGCCATTGTTTGAGAATATCTCCGTCAAGTTCGGCGACGGCAACCGCTATGGCTTGATCGGCGCCAACGGCTGCGGCAAGTCGACGTTCATGAAGATCCTGGGCGGCGACCTCGACCCGTCGGGCGGCAACGTCATGCTCGATACCAACGAGCGCCTGGGCAAGCTGCGCCAGGATCAATTTGCCTTTGAAGACATGCGCGTGCTCGACGTGGTCATGATGGGCCATACGGAAATGTGGGCCGCCATCCAGCAACGCGACGCGATCTACGCGAATCCGGAAGCGACTGACGACGACTACATGCAGGCGGCCGATCTGGAAGGCAAAGTGTCCGAATACGACGGCTACACGGCCGAATCGCGCGCGGGCGAACTGCTGCTGGGCGCCGGTGTCGCCATTGAGCTGCATCAAGGCCCGATGAGCAATGTCTCGCCAGGCTGGAAGCTGCGCGTGCTGCTGGCGCAGGCGCTGTTCTCGAACCCGGACATCCTGCTGCTCGACGAGCCGACGAATAACCTGGACATCAACACGATTCGCTGGCTGGAAGACGTGCTTAACGAGCGCAACTCCACCATGATCATCATTTCCCATGATCGCCACTTCCTGAACCAGGTGTGCACCCACGTGGCCGACATGGACTATGGCACCCTGAAGATTTACCCGGGTAACTACGACGAATACATGTTCGCCTCGACCCAGGCGCGCAACCAGCAGCTGGCCAACAACGCTAAAGCGAAAGACAAGGTTGCCGAGCTGCAGGAATTCGTGCGCCGCTTCGCCGCCAACAAATCCAAGGCCCGCCAGGCGACATCGCGCGCCAAGCAGATCGAAAAAATCAAGGTCGACGACATCAAGCCATCGTCGCGCGCCTATCCGTTCGTGCGTTTCGACGGCGAAAAGAAATTGCACCGCCTGGCCGTGGAAGTCGAGAATATCTCGAAAGGTTTTGACCGCCAGCTGTTCAAGAATTTCAGCATCATGGTCGAAGCGGGCGAGCGCATCGCCATCATCGGTGCCAACGGCGCCGGCAAGACCACCATGCTGCGTTGCATCGCAGGCGAGATCGCCGGCCTGCAGCCAGACCAGGGCCGCGTGAAGTGGGCGGAAAACGCCAACGTCGGCTACATGCCGCAAGACCCGACGGAAGATTTCGCCAAGGACACGAACCTGACCGACTGGATCGGCCAGTGGACGAAAGAGGGCGACGATGATCAGGCCGTGCGTTCCATCCTGGGCCGTTTGCTGTTCGGCGGCGACGATGTGAAAAAGGCTGTCAAGGTGTTGTCCGGTGGTGAAAAAGGCCGCATGATGTACGGCAAGCTGATGCTGGGCCGCCACAACGTGCTGATGCTCGATGAACCGACCAACCACATGGACATGGAATCGATCGAATCCTTGAACATTGCGCTGGAAAAATACGCGGGCACCCTGATCTTCGTCTCGCATGACCGCGAATTCGTGTCGTCGCTGGCCAACCGCATCATCGAGATCAAGGAAGACGGCATTGTCGATTACAGCGGTAATTACGAAGATTATTTGAAGAGCCAAGGCATCGATTAATTCGATGGGTTGCCGGATGGCGCATGCAGCGCTTCCGGCATGCAGTGTCGCAGGCTGGGCAATCGGTCTGCCGATATGCCATCGTGTATTCTCACCCAGCTACCCTACGCCATGCAAACTTTAGCCATTAAATCCGTCGAATATGAACATCCACAAGACGGAACCAGCTGCACTGCCCACGCCTGGGCACGCACGCCAGCGACGCCGTCCCCGGCTGAAAAAGCCGAACTGATCACGCGCATCAAGCGCCTGCTGATCGAGCGCGAAGCCGTGCTCGTTGCCCACTACTACGTTGATGCTGACCTGCAAGACCTGGCCGAAGCCACGGGCGGCTGCGTCTCCGATTCCCTGGAAATGGCCCGCTTCGGGCGAGACCATCCGGCCAAAACCCTGGTCGTGGCCGGCGTGCGTTTCATGGGCGAAACGGCGAAGATCCTCAGTCCCGAGAAAACCGTGCTGATGCCCGACCTCGACGCGACCTGTTCGCTCGACCTCGGCTGCCCGGTGGACGAATTCACGGCTTTCTGCGATGCCCATCCGGACCGTACGGTCGTTGTCTATGCGAACACCAGCGCGGCTGTAAAAGCGCGCGCCGACTGGATGGTGACGTCGTCCATCGGTCTCGACATCGTCGCCCACCTGCATGCGCAGGGCAAGAAAATCCTTTGGGCGCCCGATAAACACCTGGGCTCGTATATCCAGAAGCAAACGGGCGCCGACATGCTGCTGTGGCAGGGTAGCTGCCTGGTGCACGATGAATTCAAGGGCATCGAACTCGATTTGCTGAAGGAAGAGTATCCGCAAGCGAAGGTGCTGGTACATCCGGAATCGCCCGCCAACGTGGTGGCGCTGGCCGACATGGTGGGCTCGACGTCGCAAATGATTGCGGCAGCGCAAACCATGGACACGGATACCTTCATCGTCGCCACCGACAACGGCATCCTGCACAAGATGCGCGCGGCCGCGCCGGGCAAACGCTTCATCGAAGCGCCCACGGCCGGCAACAGCGCCACGTGCAAGAGTTGCGCGCATTGCCCGTGGATGGCCATGAATGGCTTGTTGAACCTGGCGCAAACGCTGGAAAACATGCACAACGAAATCCACGTCGATCCCGCAGTCGGCCAGCTGGCCGTGCGCTCGATCAATCGCATGCTTGACTTCGCCGCCGCCAAGAAGGCGGGCCTCAAGCCGGGCGCGGACCTGGCAAAAGAAACCACATTGTTCCAAGGAATCGGTCCAGCATGAGTACCCTCGTTAATTCTTTCGCCCCTTTCGATGCCGCCCTGGCGCGCGCATTCGAAGGCAATCTGCTGGCCGCCTTGCTGGAAGACGTGGGCCAGTGCGACCTGACGGGCGAGCTGGTGCCGCCCGACCACATCGTCACGGCCCGCGTCATCGTGCGCGAAGCAGCCGTGCTGTGCGGCGCACCGTGGTTCGAAGGCATCATGAAAAGCCTGGATCGCAGCATCGATATCGCTTGGCATTACGCCGAAGGCGACAGGATGACGGCCGACAGCGTCGTCTGCACGATTCAGGCGCCGGCGCGCGCCTTGCTCACGGCCGAGCGCAGCGCCCTCAATTTCCTGCAACTGCTGTCGGCGGTCGCCACGGCCACGCGCCAGTATGTCGATGTGATTGCCGGCACCAAGGCATCCATCCTGGACACGCGCAAAACCTTACCTGGCCTGCGCCTGGCGCAAAAGTATGCGGTGCGCGTCGGCGGCGGCAAGAACCAGCGCCTGGCGCTGTACGACGGCATCCTGATCAAGGAAAACCATATCGCGGCCGCTGGCGGCGTCAGCCAGGCCCTGGAAAACGCGCGCAACCTCGACGCGGGCGTGCCCGTGCAAATCGAGGTGGAAACCCTGGCGCAATTGCAGGAAGCGCTGGACGCGGGCGCCGTGTCTGTGCTGCTGGATAACTTCAGCAACGAGATGATGCGCGCCGCCGTGGCCCTGACGGAGGGCCGTGCCTTGCTGGAAGCGTCGGGCGGCATCAATGTCGATACCGTGCGCGCCATTGCCGAAACAGGTGTGGACCGCATCTCGATCGGCAGCCTGACCAAGGATGTGCGGGCCACCGATTACTCCTTGCGCATCGTCGGCTGATGGGTAGAGCGGGGCGGCGCCTGCTGGCCTTGGCGCTGCTGTGGCCGGCATTCGCCGTGCCTTTGCCGGTGCAGGCGCGCGAGCTGCTGGCCGTGGGTGCGCAGTTCGAGCGCGTGTTCGAGTATCAGGAGAGCGGCGAATATGGCGGACTGGGCGCGGAATTGCTGCGCCTGATGGCGGCGCGCACGGGTCATACCGTGCGTTTTCGCATGGTGCCGTGGGCGCGCGCGCAAGCCATGCTGGTGCAGGGCCAGGCCGATATCTTGATCGGCCCCTACAAGACGCCCGAGCGCATTGCCAGCATGGGGTTTTCCGACAAGCCGTTTTACCAGGACCAGATGGTCTTTTATACGCGCCAGGACGCCAGTTTTGGCTGGGATGGCGATTACAGCGTGCTGAAGCAGCGCAGGGTGGTGCTGCTCAACGGCTGGGCCTACGGCGCGGACTGGGAGCGTGTGCGGCCCAGCTTGCAGGTCAGCGTGGCCAACAATGTGGAAAATGGCTTGAAGATGCTGGTGCACAATCACGTCGACGTGTTCGTCAGCAACCGCCGCAACACCGACCCCGTGATTGCCCGCCTCGGCTATGGGCGCCAGGTGAAACCCCTGCCCAAAGTCATCGAAATACAGAACGGCTATTTTGCCTTTCCCCGCTCGCCCGCCTTTGACAAGTTGCGCCTGCAGTTTGACCAGGAACTGAATGGCCTGATCGAGACAGGCGAACTAAAAAGACTGGGCAAGCGCTACGACGTCGGCATGCCCTGAGCGCATGCCGCCAGACCAGGCGGCATGCTTGCTTTGCCTGCATTACAGCTGGCGCGCCTCAAACGTATTGCACTGTGCAATCTGGCCGCTCTCGATGCCCTTGCTGAACCAGCGCACGCGCTGTTCCGAGGTGCCGTGCGTAAACGAGTCCGGCACGACATGGCCTTGCGACTGCCGCTGCAGCGCATCGTCGCCGATGGCCGTGGCCGCTTTCAGGGCCGCTTCCACGTCGCCCTGTTCCAGGATCTTGCGGTCCTGGTTCGCGTGATACGCCCACACGCCGGCAAAGCAGTCGGCCTGCAATTCCAGGCGCACGGACATGGCGTTGGCCTGGCGCTCCGATTGCGTGCGGCGCGCCTTGTCGACCTTCTCGGATAAGCCCAGCAGGTTCTGTACGTGGTGGCCCACTTCATGAGCGATCACATAGGCTTCGGCAAATTCGCCCGAGACCTTGAAGCGCTGCTGCATCAGCTTGAAGAATTCGAGGTCCAGGTAGACTTTCTGGTCCCCGGGGCAATAGAAAGGCCCGCTGGCGCTCTGGCCCGTGCCGCAGGCCGTCGGCGTGCTGCCGGAGAACAGCACCAGCTTCGGTTTCACATAGCTGCCGCCTTCGGCCTTGAACAGCGCGCCCCAGGTGTCTTCCGTATCGGCCAGCACGGTTTTCACGAAGCGGGCCATCTCGTCCGATTCGGGCGGCTGGCGCGCGGGTGCCTGGCTTTGCTGGGTGCTGACCTGGCCGCCACCGCCGCTGAGCAGGTTCAGCAAGGTCAGGGGATTGACGCCCAGCACATACGAGCCGACGAGGGCGATTACGATGGTGCCGATGCCGATCGAGCGGCCGCCAAAACCAAAGCCGCCACCGCCGCCGCCCCCACCGTCTTCGCCACGGCGGTCTTCCACATTGTCGCTTTCGCGATTGCCATCCCATTTCATAATATCTACTCCTGCTGCGATTTGCGATTGATTGGTGACGTTTGAAAATGCCTCTTGCGACGAATCTTATAACGAGTCTTATAACGACTCTTATAATTATCGCAGCAAACTGCGCCGCGACAGGGGCGACAGTGTTACGCTTTGCAACTTTCCAACCACACCACAACAGGTGCACGCATGGCGCTTGCCAACGATACACGCATTTCGCCCACGGCGGTGGTCCAGGCACAACTGGACGCGTATAACGCACACGACGTGCCGGCCCTGCTGGCCATCTACGCCGATGATGCGCAGCAATTCCAGCATCCCGCTACCTTGCTGGCCGCAGGCAGTGCGCAAATCGGTCCCCGTTTCACGGCCCGTTTCGCCGCCAGCAAGCCGCAAGCGCAGTTGCTCAACCGCATCGCCTGCGGCAAGCTGGTGATCGACCATGAAATCGTGCATGGCGACACGCCGGACGGTGTTTCCGCGCAGGAACTGGTGGCGAGCTATGAGGTGGAGCAGGGACGCATCGCGCGTGCCTGGTTCAGCTTTGGCGCCTTGACCAGCCTGCGCGTGGCGCTGCCGGCCGACGTGCCGCAAATGAACGCACTGATCGCCCGCTCCGGCGTGGCACTGAGCGCCGGGTTTTATAGTGAAGAGCAGGCCGAGGCCGTGACGCGCCATGTATTCGGCGTCGATACGCAACTGCTTGCCGACCGGACGTACTTCGTCATCGAACGCGATGGCGCCATGCTGGCCTGTGGTGGCTGGAGCCAGCGCGCCACCCTGTATGGCGCCGATCGCGCCAAGAGCGGGCCTGACCTGCTGCTCGATCCGGCCAGCCAGCCGGGCCGCATCCGCGCCTTCTTTGTGGAGCCCGCAGCCGCCCGCCAGGGCCTGGGCAGCATGCTGATGCGCCATTGCGAACGGCAGGCGCTGGGCGCCGGTTTCAGTGCGCTGGAACTGGCCGCCACCTTGCCCGGCGTGCCGCTATACCTGGCCAGCGGCTTCGCCGTTACTGAAGAGTTTCATCTGGACTTGCCCGATGACATCAAACTGCCGCTGGCGCGGATGCACAAGCGGCTGTGAGCCGCCGGCTTACCAGGGCAGCGGGGCCTTTTCCCCGTTGGCATGCTCGCCGTAATACAGCGAGGGCAGGAAGCGTGACAAATAGGTAAATTCGCTGTAGCAATGGCGCAGCAAATTCAGACCCAGCACGTCAGGCACATCGCGCACGGGATCGAGGCTGTTACGACCCAGCAGGAAGCGGCTGCGCAGCACGCAGCCCGTGGGCGTGTCGCGCGTCAGGTGCAGCATTTCGCCGTCGAGCGGGTCGCCCTGCGGGTCCAGCTGCACATGCTCGCCAAAGCCGATGCGCGCGCAGATGGCGGCCGACAGGGCGCCGCTGTCCTTTGCCTGTTGCAGTTGCGCCGGATCAAACACGTCTTCCGGATCGTGGAACTTCAGCTTGGCTTTCACGGGCGGAATGTCGCCCAGGGATTCCACCGCTTCGATCGAGGCGCCGTAGTAACTCTCTCCCTTTTTCCACGCGCTGTTCCAGCCATGGTGCGCCACGTGGTCGTGCGGATGCCACCACTTGATGTGCTGCGTCGTCTCGAAAAACGTAAACCACCAGTCCAGCATGCGCCCGCTGCAGCCGTGCAGCTCCGTGCGCGCCGCCACCAGCAGGCAGCCATTATCCAGGCGAGTGATGCCCGTTTCCAGGTGCAGGGGAAACGGGTCGAGCAAGTCGCCCGTGCTGGTGATGCTCCATGGGAATTCAATATGCTTCGTCATGTCGTTCTCCTTTGTTAGGGTGCGACAATTATATATTAAAGAAACGATAAACGTTTCTTTAATATGTTTTAGTGTAGAATTGTTCAACGATCAAGACTGGAGCTGGCATGCAGCAAGAAGAAAGCAAGGCCTTGCGTGGACGGGGCCGTCCGGCGCGGCCGCCCGAGGAGGCACGCGTAGCGGCCGTGCAGGCGGCCACCTGGCTGCTGCTGCACGAGGGCTATGCGGCCACGACCATGGAAGCGGTGGCGCGCCATGCGGGTATGGCAAAGAAGTCGCTGTATCAGTACGCAGCCAACCGCGAGGACCTCGTCGCCCTGGTGGTGCGCGGCTGGACGGATGCTTACCTGCCGGCCATGTCGCACGATGCGGCCGCGCCTGGCGAGGTCTTGCCGCTTTTGAAAGAGGTATTGCAGGCGATGGCGGCGCGCGTGCTGACGGCCGATGCTGTCGGCCTGTTCCGCCTGCTGTGCACGCAATTTCCCGCGCGCGCGGACTTGCTGGCCGTGTATCAACGCAACGGCATCGAGCGGGGCACGGCCTTGCTGGCCGAGTGGTTGCAGCGTCAGGCGGCGCGCGGCCATCTGCTGCTACGGGATGGGCAGGATGGGCATGATGGGTACGAACTGGCCGGCTTGCTGCTGGCCATGGTGATCGCCGAGCCTCTGCGGCAAATGGCGCTGGGCTTGCTGGCACCGGTGCCAGCCTGGGATGCCGCGCCGCGCATCGACGCCGCGCTGCGCCTGCTGGGCGGGTCGGGGTTCAGCGTAGCTGGTGCTTCAACGCTTCGCGGTAGCTGAGCGGCGATAACTGCTGGCGGTGCGCGTTGGCAAACGCCGTCACCGCTTCGGGGGCGTGGCGCGCGTAATCGCGCAAGGCCCAGCCGATGGCCTTGCGGATGAAAAACGCGTCTTCATGCGCTAGCGCCAGGGCCGCGTCAAATAGCCAAGCGGCATCCGTGTCAGCGCGCCAGCCCAGCTGGTGTAGCATGGCGATGCGGCGCAGCCAGAAGTCGTCGTGGCGCAAGGCCGCGTCCATGTGCGCATGGCCATCGCCGCCGCGCCGCAGTTCCGCCTGCAGCACGTCGCCGACGACGCCCGCCATGCCGTCGACGCTATCCCACCAGGCGCGCTGGCGCGCCAGTGCCAGCAGGGCGGGGAGATGATCGATGCTCAGCTGGCGCACGTGCACGGCCAGCATGTCGAGCGCCACGTGCTGGTACTCGCGCTGCGGCTGCTGCCACAGCAGTTGCGCGTGTTCCAGTAGCGTCCCCGGATCGATGCCCTTCAGGCTCGCCAGCAAGGCCTTGGCCGCCAGCCGGCGCTGTGGTGCACCCACGCCCAGGAACACGAACTGGTCGCGCATATACGCCTGCATGGGCGCGGCACGGGTGGGGTCGGCGGCCGTTTCGAGTGCGATTTTTAATTCCGCGTGCAAGTTCATGCTGTTTTCCCATGTCCAGGCGTAAAAAAGGCGCTCCGTGGAGCGCCTTTTCATCTTTATCCACTATTACTGGATTTTTGCCTTCTTCATCAGCTCGTCGCGGTAGGCGGCGAGTTTCTTTTGTTGCAGCGACTCGGCCACTTGACCCTTGACTTCTTCCAGTGACGGCAGCTTCGTCGGACGGGTTTCTTCCAGCTTGATCACGTGGAAGCCGAATTGCGATTGCACGGGCGTTTGCGTGACCTGGCCTGGTTTCAAGGCAACCATGGCGTCGGAGAATGGTTTGACGTACGAAGCAGGGCTAGCCCAGTCCAGGTCGCCGCCATTGGCTGCGGAACCGTCTTTCGATACTTTCGCCAGTTCTTCGAACTTGGCGCCGCCTTTCAGCTTGGCGATGATGTCTTTCGCTTCGGCTTCGGTAGCCACCAGGATGTGGCGTGCATGGTATTCCTTGTCGCCCGCCTGTGCCTTGAACTTGTCGTACTCGGCCTTGATTTCAGCGTCCTTGACAGGGCTTTTCTTGACGTAGTCGGCCAGCAGGGCGTTGATGATGATGCTTTGACGGGCATTGTCGATTTGCGACTTGATTTCCGGACGCGTGCCGTAACCTTGCTTGTCGGCTTCCTGGATCAGCACTTCACGGCCGATCAGGTCTTTTTTAATGGCTTCGCGCAATTGTGGCGAATCGGCTTGCTTGCCTTGGGCAACGACTTGCTTGACGACCTGGTCAACGCGCGACGATGGGATGGCCTTGCCATTCACGGTGGCTACGTTTTGCGCGAACGCAGGGATCGCCACAACGGCGACCAGGGCTAAGATCAGGCGGGCTGGCTTCAAAATCATGTTCATTCCTAATAAGTATACAAAAAACCGGTACAAAAGATCGCGACTGCCGTGCAGTGCGCATTCAGGCGCAGAATACACGACCGGCGCCGAAAAGGGCGCCGGGGAGGTCAGTTCTTACTGAACTTTTGCTTTTTTGATCATTTCTTCCTGATACGCTTGCAGTTTCTTTTGCTGCAGCGCTTCGGCGATCTGTGGCTTGACTTCTTCCAGGGTCGGCAGCTTGGCCGCGCGGGTGTCGTCCAGCTTGATCACGTGGAAACCGTTAGGCGTTTGCACAGGGGTATCGGTGACTTGGCCTTTTTGCAGTTTCACGAAGGCGTCGGAAAACACTTTCGGGAAGGACGATGGGGCTGCCCAGTCCAGGTCGCCGCCGTTGTCGGCCGAGCCGGCATCTTTCGATTGCTTGGCCAGCTCTTCGAACTTGGCGCCGCCTTTCAGCTTGGCGATGATGTCTTTCGCTTCGGCTTCGGTCGCCACCAGGATGTGGCGCACGTGGTATTCCTTGTCGCCGGTCTGCGCCACGAAGCGGTCGTATTCAGCCTTGATTTCAGCGTCGTTGACAGGGTTCTTTTTCAGGTAGTCGCCGACCAGGGCGTTGATGACGATGGCCTGGCGCGCGTTCTCGATTTGCTGCTTGACGGCTGCATCTTTACCGAAACCTTTGTTTTCCGCTTCTTGCATCAGCACTTCACGGCCGATCAAGTCTTTCTTGATCATTTCGCGCAATTGCGGCGAATCCGGTTGCTGGCCTTGGGCGACGACTTGCTTGACGACTGCATCAACGCGCGACGATGGGATAGGCTTGCCATTAACAACGGCAACATTTTGCGCAAAAACAGGTACCGCGACAACGGCGAGTAGTGCGATCAGCAAGCGGGCTGGCTTAAAAGTCATTATTAAATCCTGTTAGGGAAAGTTTCGTAAAAAACGCATGGAAAGAAAACGCGTGCATGACACTTGCGGCAAGCGGCGTACCAAGTTGCCCCGATACGCCAAAACGCCATCCTTACACTACTTCGGACGGCGCCAAGGCCACAATCGCCAATGCATGTATCTCATTATGCATCATATCGTGCACGGAATCATACACCAGTCGATGGCGCATGACGAGCCTGAGCCCCTCAAATTGACTAGAAATAATGCGTAGATTGTAATGACCTCCGCCCGAGGCGGCGCCCGCGTGGCCCCGGTGGCGCGCCGAGTCGTCTTCCAGTACGCATTCCAGAGGAGAAAGTGCCGTTTCCAGGCGGATACGAATGCGCTGCATGCGCGTTTCCGGCGAAGTATTCTCTGTGGTGGTGTTCATCATGCGTCTTCCTTGATATGTTTGGCCAGGAACAGCGTTTGCGCCACGATGAAAGCAAAGAAAATGCCCGTCGCGCCAAACGCCTTGAAGCTGACCCAGGCAGCCATGTCGCCCTTATACAGCACGAAGGCGACGAACAGATTCAGTGCGCCGATGGCGCCGAAGAAGATGATCCACGCGGCCAGCAATTGGTTCCAGACGGCATCCGGCAATTGCACTTGCGCTTCCATGGTCTTGCGGATCAGGTTTTTCTTGAAGCCAACATGGGCGATCAAGAGGGCCAGTCCGGACAGCCAGTAGATCAGGGTCGGCTTCCATTTCAGGAAGAAATCGTCATGCAGGTAAATGCTGGCGCCGCCGAACACGACAAAGATGAACAGCGACAGCCACAGCATGCCGTCGACCTTGCGCCCGCGCAGCAGCAGATAGCTGACTTGGCAGGCGGTGGCGACGATGCCGACCAGGGTGGCGAGTATCCACGGCGCCTGGTCAGCCTTGATCAGGCCGCCTGACACGAAGCCGGACAAATATTGCTGCACGAAATCGTGCGTGGCCGCTTCATACATGCCGCCCAGCTTGAAGGCGGCGAAGAAGGCGATCAGGGGGAATAGGTCGAATAGAAATTTCATGGCGAGACTTTACACTGGTCTTATTAAATTCATCTTAGGAATGGCTTAGGAGCAACTGAGGTGCTCCCGGGCGTTCCTGTGTCTCAAGGCTGCGGATCGAAGCGCAAGGAAGCCGAATTGATGCAATAGCGCAAGCCGGTTGGCGGCGGGCCGTCCGGGAAGACGTGCCCGAGGTGGGCGTCGCAGACGGCACAGACGATTTCCGTGCGCACCATGCCGTGGGTACGGTCGACGATTTCTGTCACGTTGGCCGGGTCGAGGGCTTGGAAATAGCTGGGCCAGCCGCAGCCCGAGTCGAACTTGGTATCGGAGGCGAACAGGGGCGTATTGCAGCAAACGCAGGTATAGATGCCGTGCGCATGGTGGTCCCAGAACTTGCCCGTGAAGGCCCGTTCCGTGGCCGCGTGGCGCGTGACTTCGTATTGCATCGAATCGAGCATGGCGCGCCATTCGGCGTCGGTTTTTTTGACTTTATTCGTGGTCATAATAACTCCTCAGGATGAGCAACTGACTTCAAGGTGGCTGGCCCAGTCGGGCGGCAGAGCCGCATAGTGCTGGTGTTCGGGCTGTTCGTCAAATGGCTTTTGCAAAACTTCCAGCAATGTCGCCACTTCCGTGTAGTCATGCTGCCGGGATTTTTCGATAGCCACTTGTGCCAGGTAGTTGCGCAGTACGTATTTCGGGTTGACGCTGTTCATCGCCGCTTGGCGCTCGGCATCGACGCTGTGTTCCTGCCGCAGACGCGCGCGGTAAGTGGCTGCCCACGTATCGAAGGCGGGGCGGTCGATGAACATGTCGCGCAGCGCCGTGTCATGCTCGGGGGCGGCCAACTGCAGAGTCGCCAGGGCACGGAAAAAGTTCGTGAAATCCACGTGATTGGCTTGCATCAGTGCAAACATGCTGTCGAACAGCGCCGTATCGTCGTCCCCGATGGTTTGCAAGCCCAGCTTGGCGCGCAGCAAAGCATTCATCTTGTCTGCAAAGGCGGGCTGGTAAGTGTCCAGCGCCGCCTGCGCCTCGCTGACCTCGCCAATCAAGGGTAGCAGCGCCTGGCCCAGCGCGTAGCAATTCCAGTGGCCCACCTGCGGCTGGTTGGCGTAGGAATAGCGACCCTGCTGGTCCGTATGGTTGCAGATGTGGTCGGCGTCAAACGCTTCCATGAAGCCGAAGGGGCCGTAATCGAGCGTCAAACCCAAAATCGACATATTGTCCGTGTTCATCACGCCATGCATGAAGCCCACGGCTTGCCATTGCGCAATCATGTGCGCCGTGCGCACGCACACTTCGGCCAGCAAGGCTTGATAGGGATTTGATGCGGCGCGCAAATGGGGGTAAAAACCGTCGATGACGTAATCGGCCAGGATTTTCAGCTCGTCCGGCTGCTTGCGGTAAAACCAGTGTTCGAACGAGCCGAAGCGAACAAAACTAGGCGCCATGCGCGTGACGACGGCCGCCGTTTCCACCGTTTCGCGCAGGATGCCTTGCTGCGAACCCATGATGGACAGCGCGCGCGAGGTGGGAATGCCCAGCGCCGCCATGGCTTCGGAACAGAGGAATTCACGGATGGATGAGCGCAGCACGGCGCGGCCGTCGCCCATGCGTGAATACGGCGTGGCGCCGGCGCCTTTCAGCTGCAGCTCCATTGGACCGTCTGCGGTGGCGATATCGCCCAGCAAGATGGCGCGGCCATCGCCCAGCTGACCGGCCCAGACGCCGAACTGGTGGCCCGAGTACACGGCCGACAGAGGCAGCGAGCGCTCGGCCACCGCATTGCCGCTCAGCAATTCCACGTAATCAGGTTGCGCCAGGCGCGCCGCATCGAGGCCGATGAGGGCTGCGGCTGGCGCGCTGGCGGCCACGAAATACGGGGCGGGCAGGGGCGTGGGCATCAAGCGTGTATAGAACGCAGGCGGCAAGGCCGCAAAGGCGTTATCCAGTGGTAAGGTGGGAGCGGTGATGGCAATTCCATTCAAGTAGATACGCCGGCAAGTAGCGCCAGCCTGGAACCCGATTTTACCGCACGGCGCGAAGGTCCGTACCGGACGCCAGCACTGCAAAAAACGGAATCAAAAATTCCATGCTGCAATGCAATATCGAAATGCGTTGACGATTTCCGCACGACCGTACGAGACTAGGGAAAGTCTTTAATTTCCAACAATAACCGGGTATTCACCCCAGGAGACACGATGTCGGCATTCCCCTTGAGCCCAGTGATGGGCCAGATGATGAATCAGCCCCTGCTGATTTCCAGCATTATCGCGTTTGCAGCGCGTCATTATGGGGGCAGCGAAATCATTTCGCGGCGGGTGGAAGGCGATATGCACCGCTACACCTACCGCGATTGCCACCAGCGCGCGCGCCGACTGGCCAATGCCCTGCATGGCCTCGGTGTCGGCATGGGCGACCGGGTCGCCACCCTGGCCTGGAATGGCTATCGCCACCTGGAAGCTTACTATGCCGTGTCCGGCTCGGGTGCCGTGCTGCATACCATCAATCCGCGCCTGTTTCCCGACCAGATCGCCTATATCTCGAATCACGCGCAAGACCAGGTGCTGCTGTTCGACCTGACGTTCTTGCCCGTAGTGGAAAAGATCGCCGCCGACTGCACCTTTGTGCGCCACTTCGTGCTGATGTGCGACCGCGAGCGCATGCCCGCCAGCAGCACCATCCCCGACCTGCTGTGCTATGAAGACTTGATCGCCACGCATTCCGACGAGTACACGTGGCCCTTGTTCGACGAGAACGCGGCCGCGACCCTGTGCTACACGTCCGGCACGACGGGCAATCCCAAGGGCGCCCTGTATTCGCACCGCTCGACCGTGCTGCACGCGTACGCCTCGGCCATGCCCAGCGCCCTGAACGTGTGCGCCTCCGACACGGTGCTGCCCGTTGTGCCCATGTTCCACGTGAATGCCTGGGGCTTGCCGTATTCCGTGCCCCTGTCGGGTGCGCGCATGGTGTTTCCCGGCGCGGCGCTGGATGGCAAGTCGCTGTACGAGCTGTTCGAGGCGGAAAAAGTGACGTTTTCGGCCGGCGTTCCCACCGTCTGGCTGGGGCTGTTGAACCATGCCTTGCAGAATGACTTGACATTTTCCACCTTCCGCCGCACGGTGATCGGCGGCGCGGCCTGCCCTCCGGCCATGATGGATACCCTGATCGACAAGTTCGACGTGGAAGTCATCCATGCCTGGGGCATGACGGAAATGTCGCCGCTGGGCACGGCGGGCGGCTTGCAGACCAAGCACCTGGACTTGCCGAAGGACGAGCAGCGCAAGATCCTGCAAAAACAGGGCCATGCCATCTACGGCGTGGACATGAAGATCGTCGACGACGATGGCAAGGAATTGCCGTGGGATGGCGTTGCCTACGGCCATTTGCTGGTGAAAGGGCCGTGGATCATTTCCGCGTATTACAAGAACGAGGGCGGTGATGTGCTGCAAGATGGCTGGTTCCCCACGGGCGACGTGGCCACCATCGATGCGGATGGCTATATGCAGATCACGGACCGCAGCAAGGATGTGATCAAGTCGGGTGGCGAGTGGATCGGCACCATCGACCTGGAAAACCTGGCCATGGCGCATCCGGCCGTGCTGCAGGCGGCCTGCATCGGCGTGTTCCACCCGAAATGGGATGAGCGGCCCGTGCTGGTGGTGGTGTTGCGCCCGGGCATGGCGGTCACGCGCGAGGTTTTGTTGCAGTTCTTCGAGGGCAAGATCGCCAAGTGGTGGACGCCCGACGACGTGCTGTTCATCGACGCCTTGCCCATGGGCGCGACGGGCAAGATCCAGAAGAACAAGCTGCGCGAGCAGTTCAAGGGGCACCAGTTGCCCGGCATGTAGCGCGACGCCGCGCTTATGCCGCTTGCGGCAGCGCCGAGCCCAGCTTTTCCAGCAAGTGATCGCACTGGAAGACGGACAGGGTCAGGCGCTGCGCCTCTGTGCCGATATCGATCATTTCATCCATTTCGCTGCGCAAGTCGTCGTGCGTGCCCGTGCGGATGATTTGCGGCGCCGCAAAGCGCTGGCTGTCGGAAATGGTCATGATATTGTCGACGTGGTCGACGAGGAAGCCGTAGCGCTCGCTACCACGTTCCACGATGAGGATCTTGCCGGCGCTCGCGTCCGGCAGGGCCGGCATGGCATACAGCTGGCGCAGGTCGATGATACTGATCATTTGCTGGCGCAAGTTCAGCATGCCGCGCATGCAGTCCGGCATGCCCGGTGGCGTGGTGATGGCGCCGCTGAAATCGATGATTTCGCGCACCTGCCCGATTTCCACGGCGAAGCGGGTTTCCACGGTAAACGTGATGTAGACGCGGCGCTGCGCCTTGCGCGTGACGGTGGTGGCCGTTTCTGCGTCGGCCGGGTACAGGCGCGCGTGGCCGTCGCGCATTTCGACGATCTCCGCCTGCGACAGGATGCCCTTGTGGTCGAGGAAAATGATGTCGCCCAGGCCCTCTTTCGTGATGCAGCCGGCGAACATGGCCGCGCGCGCCTTGCTCAGCAAGGGAATCGGCAGCACTTCGTCGCCAAAGAAATGCACGATGCTGTCGACGGAATCGACGAGAAAGCCCACGGTCGTGTCATCGAGGCGCACGACGATGATGCGCTGGTCACTGGTCGCCGCCTTGGCCGCCTTGCCGGACCCAGCCGCTTGCAGCAGGGTGGCGAAATCGACGACGGCCACCTGGCTGCCGCGAAAATGCATGCGGCCCAGGCACAGCTCGTTATTCAGCAGGGAGCTGTGAAGTTCCGGCACCCGGATGATTTCCTGGATGGCCAGCATTTCAAAGCCAAACGTGGCGCCGGCCGCATGGAAACTGACGCACTGCCGGCGTTCGCTTTGCGCATGGTAGCGGGCCGTGCTGAGTTTGGCGCCCGTCGCCTGCAGGGCCAGCACATGGGGCACGTTTTCGATGCGTAGCAGGGCGTGCGGGTCGAGGATTTGCAGCAGGCGCGCGCCGCCGTCGAGCAATATTGTGCCGGCGATGACGTGGTGCGCGTCGTCGGCCGCGTACTGCAGGGCGCTGCGGGCGCTGGCGGGCACGCGCAGGATTTCGCCCGTATCCTGGAAGACGATGCCGATCAGCACTTGCTGAAAGTCGAGGATGGCGATCTTGTCGGTGGCAACGGCGCGCGGCGCATCGGCGCGGAACAAGCGGCCCAGGTTGACCACCGGAATGACACTGCCGCGCAAGGTGAACATGCCTTCCAGATACGCGGGCGACAGGGGCAGGGCGGTGACTTTCGCGGGGTAGTTGACCACTTCGCGGATGCAACTGGCGGGCAGGGCTAATTCATCCTCGCCCAGATGGAAGGAACCGAACAGTTCGGTGGCGCCGTTGCGCTCACCCGTGTGCCCTTCATGCATATCCATATGCGCATTCCTTGCGTGGAATCAATTCGGGTTGCGCCACCACATCGGTGACGGCGTAGCTGTGGCGGGCGCAATCGATCAGCAACTGGCGCCCGTGGCGTCCGCCCAGCGCGCAAAAACTGACGTGCAAGCCGCACTGGTCCAGGTATTTTTGCGCCGCTGCCGCGTTTTGCCGTCCCACCTGCAGGCGGCCATGACCATTATCAGGGCCGAACATGCTGGCGCCGCCCGCCAGCACCACGTCGATGTTGGCGTAATCGGCCTCGCGCACGCCCATCAGGCGCAGCAGCGAGGGCACGGCCTGGCTTACATAGCGTGCATTTAGGGCGCGTGCATTCGGGGCGCCAAGGGCGCTGTCGGCACCGGGCGCTTCCGGCAGCAAACAGTGGGCCAGGCCGCAGCAAGGGCCGTTCTTCCAGATGAAACCGATGCCGATGCAGGAGCCCAGCAGCGCCTGCAGCTGTTCGCCCTGCGTGCCCACGCTAAGTTGCCCCATGCCAACCAGGTGCAGCGGCGGCGCGTTCGCCGCAATGTGCGTGTGCATCATGCCAGCCCCGCCCTATAAATCATGGGAAACTCGAATTGATAGCCGGTACCCAGGCGGGCGATGGTTTCCGACTCGCCCAGGATCAGCCGTCCCTCGTCCTTCAGGCTCAGGCGCGCCTGGCGCAGCACGGTTTCCTGGTGCCCGGCATCGAAATAAATCAGCACATTGCGCAGGAACAGCAGGTCGAACTGCCGGGCCGGGCGCAACGCTTCCAGCAGATTGTGCTGCGCAAAACTGACGTGTTGCCGCAGCTCTTCGTTGACCTTGACGCCATACGGCGAAGGCGTGAAATATTTGCGCAGCAAATCCGGGTGCGACAGGCGGATGCGCTCGACGGAGCGCCCGCTGTATTGGCCGGCCCTGGCTGCGCCCAGGATTTGTTGCGAAATGTCGCTGGCCAGGATGTGGTAGCGGAAAGCGGGCGTTTGCAGCTTGAATTGCTCGCATAGCATGGCGATCGAATACAGCTCTTCGCCGCTGGCCGCCGCCGCCGACCAGATTTCCAGGCAGCCGCCCGGATGGGCGCCGGCCCAGGCGGGCAGGTAGTGGTCGCGGAAGTAATCCCAGATTGATGGCGTGCGGAAAAACAGGGTGTCGTTGGTGGTCACCAGGTCGATGAAATGGGCCACCTCGTCGCGGTCGCTGCTGACGCGCTCCAGGTAAGCCTGGTAGCTGAGCAGGGACAGCGCCTGCAGCCGTGGCTGCAAGCGCCGCTCCAGCAAGGCGCTCTTGCGCGCGGTCATGGCGATGCCCGTATGCTGGCGCACCAGCGCGATCAGGTTCGTCAGCACCTCGGGCGTCAAGGTGGCCGCGTGGCTCATGGCTTACACCACGAAGCCGGAAACAGTCTGGTTCAGGCTGCCCGCGCGCTCGTTCAGCCCATCCGTGGAGCGGGCGATGCTGTCGCAGTTGGCGGCCGACTTTTCCGTTTCCTCGGCGATGTACTGGATCGCCGTCGATACTTCGCGCGCCGTCAGCAGTTGTTCGTTGGCCGCCTTCGAGATGTCCGAGATGGCCAGCGTGGTCTTCGCCACGCCCGAGACGATCTTGTCGAAGGCATCGCTGGCCTGGCGCGAAATCTCGCTGCCGGTCGAGACGCGCTTGACGGATTCGTTGATCAGCTTGGAAATCTCTTTGGTTGCTTGCGAGGAGCGCTCGGCCAGCTTGCGCACTTCGTCGGCGACGACGGAAAAGCCCAGGCCGTGCTCGCCCGCGCGCGCCGCCTCGATGGCCGCATTAAACGCCAGCATATTCGTCTGGTTGGCGATCTCGCTGATGACCTTGACGATTTCGCCGATGTCTTCCGACGAGCGGTTGATGAGGTCCATCGCCTCGATCGACTTGGCGACGGCGCGCGCGCCCGCTTCCGCTTCCTGCTGCGTGGCTTTGGCCAGGTAATCGGCGTTCGAGGTGTTTTCCGCGATGGAATTGATGGAAAACGTCAGGCCGTCGATGGAGGCGTTCATTTCTTCCACCGTGGCGCCCAGCGCCTGCGTGCCCACGGCCACGCCCGTGGCCCGCTCGGCGATGGTGTGCGAGGCGTCGGCAAAGCCGTTGGCCGCCGACACCACGTTGCCGATCACGCCGCGCAAATCGACGATCATCTTGCTGATGCCGCCGGCCAGCAAGTCGATCGGCTCTTCGCCTTCGGGCACGATATTGCAGGTCAAGTCGCCTTGCGCCGCGCGCGCCACCGATTCAAGCAGGACATTGACCTTGCGGCTGTCGTTGGCGGCCTTGGCCTGGATGCTGTTTTCCAGGTTGACCTGTTCGCTGATGTCGATGGCGAACTTGACCACTTTATACGGCTTGCCGTTCAAGTCCAGGATGGGGTTGTAGGTGGCCTGTATCCACACCACCTTGCCATGGTTGCCCAGGCGCTTGTAGCGGCCCGCGTCGAATTCGCCGCGGTTGAGCTTTTGCCAGAATTTCTTGTACTCGGCGCTGCTGGCATACTCGGGCTCGCAGAACATGCGGTGGTGCTCGCCCTGGATATCGCTCAAGTCATAGTCCATGACGGCGAGGAAATTGTCGTTCGCGTCCAGCACATTGCCCTGCATGTCGAATTCGATGACCGCTTGCGCCTTGCCGATGGCGCTGACCTTGCCTTCGTATTCGGCATTGCGCTTCTTCAGGGCCGTGATGTCGTTGGCGAACTTGACCACCTTGAAAGGCCGGCCTTCAGTATCGAAAATGGGATTGTAGGTAGCGTTAAGCCAGATTTCGCGGCCGTCCTTGGTAACGCGCTTGTATTCGCCCGCGTCGAACGCACCCTTGCCCAGCTTTTGCCAGAACTGCGCGTATTCCTCGCTGCTGGCGTATTCCGCTTCGCAAAACAGGCGATGGTGCTTACCTTCGATTTCTGCCAGCGTGTAGCCGACGGAGGTGAGGAAATTGTCGTTGGCGCGGATGATGGTGCCGTCGAGCCGGAACTCGATCACGGCCTGGGCCTTGCTGATGGCGTCGATTTTGCCTTCGTAATCGGCATTGCGGCGCTTGCTGGCCGTGATGTCGGTGGCAAACTTGATGACTTTATATGGCTTGCCATCGGCGTCGAGGATGGGGTTGTAGGAAGCGTTGATCCACACTTCGCGGCCATCTCTGGCGCGGCGCTTGTATTCGCCCTGGTCGAACTCGCCGCGACCCAGCTTGGCCCAGAAGTCGCCATATTCGGCCGTTTTCACATACTCGGGGTCGCAAAAGATGGCATGGTGCTTGCCTTGCACTTCCGCCAAGGTATACCCGATGACGCGCAAGAAATTGTCATTCGCATGCAGGATGGTGCCGTCGAGTTCGAATTCGATCACGGCCTGGACACGGTTTAATGCAGTATTTATCGCTTGTAAGTCCAGATCCTGCGAGTGGCTGACATGGCTGGCTGCGTCCATAATATTTCCTTCAGTGTGGGAAGAGGAATGGGTGGCGCTAATACTGACAGGTAATGACGATATAAAATGATTCCATACTGCGCCGTACATGAGTTGGCGAATGCAGGCGATAATCGGCGCTATTGGCACATAATATTAAATGAGTTTCAGGGTATTGATTTGAATCAACAATTTTATTATTCCTCAGCGCCTGGCGAAAAACAAGGGGCATGCATAAATAATGTCAAAAGTGTCGTTGTTGGCCCGCGCCAGCATATGGCAGAGCATTTACCACATAATAAAACGGCGTTTTTCTCGTTATGTTTTAATTATTAAAATGAATATGTTATTGATAGTTGCTGGCGCCTGCCGGAGGCGGCGATGTTGTACCATGATGGCCAGCACCGGTGCCCCGCGCGCCGCGACAAAAATAATACGAGCGTTCTTTTATGCGGTATAGTGAAGCTTCATCCCTTGCAACGACCTCATCGCTAAGCAAAAACCAATAAACCCACAAGGAAGAGACATGAGTGCTGAATATCAAGTGAACGGCGCCGTCGCCGTGATTACCCTGGCCAATCCACCTGTCAACGGCCTGGGCTTGGCCACGCGCACGGCCGCCGTGGCGGGCATCCGCCAGGCGCTGGCGGATGAGGCCGTGAAAGCCATCGTCATCACGGGTGCCGGCAAGGCATTTTCCGGCGGCGCCGATATCAAGGAATTCAATTCGCCCAAGGCGCTCACGGAACCGACCCTGCATACCCTGATCAACGTCGTCGAGCAATCCACCAAGCCGGTGGTGGCGGCCATCCACAGCGTCTGCATGGGCGGCGGCCTGGAGCTGGCGCTGGGCTGCAACTACCGCGTGGCCGCACCGGGAGCGCAGATGGCCTTGCCTGAAGTCAAACTCGGCATCTTGCCGGGCGCGGGCGGCACGCAGCGCCTGCCGCGCGTGCTGGGCCTGGAAATGGCCCTCAACATGATCGTCTCGGGCACGCCCGTGGCGTCCGAAAAACTGGCTGGCACGGCCCTGTTCGACGAAGTCATCGCGCCCGGCGCCGACTTGCTGAAAGCCGCCGTAGCCTTTGCCACCAAGGTGGCCGATGTGCGTCCGCTGCCGAAAGTGCGCGAGCGCAAGGTGGACTATCCGAACCACGAAGCTTTTTTGCAATTTTCGCGCAATACCGTCAAGGCCATGTCCGGCCCGTTCCCCGCACCGCTGAAATGCGTGGATGCCGTGGCCGCTGCCGTGACGATGAAGTTCGACGAGGGCTTGACGTACGAGCGCGAACTGTTCATGCAACTGGTGCAGTCGCCTGTATCGAAAGCCTTGCGCCACGCCTTCTTTGCCGAGCGCATCGCCAGCAAGGTGCCTGACGTGCCGGCCGATACGCCCGTGCGCAGCATTGCCAGCGCGGCGATCGTGGGTGCCGGCACCATGGGTGGCGGCATCGCCATGAACTTCGCCAACGCGGGCATTCCCGTGATGCTGCTGGAAACAAAACAGGAAGCGCTGGACAAGGGCCTGGCCACCATCCGCAAGAATTATGAAAACACGGTCAAAAAGGGCAAGCTGACGCAGGACAAGGCCGAGCAGCGCATCGCGCTCGTTTCCGGCACGCTGGAATATGCCGATATCGCCCAGGCCGACATCGTCATCGAAGCCGTCTTCGAAGAGCTGGGCGTCAAGGAAAACGTCTTCAAGCAACTCGATGCCGTCATGAAGCCGGGCGCCATCCTCGCCTCGAACACGTCCACCCTGGACCTGGACAAGATCGCCGCGTTCACCAAACGCCCGCAAGACGTGGTCGGCACGCATTTCTTCAGCCCGGCAAACGTCATGAAGCTGCTGGAAATCGTCCGTGGCAAGGAAACGGGCAAGGACGTGCTGGCCACGGCGCTGGCGCTGTCGAAAAAACTGAAAAAGACGGGCGTGGTCTCGGGCGTGTGCGACGGTTTTATCGGTAACCGCATGATCGAACAGTACAGCCGGCAAGCCGGTTTCCTGCTGGAAGAGGGCTGCTTGCCGGAACAGGTGGACAAGGCGGTGGAGAAATTCGGCTTCGCCATGGGCCCTTTTCGCATGGGCGACCTGGCCGGCAACGACATCGGCTGGGCCATCCGCAAGCGCCGCTATGTAGAAAAGCCGGACGTCACGTATTCGAAGACGGCCGACCTGTTGTGCGAATTGAAACGCTACGGCCAGAAGACGGGCGCCGGCTGGTATGACTACAAGGCGGGCGACCGCAAGGCGTATCCGTCGGAACAGGTCAACGCCATGGTTGTGCAGCATTCGCAGGACATCGGCGTTGTGCGCCGCAAGATCAGCGACCAGGAAATCGTCGAACGGCTCGTGTACGCGCTGGTCAATGAAGGCGCGCGCATCCTGGAAGAGGGCATCGCCCTGCGCGCCTCGGACATCGATATGGTGTATCTGACGGGCTACGGCTTCCCCTTGTTCCGCGGCGGCCCGATGTTCTACGCGGACACGGTCGGCTTGCCGAACGTGCAGGACACGATTGCCGGCTATGCCAAAGGCCGCCACGGCGAAGCGTGGACGCCGGCGCCGCTGCTGGTGAAACTGGCAGGCGAAGGCAAGGGTTTCAATAGCTGATGCTGTGCTGTTGAATGGCGAAGGGCAGATTTCTCTGCCCTTTTTTTATTTCTTCTTCGCCAGCATCTTGATGGCCTCGTTGACGATGACGGGGTTGTCTTTCTGGATGTAATAGCCGGCGCCCGTGATGCGCTCGATGGCCGGCGCGCCGGACAGGCGCTGCCAATCCTTTTCCTGGGCCCGCACCACGTTTTCAAACGAGCCCATTTCCTCAATGCCGAACTTGTCACGCACAAGCAGCATGGCGGGCACGCGCAGCGGGCTGCTCATGTCGACATGCTGCAGGCACTGCGCCTGGGCATCGAACTCGGCCGATTCCGTACTGTTGAACATCAGCTTGCGCCGCGTCTTCACGAGCATGGCGTAGGTGGACGCGTCCGTTTGCATCCGGCTCCACTGCTGCGGGTGAGTGGGATCGAGCAAGACCAGGCCGGCCACATCCTGCGGGTACAGCCTTGCATACACATACTGGTACAGCCCGCCCAAGCCTTGGCCGACCAGCACATACGGCGGCTTCAAGCCCGCTTGCGCCAGCAGGGCACGCTGCTGGGCGGCGATGGTGCAAGGATCGCGCGGCGTGGTGGTTTTGCGGCTGTCGCCGTAGCCGGGACGGTCGTACACGAGCACGCGGTGCTGCCTGGCCACTTCGGGCACGACCTTGGCCCACACATCCTTGCCGTCGCCCATGGCCGACTGGAAGATGACGGGCAAGCCGCTCTGGCCACTCAGGGCGTAGGCGATGCTGGCGTCGGGCAGGGCCGCGGTGGCCGGCACGCCCGGCGTGGTTGGCGAGGACGGCAGCAGGGAGCAGCCGGAAAAACAGGCTGCCAGCAGCAAGCCGGCGCTGGAGAGGAGCATGGTGCGCGCGGGGCGGCCGACGAATAGATGATGCATGAATCTCCTTCTTGGTTCACGGACCGGGGACCGGTATGGCGTCGCAGCCATTATAGGCAAAACATATAGAAGTGGAAATGCCGAACAGAGGCGGATTTACCGTCTTGTCAGCCGGCGTCGGCGCGATGGCAGACGGCTTCGATGCGGTTGCCGTCCGGATCGAACAAAAAGGCCGCGTAATAACTGGCGTGATAGTGGCGCAGGCCGGGCGCGCCCAGGTCGATGCCGCCCTGCGCCAGCCCCGCGTGCCAAAACGCTTCCACGGCCGCGCGCGAGGCGGCCTTGAAGCAGCAATGGCGGCGTGGCGCGTCGTCGGGTTTCGGACCCAGGCGCACGGAAAAATAGCTGCGTTCCGGATGTTCCGCATCGCTGCGCTCACCATAGCCTACCCACGCGTTGGCATGGTCGCTACCCACCTTGGGCACGTCCAGCGCGGCAAAGATGGCGTCGTAGAAGCGCTCGGCGCGTTCCAGGTCGCTAACGGTGAGGGAAACGTGATCGAGCATGGCATTCCACTGTAAAAACAAGAACGACCATAGCATAGCCCGGATCAGGACGGTCGTGGGCCGAAGTTACCGAGTGACACTGCCGGCGGCCAACTGGCGGTTAAGGGCGGCTGGCGAGCCGGGCCACTATACTGCGGCTCATCAGTTGCACGCGGGGTGCGAACAGCATCACGGCGCAGAAGGCCACAGGCCAGGCGGCAAAAAACGCATGGCGCCAGCGGGGCAAAAAGTCCGCTTGCAGGCCGATATTGAGCCAGGTGACCCAGGCGCTCATCAGCAGGGTCATTAGTAGCGACATCAGGAAGGCAAACATACAGCGCAAGCGCAGGGCTTCGGACATGGGGCACTTTCAACATGATGAGGACAGGGTAGCGTAACAACTTGCGACAATCTATACTAGAGTCATATTTTTAATTTCAAATTCCATAAATGCAATCATGTTTGACGAATTATGCTTGATAAGTCATGCTTGATACATAATGCTTGATACATCATGCTCGATGACCTAGCCCTGTTTGTCGCCATCGTGGAGGCGGGCAGCCTGCATGCGGCGGCTGTCAAAGAAGACTTGCCCGCCGCCACGGTCACGCGCCGGCTGCAAAAGCTGGAAAGCCAGCTCGGCTACCGCTTGCTCAACCGCAGCGCGCGCCGCTTGCAGCCGACGGCGGAAGGCTGGCAATACTACGAGCAGTGCCGCCCCCTCGTGCATGCGCTGCGGCAAGCGACGCAGCAGCTCGACGCCAGCCTGTCGGCCGTCTCGGGCAGCATCCGCGTGCTGGCGCCCGTCAACTTCGCCAGCGGCTTGCTGACGCCGGCCTGGGTCAGCTTCATGCAGCAGTATCCGGACATCCGCCTGGAGCTGGAACTGTCGAACCTGCTGCAAGACTTGGTGGGCAGCGGCGCCGACCTGGCCATCCGCGTGGGCGCGCTCGACGATTCCTCGCTGATGCAGCGGCGCCTGGGCAGCGCCGCGCTGGTGATGGTGGCCGCGCCCGCCTACCTGGCGCGCGCCGGCGTGCCGCGCGACCTGCAGGAACTGGCACGGCATGAATTGATCGTGGCCGAGCCGCTGCGCAGCTGGCGCTTGCGGCGGCCCGGCGACGGTGCCGAAATGCTGATCGAACCGCAGGCGCGTCTGCGCGTCAATGAAATGCGCCTGGCCGTGGAGATGGCCGACGCGGGCATCGGCATCTTGTTGTGTCCGCTTTTACAGTGCCGCGATGAAGTGGCCCGGGGCAGCCTCGTGCGCGTCTTGCCGGACTGGATGCCGCAGCCGCGCCACGTGTATGCCGTGTGGACGCAGCGGCGCTACCTGCCGGCCCGCGTGCGCGTATTGCTCGAGCACTTGGCGGCGTTTGCGGCCGGCAATCCGCTGCTGAACGAGGAGTTGGAGGTGTAAAGCGCCTGTTGCCGCGCCAGCCACTGCGTGAACCGGCGCAGCGCTGGCGTAAAACCGCTGGCTGGCGCGGCGCCGGGCTTGGTTTGGGCAAGAAAATACGCCATGTGCGCCTGCATGGCCGGGTAGTGCCGCAGCAATAGCGCCGCGTGCTCGTCCAGGCTGGTAGGCCAGCAGGGATCGCCATCCTGGCGCAGGATGTTGCAGGAGCGGATCAACTTGCGCGACGCTTCGCGCTGCAGGCGGACGACGGTGGCGGGCTCGCGCGCCTCGTCGAGGCGCCGCGCATACGCGTCCAGCACGTGGGCATAGTCGCCATTCACGGCCAGGGCGATGGCGCGCGAGGGGGCGAACGGCGCAAAGTGCAAGGCCAGGTCCTTGCCCCACAGGCAGCGGCATTGGTGCTTGAGCCAGTAGCCCCAGCTGTACAGGTGCTCGGGCGCCAACACCTGTGCCCGGTAACCGATATCGAAATCGATCTTGATCACCTCCGGGTGGCGCGCCTGCAAGGCATGGCGCAGCGTTTCCAGCGCGTCGCCCTGCGGCGGCGTGGGCGGCTGGCGCAGTATCAGGGTCAGGTCGAGGTCGGATACGCCGGGCGTGGCGTCGCCACGGGCAATGCTGCCGTACAAGTAAATGCCGTCCAGCAAGTGACCGGCGTGTGTGGTCAGGCTGGCACAGACGTCTTCCAGCAAGGCGTCGAAATGGTGCTGCAGAGGGCCGCAGGGGGCGGGCAGAATGGTCGGCATGCCTGGCACGAGTCCGGTCGTAGAAACTAGCACCATAGCATGTGGCGGGTGGGGCATGCTGGGGAATCCCTTCCACTCAGTAATACCGAGCGCTTGTACTTTCCGTCAAGATCGCGTTAATATAAAGCTGCCCGCTTATCCAGTGGGCAATCTGGTGTTTTTTTCGCGCAATCCGTCCCTATCCATGAGAGTAGCAATGAAATATCTGATCGTTCCCTTCTTGCTGGCCATGACTGGCTGTGAAGTTTTGTATGATGCGAACCGGGACAAGATCGGCGAGTATTGCAACAGCCTCAATAATTTTGACGACCGCAATGCCTGCCGCAAGCGCAACCAGACCAGCTACCAGGAATACGTGCAGCAGCGCGACCAGCAGAAAAAGAGGCAGAGCGACAAGTAAGCTTGCCACCGCATACCTCGCATAAAAAAACAAACGCCGCTGACAAGTCAGCGGCGTTTTGCTTTGCGGACCCCGGCATTGCGGCCGGGGCTCGCATCGGATATCAGATCAATCGTCGGCGTAGATATTGTTATCCTTGGTTTCCTTGACGAACAGGGTGCCGATCACGACAGTCGCCAGGGCAACGACGATCGGATACCACAGGCCATAATAGATATCGCCCTTGAAGGCCACCAGCGCGAAGGCCGTGGTCGGCAGCAGGCCGCCGAACCAGCCGTTACCGATATGGTAGGGCAGGGACATCGACGTGTAGCGTATGCGCGTCGGGAACATTTCCACCAGCATGGCGGCGATCGGGCCATACACCATGGTCACGTACAGCACCAGGATGAACAGCAGCAAGACGACCATCGGCTTGTTGATCTGGTCCGGATTGGCTTTCGCAGGGTAGCCCGCTTCCTTGATGCCGGCGCCCAGTTCCTTCTTGAGTGCCGCTTCGTGGGCCTTGCTTTCCGCATCGAAGTTCAGGCCATCGGCCGTCATGACGGCGTTAAACGAGGAAAATTCCTTCGTACCGATGCGCACCTTGGCGATGCTGCCGGCCGGCGCGTCTTCCTTCGTGTAGTTCACCGAGCTGTTCGACAGGAAGCCTGTAGCGATGTCGCACGACGATGGGAACTTTTTGGTGCCAGTCATGTTGAACTGGAAGTGGCAGGACGCAGGATCGGCCACTACCACCACTGGCGAGTTCTTCAGTGCCGCTTCCAGCTGCGGATTGGCGAAGTGGGTCAGGCCGTTGAAGATCGGGAAGTAGGTCAGGGCGGCGATCAGGCAGCCGCCGAGGATGATGTACTTGCGGCCGATGCGGTCGGACAGGCTGCCGAAGAACAGGAAGAATGGCGTGGCCAGCAGCAGGGCGATCGCAATGAGCACGTTGGCCGTTGCCAGATCCACTTTCAGGGTCTGGATCATGAAGAACAGGGCATAGAACTGGCCCGTGTACCACACGACGGCCTGGCCGGCGGTCAGGCCGATCAGGGCCAGAATGACGATCTTCAGGTTTTTCCACTGGCCGAACGCTTCCGTCAGCGGGGCTTTCGAGGTTTTGCCCTCGGCCTTCATCTTGGCAAACGCAGGCGATTCATTCATGGCCAGGCGGATCCACACGGAAATGCCCAGCAGGATGACGGAGACCAGGAAGGGAATGCGCCAGCCCCACGCCTCGAAATCCTTCTCGCCGGTCGCCAGGCGGGTGCCCAGGATGACCATCAGCGACAGGAAAAAGCCCAGGGTTGCCGTGGTTTGTATCCACGCCGTGAACGCGCCGCGCTTGCCTTCAGGCGCGTGTTCGGCCACATAGGTGGCTGCGCCACCGTACTCGCCGCCCAGCGCCAAGCCTTGCAGGATGCGCAGGAAGACGAGGATGATCGGTGCGGCGATGCCGATGGAGGCATAGCCGGGCAGGAGGCCGACGATGAAGGTGGAGCCGCCCATGATCAGGATGGTGATCAGGAAGGTGTACTTGCGGCCGATCATGTCGCCCAGGCGGCCGAAGACCAGCGCGCCGAACGGACGCACGATGAAGCCGGCGGCAAAGGCCAGCAGCGCAAAGATGAAGGTGGTGGTGGGGTCGCCGATGAAAAATTGCTTGGCGATGATGGATGCCAGCGAACCGTACAGGTAAAAATCGTACCATTCAAAGACGGTGCCGAGTGAGGACGCAAAAATGACCTTGCGTTCTTCGGGCGTAATCGGCGTTCCCTTGGTGGAAAATTTCCGTACGTCGGCCGAGCCGGATGGTGTTGCCATGGTTTGTCTCCCTATGTTTTATAGTGAACCATTGCCGCGGTCTTTTTGACCATTCTTGCAACAGCTGGAGGCGAGTGTGTTCTCCGAACCTTACGTCATGCTTGCTTGAAACTTACACGAAGCTTACAAATGAAGTCAGCCAGAACTTTGCGAACGACCGTACTTAAATGTGCTATTCTGCTTACGAGGCACCATTATTGACCACATGACCACCATATACTATTCCCACAAGGAGACACAGCATGAATGAAGCCGTCATCGTATCGACCGCCCGCACGGGTTTGGCCAAGTCTTGGAAGGGCGCGTTCAACATGACGCACGGCGCCACCTTGGGCGGCCATGTGCTGGCGGCCGCCGTCGAGCGCGCGCGCATCGAGGCGGAAGAAGTGGAAGACGTGCTGGTCGGCTGCGCCTTTCCCGAAGGCGCCACGGGCGGCAATATCGCGCGCCAGGTCGCCTTGCGCGGCGGCTGCCCCGTCACGACGGCCGGCATGACCGTCAACCGTTTCTGTTCTTCGGGTCTGCAAGCCATCGCCCTGGCCGCGCAGCGCATCATCGCCGGCGAAGGCGATATCTATGCGGCGGGCGGCGTGGAATCGATTTCCTGCGTGCAAAATGAAATGAATACGCATATGCTCCGTGACGTCTGGCTGCAGCAGCACAAGCCGGAAGTGTACTGGCCTATGTTGCAGACGGCCGAAACCGTGGCCAAGCGCTATCAGATTTCGCGCGAGCGCCAGGATGTGTATGGCGCGCAAAGCCAGCAGCGCGCCGCTGCCGCCCTGGCTGCCGGCTTGTTCGACGCGGAAATTGTGCCGATGACCACCATCATGGGCGTGGCAGACAAGGCCAGCGGCATGCTGGTGTCGCGTGAAGTGACGATCTCTGCCGATGAAGGCATCCGTGCCGATACGACTTACGATGGCGTGGCGAAGATTCGTTCCGCCATGCCGGGCGGCGTCATCAGCGCCGGCAATGCCAGCCAGTTTTCCGATGGCGCGGCGATGGCCATCGTGATGAATGCGAAAGTGGCAGAAGCGAAAGGCTTGCAGCCGCTGGGCATCTTCCGCGGCTTTGCCGTGGCCGGCTGCGAACCTGATGAAATGGGCATCGGCCCCGTCTACGCGATTCCGAAACTGCTGAAAAAGGCGGGCTTGACGGTGGCCGACATCGGCTTATGGGAACTCAATGAAGCGTTCGCCGTGCAAGTGCTGTATTGCGCCGACACCCTGGGCATCCCCATGGACCGCCTGAACGTGAATGGCGGGGCGATTGCCGTCGGCCATCCGTACGGCGTGTCGGGCGCGCGCCTGACGGGCCACGCCTTGATCGAAGGCAAGCGCCGTGGCGTCAAATACGTGGTGGTGACCATGTGCATCGGCGGTGGGCAGGGTGCGGCCGGCCTGTTCGAAGTGCTGTGATGTAGATTCAACCCAGTCTGCGGGCGGCTTCCAGGGCCGCCCGTTTGCATTCCGTGCCCTGTTCCTGCAAGGCGCGCCGATAGCGGTTACAGTAATGCTTCATTTATAAACAACTAGCCTGCCACCATGATCAAGCACATCGTTTTCTGGAAACTGTTAGACCACGCGGAAGGCGCCGACCGCGCCACGAATGCCTTGAAACTGAAAGCCTTGCTCGATTCCTGTGCCCACCTGGTGCCCGGTATCTTGACATTCGAGGCGGCCGTAGCCCAGCCGGGCCTGGAAGCCACCTACGACATCGTCTTGTACAGCGAGTTCGCCAGCCGCGAAGCGCTCGATGCCTACCAGAACCATCCCGAGCACGTGAAAATCAAGCCATTCTTTGGCGCAGTACGGGAAGCCAGGCAATGCATGGACTATGAGATTTAATGATTGAGTTACCCCAACCCTTCGCTTTAGGGTTCAGCTTGTTTGTCCAATAAGGAGCATTCATGACCACCTACCAACGCATCGTTCTCGCCTCGCGCCCCACGGCCGAGGTGCAGCCAGATAACTTCCGCCTGGAAACGGCTGAAATCCCCGCCATCACCGAGGGCCAGTTGCTGGTGCGTAACCAATACCTGTCGCTCGACCCTTACATGCGCGGGCGCATGAGCGCCAATAAAAGCTATGCGGCGCCGCAGGCGCTCGATGAAACCATGATAGGCGGCACGGTGGGCGTGGTGCTCGAATCGAAGCATCCGAAGTTTGCCGTGGGCGACACCGTCGTGGGCACTTTGGGCTGGACGGAAGTGGCCGTGTCGGACGGCACGATGCTGCGCAAGGTCGACACGACGCACATCCCTGCCTCGGCCTATCTGGGCGCCGTCGGCATGCCGGGCATGACGGCGTGGTATGGCTTGAACCAGATCATGGCGCCGAAAGCGGGCGAAACGGTGGTCGTGTCGGCCGCCAGCGGCGCCGTGGGCAGCGTCGTGGGGCAACTGGCGAAATTGAAAGGCTGCACGGTGGTGGGCATTGCCGGCGGTGCCGACAAGTGCGCGTATGTCGTCAAGAAACTGGGTTTCGATGCCTGCGTCGACTACAAGGCGGGCAATCTGGCGGCCGACCTGGCAGCGGCCACGCCGGACGGTATCGACGCCATCTATGAAAACGTGGGCGGCGCCATCTTTGATGCGGCCTTGGCGCGCACCAATGCCTTTGGCCGCGTGGCCGTGTGCGGCTGGATTGCCGGCTACAACGGCGAACCGACGCCGCTCGACAATGCGCGCCTGATCCTCATCAACCGCCTGACCATGCGCGGCTTCATCGTCTCGGAGCAGCCGGAATTCTGGCCGCAAGGACTGGCGGAACTGGGTACCTTGGTGGCGACGGGCAAGCTGAAATTCCGCGAATCCGTGGCCGACGGCCTGGCCAGCGCGCCCGAGGCCTTCATCGGTCTGTTGAAAGGGCGTAACTTCGGCAAGCAATTGGTGAAGCTGGGTTAGCCCCCTATGAAAGGTGGGCCGTGCGACAATTGTGGCCCGTCTCTCCGTCTCTTATGACCACTTATCACTTACCATGACCAAGCACACCATCCGCCTCGGCGACT
This sequence comes from Janthinobacterium algoris, assembly GCF_051380935.1. Classification (NCBI taxonomy): domain Bacteria; kingdom Pseudomonadati; phylum Pseudomonadota; class Betaproteobacteria; order Burkholderiales; family Oxalobacteraceae; genus Janthinobacterium; species Janthinobacterium algoris. The sequence continues at coordinate 88,040 of NZ_JBNYXZ010000002.1, read as the reverse complement.
GGGCCACCCTGGGCCTTGACGCCACCGCCATCCGTTTTGAAGTTTTTGTCGATGAACAGAAAGTGCCGGCCGAGATTGAACTCGACGACATGGACGCTGTCTGCCTGCACGCCGTTGCCTATGACGATGCCGGCAACGCCATCGGCACGGGCCGTTTATTGCCAGATGGTCATATCGGCCGCATGGCCGTGCGCCAGCCGGGCCGCGGCACGGGCATGGGCGGCGCCATCCTGCAATTGCTGATGGAGAAGGCACGCGAACGGGGCGATGCCGCAGTGGTGCTGAACGCGCAAACCGTGGCCGCGCCATTCTATGCGCGTCACGGTTTCGTGCAGCAGGGGCAGGTATTTGAAGAGGCGGGGATTGCGCATGTGGAAATGCGCCTGGAGTTTTAAACGTTGTTTTGGATCTTGTCGGGTTAGCGCACAGCGCATCACCCGACACGTCAGTACTATCAATTCTGCGCGTGCGACTGGCGCCATTTATCCAGAATCACCGCCAGCACGATCACGACACCTTTCGCCACATACTGCCAGAACGACGACAGTCCCAAGATCGTCAAGCCATTGTTCATCACGCCGATGATCAGGGCGCCGATGACGGTGCCCCAGACAGAGCCCACGCCGCCCATCAGACTGGTGCCGCCCAGCACGACGGCCGCGATGGCGTCCAGTTCATAGCCCGTGCCCCAGTTGCCGTTGGCCGCATACAAACGGCTGGCCGACATGGCGCCGCCCAGACCAGCGAACAGACCGCTGATCGTATAGACAAACATCAACACGAGGCCGACCTTGATGCCCGTCAAACGTGCCGCCTGGATATTGCCGCCGACAGCGTAGATATGCAGACCCAGGGTCGTCTTGCGCAAAATAAACCAGGTCAGCACGACGACGGCCGCAGCCAGCCAGATCAGCCAGGGAATGGCCAGGAAGCTGCCGTTGCCCATCCATTCGAAGCTGGGGATTTCCGTGTTCAGCACGCTGGTGCCATCGGCCAGCAAATAAGCGGCGCCGCGCAGGGCCGTCATGGTGCCAAGCGTCACGACGAAGGGATTGAGGCCGACGAGGGCTACCAGCACGCCATTCAGCGCGCCCAGCAGCAGGCCGACGATGAGGAAAGTGGGAATCGAAAAGCCGGCGAACTGGGCCGACAGCGACATCAGCATGCCTGCCACGGCCGAGACGGCCAGCACGGAGCCGACGGACAAATCGATGCCGCTGGTGAGAATGACGAAGGTCATGCCGGAGGCCAGCACGATGTTGATCGACACCTGGCGGAAGATATTCATGGTGTTATTGCTGGTCATGAAGGTCGACGTGCCGTCGGCCGAGAAATACACGGTTAAGCCGTACATGGCCAGGTAGAGCACCACCAGCACGGGCAGCATGCCCAGGCGGCGCATCAGGTTCGAGGCATTGAAGGGTTCGCCGGCGCGCGCGGCGCCGCTGGGGGTACTCGTTGTCATGGTCAATCTCCTGAATGATTATGCTAATGCGTATTCTTATGCTGCTTCCAGCTGGGTGGCATAGGCGAGGATGTTTTCCTGCGTGATATCGTCGCCTGTCACTTCGCCCGTCAGCCGTCCCTCACACATCACCATCACGCGGTCGCAAATGCCGACCAGCTCGGCCAGTTCGCTGGAAATGCACAGCACAGCCGTGCCCGCGTCCGCCAACTGATGGATGATCTTGTAAATTTCGCTCTTTGCGCCCACGTCCACGCCCCGTGTCGGTTCGTCGAGTATCAGCACTTTCGGTGCGATGGCCAGCCAGCGCGCCAGCAAGACTTTCTGCTGGTTGCCGCCAGACAATCCCCCCACGATGCCTTCCGGGCCGGATACCTTGACGTTGAGGTTGGCAATCGCCTCGCGCGTCAGCTGCGTCAGGGCGCCACGGTTGACCACGCCCGCCGTCGAATGCTTAGCAAGAATGTTCATCGACATGTTTTCCATGGCCGACAATTGCATGAACAAGCCCAGGCTCTTGCGGTCTTCCGGCAGGTAGCCGATGCCGTGGCGGATCGCCGTCAGCGGCCGGTGAATGTGCACTTCCTGGCCGTCGAGCCAGACTTGCCCCGATTGCTTCTTGTCGGCGCCAAAGATCAGCCGCGCCAGTTCCGTGCGGCCCGCGCCGACCAGGCCGGCCAGGCCCGTCACTTCGCCCGCATGCAGGGCAAACGAGGCGGGCTTGACCTTGCCGCCGCCCACGTTTTCCACGCGCAGTCGCTCGGCACCCCGCGTGGTGCGGCGCTGGTGCGCATAAAAGTCGTCGGCGGGGCGGCCCACCATCATTTGCACGACTTTCTTTTGATCCAGCTCATCCTTGCCCAGTTCGCCCACATAGGCGCCGTCGCGCAGCACCGTGATGCGGCGCGCCAGGCGTTCCACTTCGGCCATGCGGTGGCTGATGTAGAGCACGGCCAGGCCCTTGTCGCGCTGCTCTTCGATGATGCGGAACAATTGTTCGGTTTCCCGGTCGGACAGGGCGGCAGTGGGCTCGTCCATGATGAGGATGCGGCTTTCGTGCACGAGGGCGCGGGCGATTTCCACCTGCTGCTGCTCGGCAATCGACAGGCTGGCTACCATGGTATCGGCATCGAAACGGGAGCCGAGATCGGCCAGGATGGCATTCGTGCGTGCGCGCATTTCGCCGCCCTTGACGGTCCAGAACGGTCCTTGCGGCTCGCTACCCATGAAGACGTTCTGCGCCACCGTCATGTTCTTGGCCACGCTGAGTTCCTGGTAAATCAGGTTGATGCCCAGGGCGCGGGCTTCGCCCGGGTTGCGGATCTTGATCGTCTTGCCGTCGAGAATGATTTCACCCGCGTCCGGCGTGTACACGCCCGAGAGGATTTTCATCAGGGTGCTCTTGCCGGCGCCGTTTTCGCCCATCACGGCATGGATTTCGCCGCTGCGCACCGTCAGGTGCACGCCGCGCAGCGCGCGCGTGGCACCGAAGCGCTTCTCGATGCCGCGCATTTCAAAAATAATATCGTCGCTCATGACTGTCCTTCCTTGCTGGTGAAACTGGCGCCGCCGGCCTGTGGGCAGGCGACGCCACGTGGTTCAGGTCAGGCAGATCAGTTCTTTACCCAGCCCGTGTAGGTGGCGACGTTTTCCTTGGTGATGGCCGGGGTCGGCAACAGCACCATGGTCTGTTTCGGCATACGGCCGTTCATGATGTCGTAGCCCATCTGCACGGCGTCGGTGGCCATGCGGTAGGGGTTTTGCGCCGAGGTGGCGGCAAACAGGCCGGCCTTGTTTTTCAGGGCATTCTGGCCATCCGGCGCGCCATCGACGGCCGTGATCAGTTTCACGTCCGTGCGCTTCGACTGCTTGATCGCCAGTTCGGCGCCGATGCCCGTCGGATCATTGATGGCAAACACGGCGTCGATCTTCGGATGGGCCGTCAGCAAATTCGACATCACGGTCATGCCGCCATCGCGGCTGCCGCCCGCGTTCTGGTTGTCGGACAGAATCTTGATATCCTTGAATGCGGCCAGGGTTTTCTTGCAGCCGTTGACGCGGTCGATGACGGACGTGACCGGCGGGCCGTTGAGGATCACCACATTGCCCTTGCCGCCGATCTGCTTGGCCAGGTAGGCGCACGACACGTCGCCCGCCATGGTGTTGTCGGACATCACGGTGGCCGAGGCGCCCACGGCGCCCACGTCGACAGCGATCACGACCACGCCCGCATTGCGCGCTTTCTTGATGGCCGGTGCGATACCCTTGGAATCGACGGCGTTCAGGATGATGATGTCGGTTTTATTGGCGATGAAGTTTTCGATCTGGTCCACCTGGGTGTTCAGGTCATACTTGCTGGACACCGTGGTGACTTTCACGCCAGGGCCGCCCAGCTTTTTCGCGCTTTCTTCCGCGCCGCGACCAATCGCCACGAAGAAGGGGTTGGCCAGGTCGCCCACGCTCACGCCGATCGATTTCAATGGCTTGTCGGCAGCAAAGGCGCCGCAGGCGGCGGACAGCAGCAGGGTGGCGGTAATGACTTTTTTCATGAGGATCTCCAAGGGTTTTTATTGTAAAAACAAACGGTGCTACGGGTGAAAAACTATTAAGTTCTTAACTTTTCAATCATGGCGTCCAGCTTGCCCGCATCGACGGCAAAGCCGCGGATGCCTTCGGCCAGCTTTTCGGTTGCCATCGCATCGTCGTTCAAGGCGTAGCGGAAAGCCGCTTCGTCATACGTGATGGCAGCCTGTGGCGCACCCAAGTCGCCGCCCAGGGCGCGCTCGAACGGTACGCTTGACGCTTCCAGCTTGGCCAGCAAGTCCGGGCTGATGGTCAGCAAGTCGCAGCCGGACAGGGCCGTGATCTGCCCCACGTTGCGGAAGCTGGCGCCCATCACTTGCGTGGCGATGCCATGTTGTTTGTAGTAATTGAAGATGCGCGTGACTGACTGTACACCTGGATTGTTGGACAAGCTGCGTGCCGCTTCGTCCCATGCCGTGCCCTGCGACTTCTTGTGCCAGTCGTAGATGCGGCCCACGAACGGTGAAATCAGGCGCACTTTCGCGTCGGCGCAGGCGACGGCCTGGCAAAACGCAAACAGCAGGGTCAGGTTGCAAAAGATGCCATCTTTTTCAAGTTCACGCGCTGCCTGGATGCCTTCCCAGGTGGCGGCGACCTTGATCAGCACGCGCTCGCGTTTGACGCCTGCTTGCTCGTACAGGGCGATCAGGCGGCGTCCACGGGCGACGGTGGCGGCGCGGTCAAAGCTCAAACGGGCATCGACTTCCGTCGACACGCGGCCCGGCACGACCTTTAAAATTTCCAGGCCGAAGCGCACCAGCACCTGGTCGACGATATCGTCGAGTGTAGCGGATTGATGCTCCGCAACCGTGCTTTCCAGCAAGGGCGCGTAGTCTGGCTGCAGCACGGCCTTTAAGATTAGCGACGGGTTGGTGGTGGCGTCTTGCGGGGCGAAACGCGCCAGTTGCAAGAAGTCGCCCGTGTCGGCGACGACGGTGCTGTATTGCTTCAGTTGTTGCAATTGATGTTGTAACTGAGTCATTGCTGCTTATCCTTTGCTGAGTTGGTGCAAAGCTTGCACGGCGGGAAACAGGCTACGGTAGCGACCGTAACGGATGCTCAAGGCTGCGCTATGCGCGGCATTGGGCAGGAAAGTGTTTTTGATGGGCAAGCCCTGCGTCAGCAGGCTGGTGTCGCCGATGGCGGCAAAGCCCAGCTTGGCCGCGCCCAGGCTGGCCGACAGCTCGCTGTTGTGCAGGGTGCGCATTTCGCGTCCCAGCACATTGGCCAGCAGCTGCGCCCAGTACTGGCTGCGCGCGCCGCCGCCCACCAGCATGCAGTGGGGAACGACGGCTCCGGTCGAGGTGACGGCCGCCATGGCGTCGCGCAAGGCAAAGGCCACGCCTTCGAGCACGGCATAGCCGAGCTGCGCCGGCGTGCTGTCGTGGCCCAGTTGCAAGAAGGCGCCGCGCACTTGCGGATCGTTATGCGGCGTGCGCTCGCCCGACAGGTAGGGCAGGAAGAGGGGCGCGGAGGGGGCAATTGGCGCTTCGAGCGGCAAGCCCGCTTCCACCAATGCCAGCAGGGCGGCTTCGTCGGGCTGGCCCAGCACGCTCGTCGCCCAGCGCAAACAGCTGGCGCCCGACAAAATCGCGCCCATCGCATACCAGCGCCCGGGCAGGGCGTGACAAAAGCTGTGCACGCCAGCGGCCGGGTTGCCCAAAGGCGCTTCGGTGACGGAAACGATGGCGGCGCTGGTGCCCAGCGAGATAAAACTGTCGCCGCCGTTGACGGCGCCGATGCCCACGGCCGAGACGGGATTGTCGCCGCCGCCACCGGCCACCACCACGTCCATGGGCAAGCCCAGCTGGTCGACGATGGCGCCCAGCACGGTGCCCGTGGCGGCATCGCCTTCGGCCAGCGCCGGCATTTGTTCCCGCGTCAAGCCGCAGGCGGCCAGCATGGGGGCGAACCAGGCGCGCTTGGCCTCGTCCAGCCACAGGGTGCCGGCCGCGTCGGACATGTCCGTCAGTTTGATCCCCGTCAAGCGCAGGCGCAGATAGTCTTTCGGCGACAGCAGGCAGGCGATGGCGGCAAACGCCTCGGGCTCGTGGGCTTGCAGCCACAGCAATTTCGGCGCCGTCAATCCCGCCATGGGCAGGCTGCCCGTCACGTCCGCATACGCGGGATAATCGCGCGCCAGGGCGGCCGCTTCGGCTTCGGCGCGTGCATCGTTCCACAGGATGGCGGGCCGGATCACAGTATCGTTGGCGTCGAGGAGCACGGCGCCATGCATCTGGCCCGACAGGCCGATGCAGGCGATCCGCGCGTAGTCCTGCGGCCAGCCGGCGCGCAGCTGGCCCAGCGCGTTGACGCAGGCGGCCCACCAGTCCTGCGGCGCTTGTTCGGACCAGCCCGGCTGCGGACGGCTCACGTCCAGGCGCACCGATGCCTGGCCGCGCACGCTGCCAGTGCTGTCCATCAGCACGGTTTTCAGTTCGGAGGTACCGAGGTCGATACCGAGGGAAATCGCTGGATGCATATGTTTACAGTAAAAGGTCAGGGGCAGCCGCAGGAATTGCGCACGCGCAAGGCTGGCGACAAGCGCTGCACATGCTGGGCGCGGCCCGGGTTGGCGATACGTTCGATCAACAGGTCGACGGCCATGGCGCCCAGCTCTTCGAGCGGCTGCGCCATCACGGTCAGGCGAGGGCTGAAATAGTCGGCCCAGTCGAAATCATCGAAGCCGGCCAGCGCCACGTCTTGCGGTACCGCAATGTGGGCATCGCGCAAGGCGTGCATGGTGCCGATGGTCATCAGGTTATTGCCGGCCACGATGGCCGTCGGACGTTGCCCGGGCGCCAGCGCCAGCAGTTCGCGCGTGGCCGCGCCGCTGCGTTCCAGCTGGGAGTCACCCGAGCGCAGCAGTGCGGGGTCAAAAACGATATTGGCGCGCTGCAAGGCCAGGCGGTAGCCTGCGATGCGCTCGTCCGTCGTGGACAGGCCGGGCGCGCCGGCGATGAAGCCGATGCGGCGGTGGCCGTGGGCGGTGATCAAATGGTTGACCAGCTGCGCCGTCGCCTCGATGTTTTCCACGCCCACCTGGTCGAACGGTTGCCGCGACATGCGGTCGACCAACACGGAAGCGATCTTGTTACTGGTCAAATAGTCGAGGGCGCGGTTGTGCGGATCGCCCGAGGGCGCCAGCACGATGCCGTCGACCCGGCGCTGGTGCAAGTTCTGCACCACTTTGAGTTCTTGCGCGGGATCGTCATGTGTATCGGAAAACAGCATCATCAAGCCGTGGCGCGTGCAGGCCGCCTCGATGGCGCGCACGGTTTCGCTGAAGTAATGATTGGTGAAGGCGGAAATGGCCACGCCGATGGTGCCCGACGACGAGCCGGCCAGCGCGCGCGCCAGCATGTTCGGCACATAGCCGATCTGCTGCATGGCCGCGTTGACGGCGGCGACGGTTTTCGGGCTGACCTTGCGGGTGCCGTTGAGTACGTGCGAAACGGTCGACAGCGATACATCGGCCGCGCGCGCTACATCTTCCATGGTGGCCATGGTGTCTCCTGATGATTTTTTATTATTATGTGCTGCGATTGGTTGCGGCTGTGTCGCCGCGTTTGAATCTATCGTAAACAAAAGAAAGCGCTTGCGCAAGCGCTTTCTTTTTTCGCGCGAACGATATCGGGGCAGGGCATGGAAGTAAAACTGGAGGGATAGGCGGGAGAAAAACAGGACGGAGCCGGGCGTTGCCGGCTCCGTTAGCAATTACTGAATCACCAGCTCATGCAGTTCGCCGGGCGAGTCCGGGAACAGTTTCACGACGGTGGAAGTGCGCGTGCCGTAGCCCGGCGTTTCGATGCAGACGGCGGACAGCACGCGCTCAAGGTCGAGCGGCACGCCCGTGTCGGGCAAGCGGAAGTCGGGTGCGCGCGTGGTGTCGGCCAGCATGTCGAAGTACGCGTCGTCCGGTGCTCCCTGGCACAGCAGGCTGGCGAACTGGGCCTTGGTCTTCAAGACTTTCGGCCACGGCGCGTCCAGCAGGGCGTTCGACAAGCCGTAGATGCCCGGTTCCAGAGGCTGGCCATTGCGCGCATCGCCATCGCCCCGGTTGGAAAACCAGATCAGCGTATGCGCGTCGCCCAGCACCAGATTAAAACCGTTGTAGGCTTTGCATCCGGGGCGGATTTGCGCGATGTAGTCTTGCGGCGACATATTGCCGGCCAGGTAGTCGGCCACCAGGGCGCCGCGCGAAGGGGCGTCCGGGTTGCGGTCTTGCGGGCTGCGGATGTTGGTGATGGCGGCGAAGCGCGAGCTGCCGCTGCCGGCCTGGGTGATGCCCATCCAGCTGCCGCCCGCCTGCAAGTCGCGGCCCGCATATACTTGCGGGTGCTCTGGCCAGGCGCCGGCGGGGGCGCTGGCGCGTTCATAGAATTCGTCGCGGTTGGCGGCGGCAATCAGCGGGATGTGCGGATTGACTTTCCAGGCAAAAACGATCAGGCACATGGAGGCAAATCCATGAACACTTCCGTATGGCGCGCGTCGGCCGTCAGGGCCAGCAAGCCCGCCTCGTCGGCGGCAGCGGCCAGCAGTTCGGCAAAGCCTTCACCGACGACGGGATAGATTTCCATCCACGTCTGCAAGCCATCCTTCACTTCCGGGCGGCGCTTCAGTTGCGGCGCCACGCCAGAGGCCGCCGCCAGTTTCGCTTGCATGGCGCGCACGCGCGCTTCCAGCGCCTGGGCGTGCTCTTCCTTCACCTGATAGTAAATGTATACATCTTTCATGGCATTCTCACAAATCGAGTGCGTCGAGCACGTAAGGCATGGGCAGGAAATGCACGTGGGCACCCTGGGCCGAGCCGTAGCGCACGGCGCCGGCGGCGCTTGAACCTTCTGCTATCGCCCCCAACTTCATTTCAACGAGGGCGTCGATGCCACCGCTGCCGTTCGGCGCGGCGTTGACGACCATGCCGCAAGGCTGGTCCGGGTCGCTGACGGCAAACAGTTCGCCGCCGCCCACGACGGAGGCGTCAGCGATGCTGACGAGGGTGGTACGGCGCTTGAGCTTGCCAAGGTACTGGCTGCGCGCGACGATTTCCTGGCCCGGGTAGCAGCCTTTCTTGAAATTGACGCCGCCCAGCAGCTCAAAGTTGACCATTTGCGGCACGAATTGCTCTTGCGTGGCGGCCGTGATCTGCGGGATGCCCGCATGGATTTCCGACAGGCGCCAGCAATCATTGCCGCCTTTCGTCAGCTGTTGCGCCAGTTGCGGCCACACGTCGCGCGCCGTGGCGGCGGAGGTCAGCCATTCATAGCGGGCGCTGCCGAAGGCATCGGCCACGCGCAACAGGGTGCCCAGCGCATGCTCGACTTTGCTGAACGGCACGGCGGGCAGCACAGGGAACAAGGCGGAAAGTGCCGCGCTGGCCCTTAGTCCCCCGAGGCCCAGGATGACCTGATTCGCTGCATCAAAGGACGCATCGTGCAGCTTGGCCTTGGCGCGCAGCACGAACATCTGCAGGCGCTTCTGGATGCCAGGCTGCAGGGTGCGCGGCAATTGCAGATAAATGGTGGTGGCATTGCGCCACATCAGGAAACTGGCCAGCAGCCGGCCTTTCGGCGTGCAGTAGCCGGCCAGGCGCACTTGCTCCTGGCTCAGGTGTTCCACATCGTTGGTCAGCTGGCCATGCAGGAAACTGGCAGCCTCGTCGCCGTTCAAGCCGATCAAGCCCTGGTCCGTGATGGCGGCGACAAAACCTTCTTGCAGCTGGGACACTGTCAGGGCTTGGCCGAAATCGTGGATAGTGGCGGCGGCGATGGGGGCTGTGCTGTCAGGCGCGCCATCGCTGACAACGGGGCGAGCGCCTTGGGCAGTTAAAAATTGATTCCAGTTATTCATAATTTCCATTAGATCAGCAATTAAGCATTATCATTACGGGTTCATTATAGTGATGTCGCGCCGATTGCGTCGGCAGCGGCAAGATTGTCAGTGCTGGCGCCGCTTTGCGCGCACTTTCTTCACAAATGAACGATCATAACAAGCGGACGTTGGCTATCAGCGCCCGCATCACAAGAATCGGAACAATGGCTTTCTTTAAAAAACTTGTAGTCAGCTCAGTCATCGCCGCCATCGGCGTCGGTGGTACTTTTGTGTACTGGGCGCAGCAGCCCGTCACCACGGAAGGCGAAGCGATTCCGTTTACGATCGCGCCCGGTAGCGGCGCGCATGCGGCCGGCCAGCAGATCGCGGATGCGGGCGTGCCCATCGTGCCCATCCTGTTCAACATGCTGGCGCGCATCGAAGGCAAGACCTCGAAGATCAAGGCCGGTTCTTACGAGTTGAAGCCGGGCACCACGCCACAGCGTCTGATCACGCAACTGACACGCGGTGAATTCGCGCAAGAGTCCTTGACCATCATCGAAGGCTGGACTTTCAAACAGATGCGCCTGGCGATGGCCAACCATGCTGGTCTCAAGCACGATACGGCAGGTTTCTCCGACAAGGAACTGATGGCGAAAATCAGCCCTGAGTATGGGCATCCGGAAGGCCTGTTCTTCCCGGATACCTATCTGTTCGCCAAGGGCGCCAGCGAAATGCAGATTTTCAAGCAGGCGCACACGGCCATGATAGGCCGCCTGTCCGAAGCGTGGGACAAGCGCGATCCGGCCCTGCCATATAAAAACCCGTACGAGGCGCTGATCATGGCTTCCATCGTGGAAAAGGAAACGGGACAAAAGTCCGAGCGTGCCATGATCGCCGGCGTCTTCGTCAACCGCCTGAAAACAGGCATGCTGCTGCAGACGGACCCGACCGTGATCTATGGCATGGGCGACAACTACCAGGGCAAGATCCGCAAACGCGACCTGGAAGCGGACACCCCGTACAATACCTACACGCGCGGCGGCTTGCCGCCCACGCCGATCGCACTGGCTGGCGCGCAATCGCTGACGGCGGCGCTGGCGCCGGCCCGCACGCAGGCGCTGTATTTCGTGGCGCGCGGCGACGGCACCAGCCAGTTCTCGGCCAACTTGCCCGACCATAACCGCGCCGTGAACCAGTATCAGCGTTAATTGCCAGCATTTTTGCCAGCAATTTTGCCAGCATTCTTGCCAGCATTCATCATCACCAGATTAAGAGTTTCATGACACAACAATATCAACCCCGCTTCATCACCCTCGAAGGCATCGATGGCGCGGGCAAGTCGACGCATATCGGCTTTGTCACCGACTACCTGCAGCAGCGGGGCGTGACCCTCGTCTCGTCGCGCGAACCGGGCGGCACCAGCCTGGGCGAAAAGCTGCGCGAACTACTGCTGCATGAAAAAATGCACCTGGAAACGGAAGCCTTGCTGATGTTCGCCAGCCGCCGCGAGCACATCGCGCAAGTCATCGCGCCCGCCCTGGAGCGGGAAGAGTGGGTCATTTCCGACCGTTTTACCGATGCCAGCTTCGCCTACCAGGGCGGCGGACGGGGCATGGATTTGCGCAAGATGGAAGCGCTGGAAGCGTGGGTGCACCCGCATCTGCAGCCGGACCTGACGTTGCTGTTCGACGTGCCGCTGGCCGTGGCCCGCGCCCGCCTGGACGCCACGCGCGCGCTCGACAAGTTCGAGCAGGAGCAAGCGGACTTCTTTGCCGCCACGCGCAACGAGTATCTGCGCCGCGCGGCGCAGTTCCCTGAACGCTTCCGCATCATCGATTCCACGCAAAGCATTGCTGATATCCAGGTGCAGCTGGCACAACTACTTGATGTATTGCTTGAGAAAAGCGTCACAAGTTACTGATTGACAAGGAATAAAATGACCAGTCCTCTCTATCCTTGGCAACAAGACGCCTGGCAGCAATTGCAAGCCTTGCGTCCGCGCATGCCGCACGCCATCCTGTTCCATGGCGCGCAGGGCATCGGCAAGGCCGACTTCATCGAGCATTTCGCGCAGGCCTTGCTGTGCGAAGACGTGCGCGCCGACGGCCATGCCTGCGGCACGTGCGCCTCGTGCGGCTGGTTTAGCCAGGGCAACCATCCCGATTACCGCAGGGTCCGCCCTGAAGCGCTGGAAGACGAGGTGGCCGACGATGGCGAAGAGGGTGACGGCACGAAGAAAAGCGCCAAGACCAAGACGCCGTCGAAAGACATCAAGATCGAGCAGATCCGCAATCTGGCCGACTTCATGAACATTTCCACGCACCGACAAGGCTTGCGCGTGGTAGTGCTGTATCCGGCCGAAGCACTCAACACGCCCGCCTCGAACGCTCTGCTGAAAACCCTGGAAGAGCCGCCGCCGGGCACGGTGTTCCTGCTGGCATCGAACAGCCTGGACCGATTGCTGCCGACGATATTGTCTCGTTGCCGCAAGTTCGCCTTGCCCATGCCCAGCCACGAGCAGGCGTTGACCTGGCTCAAGGCGCAAGGCTTGAACGATGCGGACAGCTGGCTGCGCGAGCAGGGCGGCGCACCGCTGGCCGCGCTGGCCCAGTCCGAGTCGGGCGGCCGCGAAGAAACGGAACAATTGCTGCAGGTGCTGGCCAACCCTGGCGTGGAAGCGGCCCTGAAGGCGGCGGATAAATTGCAGAAGGCGCCGCTGGCGCCGCTGGTGGCATCACTGCAGCGCTGGCTGTACGACGTGTTTTCCGTTAAATTGTCGGGCACCATCCGCTACTACCCGCGCCATCGGCGCGAGCTGGAAGCACTGGCCGGACGCATTAACGTCAGCCGCCTGATGGCTGCCATCAAGGCCGCCAACGAGCGCCGGGCAATTGCCGAGCACCCCTTGTCGCCCAAGCTGTTCCTGGAAGACATGCTGCTCGATTACTCTTCCAGTTGCCAATAAAATCAATTACTTGCCTTGCAAAGTTAATCCAGATAATTTCTTGCGCAGCCAGTGTTGACAGGCCTTCTTAGCCGCAGGCGCGCGTGCAACTGCGGTAGTGCACCTCGCAAGCTTGCTGGCGTTCGGCGCGCCGGGCGCGGAAGGCCTGGGCTTGCGTCGGTTGCAGCTGCTGCGACTGGGCCCCCGTTTCCCGGCTTGCGGCAACGTAGGGATTGCTGCTGGGCTTCATCGACAAGATGGGGCTGGTGTCGTCTTCCGTGGCGCTTTGCACTTGCGCACGGCAATCCTGGCGTGCCGATGCGCACACGGGCGCGCACAGGCCCGCCTCGGGGATGGCCTTGGGCGCGTCGCGCTTGTTCTGCACCTGTACTTGCGCCTGCGCAGGCGCTGCCAGGGCCAGGCAGGCCAGCAGTATCAAAGGGCCGGCAATTTTCAGCATGAACACTCTCCACGTTTCCGTGCGCAACCCCATGGCTGCACACCGGCGCTCCACTATACATCTTGATAATATTTTCGCCTAGCGCGCCATCGCCGTCTACCGCGCTTGGCCCCCGGTGTTACAGTCAAAACACGGGACAGTGAGCAATTCGCGCCCGGCAAGGCTGCCTTCATGATCAATTACCGGATCGATGACCTCGATGCGCTGCTGCAAACCCTGCGCGACGAAGGCTGCACGGTGCTGGACAAGGAGGGCAATAGGCACGACAGGCGCCAGATCAGCGATAATGTCGGCTCAGCTAACCATTCTATTTATTTATGCGCGATATTATTGCTGGATTTCTACGCTTCCAAAAAGAGGTTTTTCCCGCCCGCCGCGAGTTGTTCAAGACCTTGGCCACGGGACAAACCCCCAAGGCCCTGTTCATTTCCTGTTCGGACAGCCGCATGGTGCCGGAACTGGTGACGCAGCGCGAACCAGGCGAGCTCTTCGTGATTCGCAACGCGGGCAATATCGTGCCTTCGTATGGTCCCGAACCGGGCGGCGTGAGTGCCACGGTCGAATTTGCCGTGTCCGCCTTGAACGTGAGCGACATCGTCATTTGCGGCCATTCCGATTGCGGTGCGATGAAGGCGATTGCCACCTGCGCCTGCCTGGATCACATGCCGGCCGTGCGCAGTTGGCTGCACCATGCCGATGCGGCGCGCATGATCAACGAGTCGGTCGAGCATCCGACGGAACAGTCGCGCATCGACGGCATGGTGCGCGCCAACGTGGTGGCGCAACTCAATAACTTGCGCACCCATCCGTCGGTGGCGCTGGCCATGGCGCAAAACCGGCTGACCCTGCATGGCTGGGTGTATGACATCGAGAACGGCTCCCTCGACGCGCTCGACGAGTCGACCGGCCACTTCGTTCCGCTCGCCGACCACCCGGCCTCGCAGCTGTAATCGGCTGCAAGTATCCGTACCGAGGCAGCAGGGGGGGCGCCCGGCGCTTCCCCTGCCAGTTTTTGCTCCCTCCGGTACAATCCCGCCTTATGTATATCGATTCCCATTGCCATATCAATTTCCCCGAGCTGGCTGCTCGCATGCCCGAGATCCTCGCCAAGATGGCCGAGAACAAGGTGACGCACGCCCTGTGCGTGTCCGTCGACTTGCCGGACTTCCCCCAGGTGCTGGCCCTGGCCGAGCAGTATCCGCATATTTTTGCTTCCGTCGGCGTGCATCCCGATTACGAGGACACGCCTGAACCGTCCGTGGAAGACCTGGTGCGCTTGGCCGATCACCCGAAGATCATCGCCATCGGCGAGACGGGCCTCGACTATTTCCGTCTGACGGGCGACCTGGAGTGGCAGCGCGAGCGTTTCAGGACCCACATCAAAGCATCAAGAATCACCCGTAAGCCTTTGATTATTCACACACGGGCAGCCAGTGTAGACACCATCCGCATCATGCGCGAAGAGGGCGCCGGCGTGGCGGACGGCGGCGTGGCCGGCGTCATGCATTGCTTTACGGAATCGCTCGAAGTGGCGCGCGCCGCCATAGCCATGGGTTTCTATATTTCGTTTTCCGGCATCGTCACGTTCAAGAGCGCGAAAGACTTGCAAGCCGTGGCGCTGGAAGTGCCGCTCGAGCGCATCCTGATCGAGACGGATTCACCCTACCTGGCGCCCGTACCCTTCCGCGGCCGCATGAACGAGCCCGGCTACGTGGCCCACGTGGCGGAATACCTGTCGGCCCTGAAAGGCATTCCTTTGGCCCAGGTGGCGCGTCAGACGACGGACAATTTCTTCAAATTATTCAATCAGTTGCCATAACTTCTTAAGGTCAAACATGATGAAAAAACTCGCCCTGGTGATGCTGCTGTGCTGTGCCGCCGCCAGCCACGCGGCGCCGGAACCGGATGCCTTCTTCCGCGCCGTGTCCGTCAACAACGCCAGCGGCGTGCGTAGCATGCTGGCTGACGGCATGAATCCGAACCAGGCTGACGCGCAGCGGGGCGATATTCCCCTCGTGCTGGCCCTGCGCGACGATGCGGACAAAGTGTTCAAGCTGCTGCTCGACGCGCCCGGCATCGATATCGAAGCGCGCTCTGCCAATGGCAACACGGCATTGATGATGGCGGCCTACAAGCACAAGCAGGATGCCGTGGAAGCCTTGCTAGCCAAGGGCGCCAAGGTCAACCAGAGCGGCTGGACGGCGCTGCACTATGCGGCTTCGGCGGGCGACTTGCCTATCATGAAGATTTTTCTCGACCGCGATGCCGTGGTCGATGCGCGCGCGCCCGCCAACGTCACGCCGCTGATGTTTGCCGCCCGCGAAGGGCAGGAAGGCGCCGTCAAGCTGCTGCTGTCCTGGGGGGCAGACGCCAGCCTGAAAAGCGACCATGGCTGGACGGCCGTGCAGTTCGCGCAAGCCGGCGACAAGCCGGGCGTGGTGGCCATCATCGACACTGCCCAGAAGGCGCGTGCCGCCCGCAAGTAATGTTTTCAAGTAATGTTTTCAAGTAATGTTTTAATTTCAATACTTTCCATGCCAGCGCTGAAACTGGCATGGAATTGCCTCTCACCTCAGCCCTTTGTTCTCCCTCGTGATTAACGATAATGATCGTGTCGCATTAATCAGGAGATCTTTCGCATGGGCAATCAAACCACCGTCAAGCGCCGGCTGTACTGTCGCCGCCCCGCGCGCAGCCCGTGCGACATCACTGCTTTCTGGAATGACAAAACCGATCGGCCATCGGAGCCAGACTCCAAGAGGACAGACATGCTGAATGAACGAGAAATCGAGAGTTGTTACCTGGGGCAATTTATCCCCGTCCATTACCACCACAATATGTTGATGGACCAGAACCGCATGCACGGGTTCAAGTCGGCGATCGATTACGCGGTGAAACCCGGCATGAAGGTGCTGGAACTGGGTGGCGGCACGGGCGTGCTGTCGTGGTTTGCGGCCGCGCGCGCCGACAAGGTGTGGTGCGTGGAGTTCAACCCGGACATGGTCAAGGAAGCGCGCAAGATGCTGGCGCTTAATCCCAACGGTGAAAAAGTCGAAGTCGTTCACGCGGACGCCTTCGAATACCTGCCGCCGGAGCCCGTCGATGTGGTCATTTGCGAAATGATCCATGTCGGCATGTTGCGCGAAAAGCAGGTGGAAGTGATCGAATCGTTCAAGCGTCGCTACCTGGCCCGTTTTGGCGGCGCGCTGCCCATTTTCCTGCCCGAAGCCGTCATCATGGCCGTGCAGCCGATGCAGCAGGAATACGATTTCGAGGGTTTTTATGCGCCCATCGTGCAATTCCAGGAAACCACGGCCATCCACCCGGGCGTGCAGGAGCTGGCGCCGCCGTCCGTCTACAGCATCATCGACTTCAGCCAGCCGACGGACAGCGTGTTCGGCTTTGACGGCAAGTTTGTCGTCGAGCGCAGCGGCACCCTGAACGCCTTGCGTTTCGTCACCAAGAACATCCTGGCCGTGGTGCCCGAGCGCTCGAGCACCATCGACTGGTTGAATCACTACATGTGTTTGCCGTTGGCAACGCCGGTGGCCGTGAAGGCGGGCGACGTGCTGCAAGTGAGCTTCCAGTACCGCGCTGGCGGCTCGATTCCCTCGCTGGAAGCGTCGATCCGCGCGCAAGTGATTTATGACGTGAGTCTTCAGCCCGTCGTGCAGAACGCCGTGTACGCCTGAACCTCAGCCTGATTATCATTAATTGAAAGGCAACGCCGCAGCGATTTCGTCCTGCGGCGTTTGTCCATTCAGGGTATATTTCGTCCTTTACCACTGAACAGCTTTATTATCATGGAACAGATCGATCAGCGTTATCTCGTGCAACAGAACAAAATCAGCGATGGCGAGACCAGGCCGCCCGTGTTTGCCAAGGTAATGCGCAGCAAGGAAGGCGCGTTTGAAGGCGTGTCCTTCATCAAGTCGAAGGAAAAGGCCAGCATTCTGACCATCGAAGATGCCAACCAGGCCATCAAATGGGCCACCAACAAGAAGCCGAACGCGCATGAGTACATCACGAAAGTGATTTGCGTCGGCCAGTAAGCCTAGTAAGCCGCTCGCCAGCGACCGTTCATCCCCGTTTTTACTCCGTTTATCCCTGTATTGTGCAGTTCATCGCATGGCCGTTGCCGCCCCGGTAGCGCTTTTATATAGTGCTGTCACGGTAGCGGGGCAAGCACGGCTTGCTCCGCACATTTCATTCGAGGGGAACGTGATGCTGGGATTTGTGCTGTGGCTGCTGCTCTTGCTGGTGTGCTGGCCGCTGGCCTTGCTGGCACTCGTGCTATATCCGCTGGCCTGGCTGCTGTTGCTGCCATTGCGCTTGATCGGCATTGGCGTGGAAGGCGTGTTCGAATTGCTGCGCGCCATCGTCATGCTGCCGGCGCGCGTGCTGGGCGGTGGCCGGCGTTGAGATTTTCTTTTCTGCAATAAAAAATGGCGCTCTTGGCGCCATTTTCATTTCTGTCACTGTGTTGCTTACAGGTCGACCATGAAACCGGCGCCGATCGATTTCTGCGAATAGTTGTAGTCGATCAAGCTCTGGCCATAGCCGGAGAACAGTTGCAGATAGCCTTTCAAGTTGGCCTTCAATGGGAAAGCCCAGCTTGCCTGCATGGAGCCATGCTTCTTGCTGAAATTGCGGCGCGCCGTCACGGCGTATTCATGGCCCTTGTTGCGGTAGCTGACGCGCAAGTCGCCATGCCCCATGTAATCGGTGATGTCGATATTGTCATTGTCGGTCTTGCCATTGTCGAGGCGGTGCCAGACGCGCGTCGTCACGGCCAAGTTGTCTTTTTCCACGCCCAGTTCGGCATACACGCGGTTCCAGCTGCGCGACAGGGTCGACGTCTGGCCGTTCGACTGGTGTACCAGGCCGAAGTTCAGGTAATTGAATTCGACGCCCGCGAAATTCTTGTTGATCGGTAAGACCAGCATCAGTTCCGGCTGATAGTTGGTCTCGCGGAACGGGCTCGATGCCTTGCGGTTATATGCTTGCCAGAAACTTTGCTGCGTGTAGCCGAACCACATGTCGATGGGTGTGCCGGCTATGTCTTCCAGCAACTTCATTTTGAAGCTCAGCTGGAAGGTCAATTCCACATGCTGGCTCTTGATGCCGCCTGGCGTGAAATCCTGGAATGGTTCGTCGTTGGACGCGTCGCTGTAATTGGCCAGCAGCAGATAGGTATCGCGGTGCGGGCGGAAGTTGAACAGGCCGCGCTTCGAGGCATCGTTGAGTTCCCAGGATTGCTGCGTGCGCGAAATCGGCGCTTCCGGTGGCGCCGCGCCAGCTTGCGCAATGGCGGGAATGGCGGCGTTGACGGCGTCGGGCGTGGCCACGCCAGGCGGACTGACGGGGGTGAGGGGAGCGCCCTCGGCGGCCGCTGCCAGGGTGACGGCCGCGGTGGCGGGATCACCGCCGGCGGCGATGGTGGCCTTTTCCGCCGCTTTGGCCAGGGTATCGAAGCAGCCCAGGCGGGCGCTGGCATCGCCAAGCACGGCGCAACGCTGCATTTGTTGTTCCAGTTCGCCGGCCATGGCCAGCGCCGGGGACGCCAGCAGGGAGGAGAGGATTATTTTTCTTAGTTGGATAGTCATAGGCTGAGTGGGGCATGTCATTCGGTGCACACCTGGGCAGGCATGCCGGCGGCGTCGCCTTGCACGATACATTACCGTGCGTCTTGAGTCTGATTCATCTTTGTTGGATTAACAGAGTTGAAAGTATAGCCGAAACTCTTGTTTGTCCTGTGCTACGCGCGTGCGCGTTAATATTAGTGTTGCGCGCACGGTAAAAACTGCTCACTGGTCGCCCGTCAATTCGATGTCTGCTACACTGAAAAACCGGGTGCCGGGGCTAGCCGTGGAGATTGTGATGACCCGCAAAACACCTATCGAGCGCTACCGCAACATCGGCATCAGCGCCCATATCGACGCCGGCAAGACCACCACTACCGAGCGCATCCTGTTTTATACGGGGGTCAATCACAAGATCGGCGAGGTGCACAATGGCGCCGCCACCATGGACTGGATGGAGCAGGAGCAGGAACGGGGCATCACCATCACCTCGGCCGCCACCACGGCCTTCTGGAAAGGCATGGCCGGCAACTTTCCGGAACACCGCATCAACATCATCGACACGCCCGGGCACGTGGATTTCACGATTGAAGTGGAGCGCTCGATGCGCGTGCTCGACGGCGCCGTCATGGTCTACGATGCCGTCGGCGGCGTGCAGCCTCAGTCCGAGACCGTCTGGCGCCAGGCCAACAAATACCACGTGCCGCGCATCGCCTTCATCAACAAGATGGACCGGGTGGGTGCGGATTTCTTGCGCGTGCGCAAGCAGATCGCCGCCCGCCTGAAAGGCGTGGCCGTGCCCATCCAACTGCCCATCGGCGCCGAAGAGCATTTTACGGGCG
Source organism: Janthinobacterium algoris (assembly GCF_051380935.1). NCBI lineage: Bacteria > Pseudomonadati > Pseudomonadota > Betaproteobacteria > Burkholderiales > Oxalobacteraceae > Janthinobacterium > Janthinobacterium algoris. The sequence continues at coordinate 68,350 of NZ_JBNYXZ010000002.1, read as the reverse complement.
TCATCGACTTGCTGAAAATGCGCGCCATCACCTGGGACGACGCCAGCCAGGGCGTGCAGTTCAGTTATGGCGAGATTCCCGCCGAACTGCTGGAACAGGCGCAGCAGTGGCATGAGCACATGGTCGAGCACGCTGCCGAAGCCAGCCTCGACATGACGGAACGCTACCTGAATGGCGACACGTTCACGGAAGCGGAACTCAAGCAGGCCTTGCGCGCGCGCACCATCCGCAATGAAATCGTGCCCATGCTGTGCGGCAGCGCCTTCAAGAACAAGGGCGTGCAGGCGATGCTGGACGCCGTCATCGAATACTTGCCGTCGCCCATGGAAGTGCCGCCCATCATGGGCCACGACGAGCATGACAACGAGGTAGAGCGCCACCCCACGGACGAGGAGCACTTTGCCGCGCTGGCCTTCAAGATCATGACGGACCCGTTCGTGGGGCAGCTGACCTTCTTTCGCGTGTATTCGGGCGTGGTGAACTCGGGCGACATGGTCTACAACCCCACCAAGAGTGCGCGCGAACGGCTGGGGCGCATCCTGCAGATGCATGCCAACGAACGCAAGGAAATCAAGGAAGTGTATGCGGGCGACATCGCCGCCGCCGTGGGCCTGAAAGCCGTGACCACGGGCGACACCCTGTGCGCCATCGACCACATCATCGTGCTGGAAAAGATGATTTTCCCGGAACCCGTGATTTCCCAGGCGGTCGAACCGAAGACCAAGCCCGACCAGGAAAAGATGGGTATCGCCCTGAACCGCCTGGCGCAGGAAGACCCGTCGTTCAAGGTACACACGGACGAGGAATCTGGCCAGACCATCATGTCGGGCATGGGTGAATTGCACCTGGAAATCTTAGTCGACCGCATGCGACGTGAATTTGGCGTGGAAGCGAACGTGGGCAAGCCGCAAGTGGCGTACCGCGAAACCATCACGCGCACGGTGGAAGATATCGAGGGCAAGTTCGTCAAGCAGTCGGGCGGACGGGGCCAGTACGGCCACGTGGTGTTGAAACTGGAACCCTTGCCACCAGGCACGGGCTACCAGTTCGTCGACGCCGTCAAGGGCGGCGTGGTGCCGCGCGAATTCATCCCCGCCGTCGACAAGGGCATCGTCGAAACCTTGAAGGCTGGCGTGCTGGCCGGCTACCCGGTGGTGGACGTGAAGGCCACCCTGACGTTTGGTTCTTACCACGACGTCGATTCGAATGAAAACGCGTTTCGCATGGCCGGTTCCATCGCCTTCAAGGATGGCATGCGCAAGGCGCATCCGGTGCTGCTCGAACCGATGATGCAGGTGGAGGCGGAAACACCGGAAGAGTTCATGGGCAACGTCATGGGCGACCTGACGGCGCGGCGCGGCATGGTGCAGGGCATTGACGACATCCCCGGCGGCGCGGGGCGCATCGTCAAGGCCCTGGTGCCGCTGGCCGAAATGTTCGGCTATTCCACCACCCTGCGTTCGCTGACCCAGGGCAGGGCCACCTATACGATGGAATTCAAGCACTATGCGGCCGTGCCCAAGCATATTCTGGACCTGGTGGCGGCGGGGAAGGCGAAATAGGCTCATAGGAGCAAATTGGGGCTGCCGCCAGTTGCCGCTGCAATTTGACCAGATATCGGCGCCGCTGTTACATTAACGACCAGTCCACCAACACAGGAGAGAGCATGGCCACCGCAGAACAGAAGCAGGAAGGACAGCACCGCGACAGCAGCGACTTTGTCATCACGCAAACCTTCGACGCGCCGCGCGAACTGGTGTTCCAATCGTGGGTGGAGCCGGAGCGCCTGGCCCAGTGGTGGGGACCCGTCGGCTTTGAATTGAGCGTGCTGGCGCTGGACTTGCAGCCGGGCGGCATTTTCCACTACGGCATGCGCGCCGACAATGGCTACGAGATGTGGGGCAAGTTCACTTACCAGCAGATCGAAGCGCCGGAAAAGATTGTCTCCATCCTGTCATTCGCCGACAAACAGGGCAACCCCGTGCAGCACCCCGTCAGCGCCACCTGGCCGCTGGAATCGTTCAATGTCATGACCCTCACCGAGGAAAACGGCAAGACGACGATGACTTTGCGCTCGACGCCGCATAAGGCCACGGATGAGCAGCATCGGACTTTCCTGGAAGGGCATGAGTCGATGAGGCAAGGGTTCAAGGCGACGTTCGGCCAGCTGGCACAGTACCTGGCGCGTGTTCAATAAAGAACAGCGGGCCTGAGTCGCGGGCCTGAGAAAATGTCCATGGCCGCGTTGCTTGGGCTTGCCGTACATGCGTACTGTCTTCGCCCGCGCGCCTTGCCCTGGCCATTTTTCAGGCTCGCTTGGCCCGGGGAGCCTTAGTTTGAGGCGCGGGGGTGTTCTTGCTATCGTTGCCAGTTTGCGGTTGAGGAACGTCTGCTTGCGCCCGGAAGTAGGGTTTATCTCATGAGGAAGTAATGTAACCAATACGCCAACCCATACCGGATGAAGTCCGAGGCAGACGCTGCCTCTCTATTGCACCTTTTAGCTCTCCATCCCCAGCATCCCCCGAACCACCGGCAATATCATCCGCCAAGCATTCGACGTGGCCGCGATCTCGTCGTAGTGGCTGGCGCCGGGCAAAATCAGCACTTCCGCATGGTCGCCGGCCAGCTTGGCCCTGGCCGCATAGTCGTGTGCGACGCGGGGCGGGGAGATGGTGTCCAGTTCTCCCGTGGCCAGCACGCTGCGGCTGCCGTTGGGCATCAGGTCGGCGGCGTTTGTGTCGCTGTAGATGTCGGGACGCTCATTGCTGGCGCTGCCTGCCAATTGCGCGATGTCGCGCTCGCAGCTGGTCTTGATCAATTCCTTTTCGTGGCGCAGATCGGCCAGGCCGCCCAGGCTGAGGATATTCTTGATCGGCAAATACTGCTCACGGTACAGAGGGCTGTTCTTCGGCAGTTTTTCTCGCCCGGCGATCCATTGCACCAGCTGGCCACCGGCGGAGTGGCCCATGGCGAGGATGCGGCTGGTGTCGAGCTGGTATTGGGGCGCGTGCTGCCGCAGGCTGTCGAGCGCCGCATGCATGTCTTCATACGTACCGGGATAGCCGCCGCCCGGCTCGTCGACCCGCCGGTACTCGACATTCCACACGGCAATGCCTTGTGCCACCAGGGCGCCGGCCACGTTGCGCATCTGCTTGATGCCGCCAAAGGCCACCGTCCAGCAGCCACCATGCACCAGCACGACTACCGGGAACGGTCCGCTGCCTTCGGGCCGGAACAGCTGCGCGTATTGCGACGGCGCGGGGCCGTACGCGATCTGTGCCGTGGGCGCAGGGCCGTTCAGGGCCAGGTAGTCGTCCAGGCTCATGGGGGCGGCAACGGCGCCGTGGACGAAGGCGAGCAGGGCGGTGGCGATCAGGGAGGACGGCAAGGAGGTAGGCATGCTGGGGTTCGCTTGAGAAGAGAGCAATACTTTAGCATAGCGCCGCGTTGCCGCTGAGATCAAGCGGTGCGCTGTTTTCCCCTAGAAGAGGGTTGCCCCATGGTATATTTCGGGCATCAGTTTTCCCCTTATCGACACGGTGCACGCAAACAACATTCTTTCATTGCTGGACGCCGAGCATAGTGCGCTGGGCAGCATCGCGGCAGGCGCCGACCTGGCCCATGCATTAGAGCATTTGTTGCTGGCGCTGCAAGACCTGGCCGAGGGCGGCGCGCATGCCTGCCTGGTGCTGATTGACGAGACCGACCGTTTTTGCGGCTTGTCCGCGCCCAGCCTGCCACAAGACCTGTGCCTGGCCTTGCGCCACGGCGGCGACCAGCCATCGCCGTTCGGCACGGCCGCCTTTTCCGGCGCGCCCGTGTATTGCGGCGACATCACGCGCGACATACACTGGAGCGCGGGACGCAAGGAAGCCCTGCTGCAAGGCTACCGCGCCTGCTGGGTGGCTCCCGTCTTCGGCGCCAAGGGGCATATCCTGGGCGTGCTGGGCCTGTTTTTCCAGGCGCCATGCCATCCTACGCAACCGGAGATCGAACTGCTGGCGCTGGCCGCGCGCGTGGCCGCGCATGTCATCGAGCGGGGCCTGCTGGAAAAAGCCCTGCACGACAGCCGCGAACACTTTCATTACGCCATCGAACTCAACACGCAAGTGCTGTGGACGGCCGACGTCGACGGCCAGCTCGATTACGTGGCGCAGCGCTGGCGCGAATGGACGGGAGGCAGCGGCCTTGGTACCAGTTGGCTGGAAGCCATCCACCCCGACGACGTGCCCCATTCCTTGGCGGCCTGGAGCGAATCCGTCGGTAGCGGTCAGCCTTTCGATGCGGAAATGCGCGTGCGCCGTCAGAACAGCCTGTACCGCTGGGTACATTCGCGCGCGTATTGCCGGCAAGACGAGCGCGGCCAGCCCGTAAAATGGTATGGCTCGTGCGAGGATATCGACGAGCACTGGCAGGCGCGCAATGCCTTGCTCGACAGCGAAGCGCAGTTCCGTTCGCTGGCCTCGACCATGCCCAACCAGGCCTGGCTGGCGCATGGCAGCGGCGCCACCTACTGGGTCAACGAACAGGTGTGCGAATACACGGGGCAATCGATGAAGTCCCTGGTGTCCAGCGGTTTTCGCCATTGCGTGCATCCGGACGACGTGCAAGCCACGCAGAAAAGCTGGGAACGGGCCGTCGCCACGGCCAGCGCCTACGAATACGAGTTCCGCATGCGCCGCGCCAGTGACGGCGCTTACCGCTGGTTCCTGGCGCGCGCCTTGCCCCTGTTCGACGAGGCAGGCAAGGTGCTGCGCTGGGTAGGCACGAATACGGACGTGCAGGAGCAGAAGAACGTGCTGGAAAAGATGGCCTACCTGAATTCCTCGCTGGAAGTGGAAATGGCCAACCGCACGGCTGACCGCGACCGCATGTGGCGGCTGTCGACCGACATCATGCTGGTGGCGGACCTGGCTGGCATGATCATCGCCGTCAATCCCGCCTGGAGCAAGATCCTGGGCCGGCCGGAAATCGAGTCGCTGGGTATGGATTTCATCAGCCTTGTGCATCCCGACGACCGCATGGCGGCCCTGAAGGACTTGTCGCGCCTGGCCCACGGCGCGCCCACCTTGCGCATGGAAAACCGCTACCGGCGCCGCGATGGCGGCTACCGCTGGATTTCCTGGACGGCCGTGCCGGCGCAAAAGCTGATCCATGCCATCGGCCGCGACGTCACGGATGAAAAAGAGGCGCGGCTGGCGCTGGTACGCAGCGAGCAAGCTTTATTGCAGGCGCAAAAGCTGGAATCGATTGGCAAGCTGACAGGCGGCGTGGCCCATGATTTCAATAACGTCCTGCAAATTATCTCGGGCAATTTGCAGTTGTTGAAGCTGACGGTGGCCGACAATCCACAGGCGGCCAGGCGTCTCGCTTCGGCAGCTTCGGCTGTCGAGCGGGGCGCCAAGCTGTCGTCGCAACTGCTGGCCTTTGCGCGGCGTCAACCTTTGAGGCCGCTGGTGACGGACCTGGGGCGTTTGCTACGCCGCATGCATGAGCTGATCCGCCGCGCCCTGGGCGAAGCTATTTCCGAGGAAACCTTTATCAGCGACGGCTTGTGGCATACCCTGGTCGACCCGAACCAGATGGAAAACGTGTTGCTGAACATGGCCATCAACGCGCGCGACGCAATGGACAAGGGCGGGCGCCTCACTTTTACCTTGAGCAACGTCACGCTCGATGCCGCCTACGCCAGTCTGCATGCCGATGTGCTGGAGGGGCAGTATGTGTTGCTGACCATCACCGACACGGGCCATGGCATGGAGCGCGACGTGATCGACCAGATATTCGAGCCGTTCTTCACCACCAAGCGCGAAGGCGAGGGAACTGGCCTGGGCCTGTCCATGGCCTACGGCTTCATCCGCCAGAGCGCGGGCCACATTAAGGTGCACAGTGCGCCGGGCGCCGGCACGACTTTCAAGATTTATTTGCCGCGCTCGCTGGAAAAGCTGGCCGAGCCACCGCCGGGCCTGACGGGCCCCGTGCTGGGCGGCGGCGAAACCATCCTCGTGGTGGAAGATGATGCTCCTGTTCAGCACACGGTGGTCGACATGTTGCGCGGCCTGGGCTACGACGTGCTGCATGCGGACGATGGTGCCTCGGCGCTGGCCCTGCTGGGCACGGGCGTGGCCATCGATCTGCTGTTTACGGACGTGGTCATGCCGGGTCCCGTCAGCAGCAAGGAACTGGCGCAGCAGGCCCGGCGGCTGCTGCCGGAGCTGGCCGTGTTGTTTACCTCAGGCTATACGCACAACGCCATCATGCAGGGCGGGCGCCTGGACCCGGGCGTGGAGCTGTTGAGCAAGCCCTACCAGCGCGAAGACCTGGCGCGGCGCATTCGCCACCTGCTGGCCGACCGCCGCCTGGTGGGCGCGCCCGACCCGTCGGGGCGGCGCATCCTGCTGGTGGAAGACAATGACGATGCGCGGGAAATGACGACGGAAATGCTGAATATGCTGGGCCATACCGTGCATGGCGTGGCCAGCGCCGAGGCAGCCTTGCCCTTGCTGGCCATGCCGGGTCTGGACATACTGGTGACGGACATCAGCCTGCCCACCATGTCCGGCCTGGAACTGGCGCGCCATGCGCGCGCGCACTGGCCGCAGCTGGAGGTGGTGTTTGCTTCCGGGCACGACTGGGGCGCCAGTCTGATGCAGGACGCCAGCGCGCGCTTCCTGCGCAAGCCGTTTGGCCTGGAAGAGTTGGCCAACGCACTGAAGGCGCGCCGGCTTGACGTTTACTAAGTTGGCGGCAATAAGGCTTGCTGCAATTGCTCGACGGTAAATGGCTTGACGAGGAAGCGCGCGGCCGGGTCCAGCACGCCGGAATTGGCCGGTGCATGGCCGGTGGAAAATACCACTTCCAGCTGTGGCTGCTCGCGGGCCACCAGTTCGGCCAGTTCGACGCCTGACATGGACGGCAGGCTGATATCGGTCAGCAACAGTTCCAGTCCCGGCGTGTCCAGCAGCGGCAAGGCTTCCTCGGCTGTGCCCACGGCCAGCACCGTGTGTCCCAGCATGGTCAGCAGTTCGCTCGTCATGGCGCGCGCGTCGCCATTGTCTTCCACCAACAAGATGTGACGCCCACCCGGCCGCACACCCGGACGCGTCGGCGCGGGCGGCTGCGGCGCCAGCTGCGCGCGGTACTGGTGCAGCGCCGTCACGTGGCGCCCGTTGGCCAGCAAGTGGCGGATGCGCCGCGCCAGGTCTTCGCGCCGGTACGGCTTGCTCAACAACTCGACGCCCGGCTCCAATCGGCCGCCCTGCATGATGGCGTCTTGCGTGTAGCCCGAGGTAAACAACACGGCCAGCTGCGGCAGCAGCATGCGGGCCTGGCGCGCCAGTGCCGTGCTGGCGACCTTGCCTGGCATCACCACATCCGTAAACAGCAGGTCGATGGGGACGCCGCTGCCGATGATGGCCAGCGCGCTTTCGCCATCGCTGGCGCGCAGCACGTCATAGCCGAGGCCGCGCAGCATGTCCACCACCGTCGTTTGCACTTGCACGTCGTCTTCCACGACGAGGATGGTTTCCTGGCCGCCCAGCACGGGGCCGCTCAACTGCAGCGGCAGTTCCGTTTCCGCTTCGAGCGAGCGCGGCAGGTAGATGCGGAAGGTGCTGCCATGGCCGGGCAGGCTGTCCACCGTCAAGTGGCCGCCGCTCTGGCGCAGGAAGCCGTACGCCATGGACAGGCCCAGGCCAGTGCCTTCGCCTTCCTTCTTCGTCGTGAAGAACGGTTCGAAAATCTTGTCCAGCAGTTCCGCGGGAATGCCCGTGCCCGTGTCGGAGACGGCCAGCTGCACATAGTCGCCGGGCGTCACGTCCGCATGGCGCGCCGCATAGTCGCTGCCCAGCACGCTGTTGCTCAGTTCAATGGTCAGCTGGCCCTGGCCAGCCATGGCGTCGCGCGCGTTGATGGCCAGGTTGAGGATGACGTTTTCCAGCTGGTGCGGGTCGACCAGGGCGCGCCAGCAGTCGTCGGCCAGCAGCAAACGCGACTCGATGCTTTCGCCCGTGGCGCGCCGCAGCAGCTCTTCCGTTGAGCGCAGCAGGTGCGCCAGGTCCGTCACCAGCGGTTTCAATGGTTGACGCCGCGCAAAGGCCAGCAGCTGGGCCGACAGCTTGGCGCCCCGTTCCACGGCGGCCGAGGCGCTGGCGATGCGCTTGGCGGCCAGCGGGTCGTCGTCCAGGGTCAGCTGCAGCAATTGTAGATTGCCGGAGATAATTTGCAGGACGTTATTGAAATCATGGGCCACGCCGCCCGTCAGCTTGCCCAGCGCTTCCAGCTTTTGCGATTGCAACAGGGCCATCTCGCTGTGGCGCAGCGATTCCTGCATGTTGCGCAAGGTGCTTTGCGCCTCTTTTTCCAGCGTGACATGGCGCCCGGTGGCAAAAATCAGGTCGCCTTCGGGCGCCGCCGACCAGGATAGCCAGCGGTGGCCACCCTCGCGGTGCCGGTAGCGGTTTTCAAAGCTGGGCATGGCCTCGTGCGTCACTTGTGCCAGCGCCTGGCGCGTGGCGACGGCATCCTCGGGCAGCACGAAGTCGAAGAGGCTGCGGCCCAGCATTTCCTCGGGCAGCCAGCCCAGGATGGCGCTGGCGGCCGGATTGACGGCGGCAAAGCAGCCCTCGGCATCGATGGCCACCATCAGGTCTTGCGCGCTGCGCCACAGCCGCTCGCGCTCGCTGTTGCGCGCTGCCAGGTCCGCTTCCAGCTTTTTTTCCACGGTGATGTCGCGTGCGCTGCAATACACCTTCTCGCCCTCGGGCACGGCGACCCAGGACAGCCAGTGCCAGCCGCCCAGCTTGTGGCGGTAGCGATTTTCGAAACGCAGCGCCGGCTGGCCTTGGTTGGCAGCCTCCCAAGCTGCATGGGTGCGTAGCAAGTCTTCCGGGTGGATCAGTTCCAGGAATTTTGTCGTGCGAATTTCCTCTGCCGACCAGCCCAGGGTGGCTTGCCAGGCGGGGTTCGAGTGCTCGAAATAGCCGTCGAGGTTGAGCACGCCCAGCAAATCGGGGCTGACGTTCCAGGTGCGGCCGAATTCGCGCGTGCGTTCGGCCACTTGCGTTTCCATGTTGGCACTGAGGGCGCGCAAGCGTGATTCCGCTTGGGCTCGCAGGATGGTCGACCAGACCCGTTCCGACACTTGCACAGCCAAGTCGATCTCGTCCGCGTGCCACAGGCGCGCCGCGCGGCTGTGCACGACGAACAGGGCGCCCAACCGGCCATCCTTGGCAATCGGAATGTTCAGGAAGGCACGGATGCCCAAACGCGCAAACGTGGCCAGCGCGTCCGGCGTGGCCGTGCGCGGGTCGCTCGCCACATCGCTGACGGCCAGCGTCTGGCCGGCGGCCAGCGCATCGGTCAAGCGGGCCGCATAATCGCCCAAGAAATATTCGCCGGCGGCGCCCGGTGCCAGGCCGTCGCTCCACGCATGCTGCAGGGTGGGGCACTGCAGGGTCTGGTCGATATCGAAACAGGCCACTTGCTGGGCGCCCAGGCGCTGTCCCAGCAGCTGCGCCGACACGCAGAGAATCTCGCCAGTGTCGTGCAGCAGGCGCAGACGGCGTTCCAGTTGCAGCAGAAAAGCCACGCCGCTGGTGCCGGCCTGGCTGCGGGGGGCAAGGGGGCTGCTCATGCCGGCCTTAGCTTCCGGCCAGCGGCAGGGTGACGCTGAACAGGGCTCCATTGCCGGGCTGGCTTTGCAGGGTGATGGCGCCGCGATGCGCATCGACCAGCTGCTTGGTGATGAACAGGCCCAGGCCCAGGCCGCCCGTGCGGTCCTGGTGCATGACGCGCTCGAAGGCGTCGAAGATGCGTTCCTGGTCGCGTGCATTAATGCCGATGCCATGGTCGCGCACTTCGATGACGGCGCTGTTCTGCGTGTGCGCCAGGCTGATTTCCACGGGCTGGCCCTGGCCGTAGCGCACGGCATTGCTGATCAGGTTGACAACAATCTGCTCGATGCGGAAGGCATCCCAGAAACCCTGGATCGGTTCGAAAGCCAGCACTTCCAGCACGCTCCCCGTGGCGGCCGCATATGGGCCCAGGTCGTCGGCCACCCTGCGCACCAGGCTGGTCAGGTCGACGGCTTCGCGGCGGATCGACAGCTTGCCGCTAGTGATGCGCGAGACGTCGAGCATGTCGTCGATCAGGCGCACCATGCTGCGGATTTGCCGCCCGTCGCGCGCCACCATCTTGTTCAGCTTATCCGGCTCGAAGGCGGCCAGGTTGCCCCGTTCGAGGTTGACGGTGCGCATCTGCGTTTCCAGGAACAGCGTGTTCAGGGGGGTGCGCAGTTCGTGCGCCACCATGGACATGAATTCGTCGCGCAGGCGCAGCGAGCGCTGCAGCTCAGCCTGCGTGGCGCGCAGTTCTTTTAATAATGCGTCCTGCTGCTGGCGGCTGTGTTCCAGCGCCTGCACCTGGCGCCGCGTCTCGCTGCGCTGCTGGTGCAGGGCGACGAAGACGTTGACCTTGCTTTGCACGGCATTGATGTCGAGCGGCTTGTGCAGGAAATCGACGGCGCCGCTTTCATAGCCCTGGAAGGCGAAATTCATTTCCTTGCCGGCCGCCGTGACGAAGACTATGGGAATGTGGCGCGTCTTTTCCGTGCCGCGCATCAGTTGCGCCAGCTCAAAGCCATCCATTTCCGGCATTTGCACGTCGAGGATGGCCAGCGCAAAATCGTGTTCCAGCAGCAGTGCCAGCGCTTCTTCGCCCGACGACGCTTGATAGACGCTGCGGTCGCTCTCACGGATCAGTGCATTGAGTGCGCGCAAGTTCTCCGGCAAGTCGTCGACGATCAGCAATTTGGTACTTGTTTCATTCATCATGTTTCATTTCTGGCATCTGCCGTCCAGCGTAGTGGGAAGCGGCGTGCGAGGGTGCACGCTTGCGGTAGAGCTTTTCGGGTCCCGGCAATGGCTCGAAGTCGGCGGCAAAGCGCGTGAAATGCGTGCTTTCCTTGCTGCCTAGTCCCAGGAAACCCCGGTGGCACAGCGAGTCGTGGAACAGGCTCAGGGCCCGCTCCTGCAAGGTTTTATTGAAGTAAATCAACACGTTACGGCAGAAAATCAATTGCGTCTCAATGAAAACGCTGTCCGTGGACAGGCTGTGGTCGGCAAAGTTGATCCTGTCGCGCAAGCGCTGCTGGAAATGCACCGTGGCATGCTCGACCGTGTAGTAGTCGGCCAGCTGGCCCAGGCCGCCCGCAGCCAGGTAGTTGTCGCCGTAGTCGGCCATGCGGTGCAGCGGATACACGCCGCGCGCGGCCGTGGCCAGCGCTTGCGGATTGATGTCGGTGGCGTAAATCGTGCTGCGCTCGAGCAAGCCTTCCTCGTGCAGCACGATGGCCAGCGACAGCGCTTCCTCGCCCGTGCAGCAGCCGGCGACCCAGATCGTTGGCGACGGGTAGGTTTTCAGCACGGGCACCACGTGTTCGCGCAAGGCGAGGAAAAAAGCCGGGTCGCGGAACATTTGCGTGACCGGCACGGTCAAAATCTGCAGCAGCTTGCCAAAGGCCCCAGCGTCGTCCAGTACCAGTTGCTGCAAGGCGGGCAAGTCGGCGCAGTGGAGGCGCTCGAGTGCCTGATTCAGGCGGCGCCGCTGCGAGGGCAGGGAATAGTCGCGAAAATCGTAGCTGTAGCGCTGACAGATCGCATCCATCAGGGCATGCAGTTGCGCGTCCGTGGTGCTCAGGGACATCACATGCGTTCCATCTTCGGCATCCACACGCGCAGCAGCGAATACAAACGGTCCAGGTCGATCGGCTTGGCCAGGTAGTCGGACGCGCCCGCCTGCAGGCATTCTTCCTGGTCATTCTTCATGGCCTTGGCGGTAATCGCAATGATGGGCAGCTTGTTGTAGCGGCCATCGGCGCGAATCAGACGCGTCGCTTCCAGGCCATCCATGCCAGGCATCATGACATCCATCAATACGAGGTCGATATCGTCCATGCTGTTGAGCTTGCTGATGGCTTCGAAGCCGTTGCGGCCGATTTCCACCACCACGCCTTTTTGTTCCAGCGCATTCGTCAGGGCAAAGATATTGCGCACGTCGTCATCCACCAGCAAAATCTTGCGGCCTTCGAAGACGCGTTCGCGGCTGCGCACCTGCTGCAGCATGCCCTGGCGCTCGCTCGACAGTTCCGATTCCACCTTGTGCAGGAACAAAGTCACTTCGTCGAGCAGGCGCTCGGGCGAGCGGGCGCCCTTGATGATGATGGAGCGCGAATACTTCATCAGATCCGCCTCTTCCTCGCGGCTCAGGTTGCGGCCCGTGTAGACGATGACGGGCGGGAACGAACATAGTTCTTCATGCTCCATGCGTTCGAGCAATTCGTTGCCCTGAATGTCGGGCAGCTTCAAGTCGATGATCATGCAATCAAAAATCTGCGTCTTGAGCAATTCCAGCGCCTGCTCGCCCAGCGCCACGGCCGTGATTTCCACATCGTCGTCGCTGATCAGGTGGACCACGCTTTCGCGCTGGCGTGCGTCGTCCTCCACCAGCAGGATGCGCTTCATCTTTTGCGTGAATTTCGATTCGAGCTTGCGGAACACTTCCTTCAGCTGCTCGCGCGTGCGCGGCTTGGTGGCGTAGCCGATGGCGCCCAGCTGCATGGCTTCCTGCATCTGGTCATTACCGGACACGATGTGCACGGGAATGTGGCGCGTCAGCGGGTTTTCCTTCAACTGCTGCAAGACCAGCAAGCCCGGGCGGTCCGGCAAGCCCATGTCAAGCAGGATGGCGTCGGGTAGAAATTCTTCCGCCAGGCGCAAGCCTTCATCGGCGCCGTGCGCCACCAGGCAGCGGTATTGCATTTCATGCGCGAGGTCGAACAGGATGCCGGCAAACGAGGGTTCATCCTCGATCACCAGCACGGAACGCTGGCCGGTCTTGCCGGCCGGCACGCTGTTTCTGTCATCCTGGAAGGTGGGCAGCGGCACGGGCTTGGCGGCGGGCGCCGACTTGGGCGCGGCGGCGGCGGGCGGCTGCGGCGCTGCAGCTAGCGTTGTCACCGCTTCCACCAGGCGTGCCGGCATGACTGCCGGCAGCACCAGCGTAAAGGTGCTGCCCTGGCCTGGCGTGCTGGCCAGGTCGATGCTGCCGCCCAGCAAGGCTGCCAGGTCGCGCGAAATCGACAGGCCCAGGCCCGTGCCGCCATAGCGGCGGCTGGTGGTGCCGTCGGCCTGGTGGAAGGCATCGAACACCTTTTGCTGCTGGTCGTCGGCAATGCCGATGCCCGAATCTTGCACCTGGAAGCGTACCTGGCCGGCCGCATCGTTGCTCACGTGCAGGGACACCGTGCCCGTATCGGTAAACTTGATGGCGTTCGACAGCAGGTTTTTCAGGATTTGCTCCAGGCGCTGGCGGTCGCTGACGAAGGACAGCGGGGCATCGGGCGCCAGCTTGACGTCAAAAATCAGTTTCTTTTGCTGCGCCTGGGCACCAAACAGCATCTTCATGCTGCTGAGCAGTTCGTCGAAGGGCACGGCGTCCGGCGTCAATTCCAGCTTGCCTGCCTCGACCTTGGAAATGTCGAGGATATCGTTGATGAGGGTCAATAAATCGTTGCCGGCCGAATAAATGGTTTGCGCAAACGTCACCTGTTCCGGCGTCAGGTTGCCACTGGTGTTGTCCGACAACAGCTTGGACAGAATCAGCGAGCTGTTTAGCGGCGTGCGCAGCTCGTGCGACATATTCGCCAGGAATTCGGACTTGTAGCGGCTGGCCCGCTGCAGCTCTTCCGCGCGGGCTTCCAGCTGCGCGTGCGCGTGGCCGATCGCCATGTTTTTCTGATCCAACGACAGGGCTTGCACGGCGAGCTGCTCGTTCGATTGCTCCAGCGCCGCCTTTTGCTCTTCCAGGTGGGCTTGCGACTGTTCCAGTACGCGCGATTGTTCGCCCAGCTCCTCATTGGCCGTGCGCAATTCTTCCTGCTGCACTTCCAGCTCTTCATTCAATTGCTGGGTTTCTTCCAGCACATTTTGCAGGCGCTGGCGGTACAGGGCCGCTTCCAGCGAGGTGCCGACATTCGCTGCAATCAAGTTCAGCCATTCCTTGGCGCGGGCGCTGACGGGATGCGTAAAGCCCAGTTCGATGACGCCGTTGACGACGCCTTCATTATTGACAGGCGTTAAGATCAGTTCCAGCGGCGCGCCGCGGCCCAGGCTCGACGTCACTGTCAGATAATTCTCGGGCACTTGGCGCACATGTTTAAGTTTTTTCTCGCGCGCCGTCTCGCCCACCAAGCCTTCGCCCAGCTTGAAAACTTGCTTATCCTTCACACCTTGTTCGTTGAAACCGTACACGGCCGTGCGGCGCAGGCTGCCATCCTCGTCGATGACGTACAGGGTGGCCACGGCCACTTCCAGCCGATGGGCGAGGAAGTCCAGCACGTGCCGTCCCAGCTGCGGCAGGCCCAGCTGGCCGCTGGTGTGGGCCGCCAGCTCCGTCTGCCCCGTGCGCAGCCAGGCTTGCTCCTGCAGCATATCGTTGTCCTTGCCGCGTTGCTCGAGCGCATCGTTGTAGATATCGGACAGGCGCAGCAGCTCACGCCGTCCCAAGTAGGCCAGCATGCCCGACGAGCCCAGGCTGAGGATCAGGAACACCACCACGGCCAGGATGGTGCGGCTCTCGGCCGTATCGGCCCGTTCCTGGCGCAGCCGCTGTTCCATGGACAGGAAGGTGAGAAATTCGCGGCGGATTTCGTCAAATTCCAGCTTGCCTTCGCCCTGGCGCACGCGGGCGAGGAATTCCTGGTTGTTGCGGCGCTGGGCGATCACGCTTTCCGCATAGGCCATCCACTGGTTTTGCAGTGCGCGGATGCGGCGCAAACGGTCCGTCTGGATGGCGCTGGCGGACACCAGGTCTTGCAGGGTAGTCATTTCCACGGCGATTTTGGCCTTGCCCGATTTATACGGCGCCAAAAACGTCTCATCGCCCGTCAGCAAGTAGCCACGCATGCCTGTTTCCATGTCGACCGACAATTTCATGACCTCGTTCGCATTGCCGATCACCCGTTCGGAGTGTTCGACCGAGCGCAGGGCCGAGAGCAGGTAGGCGATCAGGCCGACGAACACGAGGGCTGTGGCGACCCCGATGACCAGCGGCAAGGTCACGTTGCGGGCGAGGATGCTGCGAAAGCTGAAGGAGTCGATCGGGGTCTTGGTATTCATCATGTCCGTGTAAGGCTGTCGCGAAAAAACAATTTTAATTGAAATGCAAGTTTCTGGTGCTCAAGCAAAGCGTGCGCTAGCATAACAGCCTTGCGGACAATTGCCGATCTGCAAGGTCATGCAATGCGCGGCAGCGCACAGATGAAAGCAAAGGGGAATCGAGCTGACGACGATGGCGGCAGAGCAAAGAGATTGGCCGTTCGCACCTTGAGAAGCAAGTGGTGGCGGCTTCCTTACGGGCGGCAGCTGGCGTGACAGTGAGCGTGGCGTCAGGCAGCAGCGGCGGTATAAAAAAACGCCGGACGGTGCCGGCGTTGTTGAGTGCGTTGCGCGCTACACTATATATATGTCAGTCGCGGATTTCCAGTGCCCGGTTCAGGCTCAGGGCGGCCAGCGAGGCGACGGCGCCTGACAGCAGGTAAAAGCTGACATAGGCGAGGCCGAAGTTGGCCGACAGGCCCAGCGCCACCAGCGGGGCGAAGCCGGCACCCACCAGCCAGGCCAAGTCGGATGTCAGGGCCGCACCCGTGTAGCGGAAGCGGGCAGGGAAGTTGGCCGTCACGGCGCCCGCTGCCTGGCCGTAGGACAGGCCCAGCAGGCTGAAGCCCACGAGGATGAACACGTCCTGGCCCGTATTGCCGCCACCCATCAGGGTCGGCACGAAGGCGCTGAAGATGGCGATCAGTACGGCCAACACGCCCAGGGTGGTGCGGCGGCCCACTTTGTCGGCCAGCAAGCCGGAAATCACCACGCCGATGGCGGCCAGCACGGCGCCGACCATCTGCACTTGCAGAAAGTCCGATGCCGAACGCGTCTGGTAGACGGAAATCCACGACAGCGGGAATACCGTGACCAGATGGAACAGGGCGTAGCTGGCCAAAGCGGCGAGGGCGCCGATCAGCACGTTGCGGCCCTGGCCACGGCTCATTTCAAATACGCTCACGGGCTGCAGTTCGCGTTCGTCCAGCAGACGCGCATATTCATTCGTCGACACCAGGCGCAGGCGGGCAAACAGGGCCACCACGTTGATGGCGAAGGCGACATAGAAAGGATAGCGCCAGCCCCAATCGAGGAAGTCTTCATCCGTCAGGTTAACCAGCATAAAGCAGAACAGGCCGGCGGCGATCAGGAAGCCGACGGGCGCGCCCAGCTGGCCCAGCATGGCGTACCAGCCGCGCTTGTTTTCCGGCGCGTTCAGAGCCAGCAACGATGGCAAGCCATCCCACGAGCCGCCCAGCGCCACGCCCTGGCCGATGCGCAGCACGGACAGCCAGATGATGGCGGCAAAGCCCAGGTGCGAATAGGTCGGCAGGAAGGCGATGCCGGCCGTCGACACGCCCAGCAGGAAGAGGGCGATCGTCAGCTTGGCGCTGCGCCCCATGCGGCGCTGGATCTCCATGAAGAGCACGGTGCCGAACGGACGGGCGATGAAGGCAAACGAGAAAATCAGGAAGGCATATAATGTGCCTTCCAGGCGTTCTTCAAATGGAAAGAAGACGCGCGGAAACACCAGCACCGAGGCGATGGCATAGACAAAGAAGTCAAAATATTCGGAAGCGCGGCCGATGATCACGCCGACGGCGATCTCACCAGGGTCGATATGCGATTCAACCGTGCCGGCCCCGCTTGCGTCGCGCAGGGAATGGGGGGAAAAGTCGGCGGGTACATCCCCGCTGTGTATGCGTGTGCTGGACATGATGATCGTCTCCAATATAGTTTCGAGTTCGGCCAACGCGTAACATACCCCGGGTGTCTCACGCCCGGAGTAGGACTATTCATCAGGTAGCCGTAGGAAAACTGCGCGCATACCTGTTGAAAATCCGAGCAAGGGGGTGGACAAAACGTCCAATTGCCAACGCGCTCCAGTGAGAATACAGTACCATATCTTCATCCCCTGTACTGGACTTTCCTGTATGTTTTCATTAAAAGTTCGTCGCGGACTGCTTCTTTTACCTCTCGCATTGTTGGCTGGTTGCAATACGGTGGTACTGAATGCGTCCGGTGACATCGCAGTTCAGCAAGGCAATCTGATTGTCATTTCCACATTGCTGATGCTGTTGATTATCGTTCCGGTAATCGCCCTGACCCTGCTTTTCGCATGGCGCTATAGAAAAAACAATACCGCGGCCAAATACGAGCCGGACTGGGACCACTCGACTCGCCTCGAGCTGATTATCTGGGGCGCGCCCCTGTTGATCATCATCGTGCTGGGCTTGCTGACCTGGATCAGCACCCACACCCTCGATCCTTATCGTCCGCTGAGCCGTATCGACGCCAACCGCCCGATTCCTGCCAGCCACAAGCCGATGATTGTCGAGGTCGTGGCGCTGGACTGGAAATGGCTGTTCATTTACCCCGAGCAAGGTATCGCTTCCGTGAATGAACTGTACGCGCCCGTTGATCGTCCGATCCGCTTCAAGATCACCGCCTCGTCCGTCATGAACTCGTTCTTCATCCCCGCACTGGCAGGTCAGATCTACGCCATGCCGGGCATGGAAACGCAGTTGAATGCCGTCATCAACAAGCCTGGCGTCTACAAGGGCTTCTCGGCGAACTACAGCGGTGCCGGTTTCTCGGGCATGCGCTTCAAGTTCCACGGTGTGAATGATGCGGACTTCGATCAGTGGGTGGCATCGGCACGTGCCGGTGGCGGCGCGTTGAACCGCGACGACTACCTGTCGCTGGCCCAGCCGAGCGAACGCGATCCGGTGCGCCGCTACAGCGCCGTACCTAACGATCTGTACAAGGCAATCCTGAACCGCACCATCGTTTCCGACGCCCTGTGCGTGACGCCGGTCGAGCCATACAAATTGTCGATGGCAAATAGCCCGGTAGCGTTTGTCACGCCATTAGTCGCTAGCGATGCAGTGGTTGAAAAGGGTGTTCAAGCCAAGTAATGACTGCATGAATCCTGCAGCGCATTGCGCTGCAGATACTGGCGCCGCTTGCCTGGCGCCTCCCTTTTTTCTCTGAGAGTAACAATGCTAGACCATATTGATCTGACGAAGCTTATCTTCGGCCGTCTGAATTGGAGTGCAATTCCACTTCACGAGCCTATCCTGCTGGCGACCTTTGCCATGGTCGCCCTGGGCGGTATCGCACTCGTTGCGGCACTGACGTATTTCCGCGTCTGGGGTACCCTGTGGCGCGACTGGATCACCAGTATCGACCATAAAAAAATCGGTATCATGTACATGATCCTGGGTCTGGTCATGTTGCTGCGTGGCTTTGCCGATGCGCTCATGATGCGTACCCAGCAGGCGATCGCCTTTGGCGACAATGCCGGCTTCCTGCCACCGCATCACTACGACCAGATATTCACCGCCCACGGCGTGATCATGATCTTCTTCGTCGCTATGCCTTTCGTGACGGGTCTGATGAACTACGTGGTGCCGCTGCAAATCGGCGCGCGCGACGTGGCTTTCCCGTTCCTCAACAACTTCAGCTTCTGGATGACCACCATGGGCGCCGTCCTGGTCATGGCGTCGCTGTTCGTCGGCGAATTTGCCCGC
This sequence comes from Janthinobacterium algoris, assembly GCF_051380935.1. NCBI lineage: Bacteria > Pseudomonadati > Pseudomonadota > Betaproteobacteria > Burkholderiales > Oxalobacteraceae > Janthinobacterium > Janthinobacterium algoris. The sequence continues at coordinate 49,662 of NZ_JBNYXZ010000002.1, read as the reverse complement.
ACGGGCTGGCTGGCGTATCCACCGCTGTCGGGCATCGTCGGCAGTCCGGACGTGGGGGTAGACTATTACATCTGGTCCTTGCAGATTGCCGGGGTCGGGACGCTACTGTCCGGTGTCAACCTGATCGCCACCATCGTCAAGATGCGCGCGCCTGGCATGACCTGGATGAAAATGCCCGTCTTCACCTGGACCGCACTGTGCACCAACATCCTGATCGTGGCCGCTTTCCCGGTACTGACGGCCGTATTGGCCATGCTGTCGCTGGACCGCGTTGCCGGCTTTAACTTCTTCACGACGGAACTGGGCGGCAACGCCATGATGTACGTCAACCTGATCTGGATTTGGGGTCACCCAGAGGTCTACATCCTGATCTTGCCGCTGTTCGGCGTGTTCTCGGAAGTCGTCGCCACGTTCAGCAGCAAACGTTTGTTCGGCTACGCCTCGATGGTGTACGCCACCTGCGTCATCATGATCCTGTCGTACCTGGTATGGCTGCATCACTTCTTCACCATGGGTTCGGGCGCCAGCGTCAACTCCTTCTTCGGCATCACGACGATGATCATCTCGATCCCGACGGGCGCGAAGATCTTCAATTGGCTGTTTACCATGTACCGCGGCCGTATCCGCTTTGAACTGCCTATGCTGTGGACGATCGGCTTCATGGTCACCTTTACCATCGGCGGCATGACCGGCGTGCTGCTGGCCGTACCGCCAGCTGACTTCGTGCTGCACAACAGCCTGTTCCTGATTGCCCACTTCCATAACGTGATTATCGGCGGCGTGGTCTTCGGTGTGTTTGCTGCGATCAACTACTGGTACCCGAAAGCTTTCGGTTACAAGCTCGACGCGTTCTGGGGCAAGTGCTCGTTCTGGTTCTGGTTCGTCGGCTTCTACCTGGCCTTCATGCCGCTGTACGTGCTTGGCCTGATGGGCGTGACCCGTCGTGTCAACCACTTTGAAGATCCATCGCTGCAAATCTGGACCATCATCGCCTGGTTTGGCGCCGTCTCGATCGCACTGGGCATCGCCTCCATGCTGATCCAGTTCGTCGTCAGCTACCGTAACCGTCACGCCCTGCGCGACGTCACCGGTGACCCATGGGGTGGCCGTACGCTGGAATGGTCGACGTCGTCGCCTCCGCCAGACTATAATTTCGCCTTCACGCCACAAGTGCACGAACTCGATGCATGGACTGACATGAAGAAACACGCTTACCAGCGTCCGACGTCCGGTTTCACGAAGATCCACATGCCTAAGAACACCTGGGCTGGTTTTGTGATTGCCGCACTCTCCGCACTGGTCGGTTTTTGCTTGATCTGGCAAATGTGGCTCGTCGCCAGTATTGGCTTCGTGATCATGATGGTCACCATCATCGTCCATACCTTTAACTACAAGCGCGATTACTACATTCCTGCGGAAGAAGTGGTCCGTACCGAAGACGCTTATACTAAATTGCTGAGCAGCCATGTCTGATACCATCGCCCATAACACCGGCGCCGCTGGCGCCGCACCAAGCACGCGCAGCTACTTTGTGCGCGAGCACCACCCGGAAAACGGCAGCTTGCTGGGTTTCTGGCTTTACCTGATGAGCGATTGCCTGATCTTCGCCTGTCTGTTCGCCACGTACGCCGTGGTGGGCCGCAACTACGCGGACGGCCCGACGGGCGCCGCGCTGTTCGACCTGCCGCTGGTGGCCGTCAACACGGCCATGCTGCTGCTGTCGTCGATCACCTATGGCTTCGCCATGCTGGCCATGCAGCGCAAGCAGTTGCGCAGCACCCTGGTCTGGCTGGGCATCACGGGCCTGTTCGGCCTGGCCTTCCTGTCGCTGGAAATGTATGAATTCATACATCTGATCCACGAAGGCGCCGGTCCGCAGCGCAGCGCGTTCCTGTCGTCGTTCTTCGCCCTGGTCGGTACCCACGGCTTGCACGTGACGTTCGGCGTGATCTGGCTCGTGACCTTGATGTTCCAGTTGAACAAGCATGGCCTGACACCGGAGAACGGCCGTCGCATGATGTGTTTGTCACTGTTCTGGCATTTCCTGGACGTTATCTGGATCGGCGTCTTCACCTTTGTCTACCTGATGGGAGTGCTGCCATGAGCGACCACCACACACACGGCGATAGCCACCACCATGACCAACACGATCATGGCAGCTTGAAAAGCTACACTATCGGCTTCATCCTGTCGGTGATCCTGACGGCCATTCCGTTCTGGCTGGTGATGACGAAAGTCATCACCAACTCGGGCACCATGGGCCTGGTCCTGCTGGCGTTCGCGGCTGTTCAAGTGGTGGTGCACATGGTGTACTTCCTGCACATGAACACCAAGTCTGAAGGCGGCTGGAACATGATGGCCTTGATCTTCACCATCATGATTGTGGGTATTGCCATGGCCGGTTCCCTGTGGGTCATGTACCACATGAACCACAACATGATGCCGGATCTGATGCCTGAGTACATGCATACGAAAACGGCTCCATGATGAGTCAACCGCGCCCAAGCAACACCGGGCGCGCCCCTGGCGCCGCATCGCAAGATGCCGCGCCAGGCCCACGCGGCATGGCTGTGCATTATTCAAAAATTGCATTAGCTTTGCTGGCGGGGATCTTGTTTGCCGGTTTCTGTGCCCTGGGCACCTGGCAAGTCAAGCGCCTGTTCTGGAAGCTTGACCTGATCGAGCGCGTCGAACAACGCGTACATGCGCCCGCAACGGACGCACCTGGGCCTGCAGCCTGGGCCAGCATTACGCCACAAACGGATGAATACCGCCATGTGCGACTCTCCGGTACGTATCTCCCCATTTTCAATACCCTGGTGCAGGCAACGACGGCACTGGGCAGCGGTTACTGGCTGTTGACGCCATTGCGCCTGGCCGATGGCAGCACCGTGCTGGTCAACCGCGGCTTCGTGCCGAAACGCGAGGGCATCGCCGCCAGCACGCCGGCCGGCATCGTGCACGTCGACGGCTTGCTACGCGTCAGCGAGACGGGCGGCGGTTTCCTGCGCGAAAACAGTCCTGCCACCCAGCATTGGTATTCGCGCGACGTGGCCGCCATCGGCGCTTCGCACATGCTGAACAAGGTGGCACCGTATTTTGTCGATGCGAAGGGAAAATCGGAAACGGCCAGCGATGCACCCGTCGGCGGCTTGACCGTGATTTCCTTCCACAACAACCACCTCGTGTACGCCTTGACGTGGTTTGCCCTGGCCTTGATGGTAGCTGGCATCAGCTGGTGGATCGTGCGCGAAAGCCGGCGGCGCCGCGCCCGTGGCGCCCAGCGCAAGGAAAGCGACCATGCCGGGCAGGATTGAAATCCTGCCCAACCGCGAGGTACTAGAACGCGGTGCGGTGGCGGCCGAGATGGAACATCCGGCCGGTCACCAGAACATGAAGCTGCTGATCCAGTTGCGCTGGCTGGCCGTGATCGGCCAGATCAGCACGATCTTCGGCGTGGGCGTGGGGCTGGGCATCGCCTTGCCCGTGCCTTACATGCTCGAAGTGCTGTCCTGCCTCATCGCCTTCAATCTGGCCAGTCTCTTGCGCTGGCACGAACGTCAGCCCGTCTCCAACACGGCCCTGTTCCTCGCTTTGCTGGTCGACGTTACCGTGCTGACGGCCCAGCTCTATCTGAGCGGCGGCATCAGCAATCCGTTTGCCTTCCTGTACTTATTGCAAGTCATCCTCAGTGCCGTGCTGCTGGAAGTGTGGTCGACCTGGATCATGGTGGCCATCACCAGCCTGTGCCTGGGCGGCCTGGCCTTGTTGCCCGGCCCCCTGATCTTGCCGATCGACCCCGAGCGGGGCTTTTCCAGCCTGTACGTGCAAGGTTTGCTGATCTGTTTCATCTTGAACGCCGCCTTGCTGGTGTTGTTCATCACGCGCATCAACCGCAACCAGCGCGCCGGCGACGCCAAGGTGGCCGACTTGCGCCAGCGCGCGGCGGAAGAAGAGCACATCATCCGCATGGGCTTGCTGGCCTCGGGCGCCGCGCACGAGTTGGGCACGCCGCTGGCGACCCTGTCCGTCATCCTCGGCGACTGGCGCCGCATGCCGGAATTGAGCAAGAACAGCGAATTGCTGGAAGAAATCACCGAAATGCAGGCGCAGTTGCGGCGCTGCAAGAGCATCGTCAGCGGCATCCTGCTGTCGGCGGGCGAGGCGCGCGGCGAATCGTCCGTCAAGACGACGATCAATACTTTCTTGAACGAATTGGTGGAAGAATGGCGCAGCAGCCGCCCGATCCAGGATTTCGAGTACGATAACCGCATCGAGCATGACGTCCCTGTCGTCTTCGATTCGACTCTGAAACAAACCATCTGCAATGTGCTCGACAATGCGCTGGAAGCGTCGCCAGACTGGCTGCGCTTCGAAGCCACGCGCGAAGCGGACGCCTTGCACCTGGTGATTACCGATGCGGGCCCCGGCTTCGAGCCGTCGATGCTGACGCACCTGGGCAAACCATATCAGAGCAGCAAGGGTAAACCCGGCGGTGGCCTCGGTCTGTTCCTGGTGGTGAATGTCGCGCGTACCCTGGGCGGCACGGTGACGGCGCGCAACAGGGTGCAGGGCGGGGCGGTGGTGCACCTGGCCTTGCCGCTGGCGGCCATCAAACTGGAAAGAGAAAGCGACAACCATGCAGGATGACCGTCTGTTACTGATCGTGGAAGACGACGCCGCGTTTGCCCGCACCCTGGGCCGCTCGTTCGAGCGGCGTGGCTACCAAGTCATCCTGGCCACCAATTTCGACGAAGCAAGCGCCTTGCTGGAACTGCATTGCCCCGACTACGCCGTGGTCGATCTGAAACTCAATGGCAACACTTCCGGCCTGGCTTGCGTGCAAATGCTGCACCAGCACGACCCGGACATGCTGATCGTCGTGCTGACCGGTTACGCCAGCATCGGCACGGCCGTCGAAGCGATCAAGCTGGGCGCCTGCCAGTACCTGGCAAAACCGTCGAACACCGACGACATCGAAGCGGCGTTCGGCCACGTGGCAGGCAACGCCGACATCGAACTGAGCAACCGCGCCACCAATATCAAGACCCTGGAATGGGAACGCATCCACGAAATGCTGGCCGAGACGGATTTCAATATCTCGGAAACGGCACGCCGGCTGGGCATGCACCGGCGCACCCTGGCGCGCAAGCTGGAAAAGCAGCGGGTGAAGTAGACATTGCGGTAGCCCCTGCGCGGTCTAATCGTTATCGAACGTCAGTTCGAGCAGGCTGTCGTCGCTCCAGTCCTGCTCCCGTAACGGTGGCGTGAACGACGAACCGCTGAAGGGCACGGGCGCGCTTTTGCCGTTGAAGCTGATCGTCGCAGCCGTGATGCGCCGCGCTTCGGAAAAGCTGTAGGTTCCCTTTTGCGACACGAAATTGCACGGCCCGCCCAGTGCGCTCATCGCGGTGCGCATGGCGAAAGGCAAGGTGTCCTTGTCGATGGCCCAATGGACTTCGCAGGCCAGCCGCAGGTCGCCCAGGCGGCGCGTCGTGTCGCTGGTCGCCGCACTGCGGATGTAGGGAATCCACCTGACCGACCCCGCCTTGCGATTCACGGTCAGCTCGGCCTTGTCATACAGCGGACCCTGCTCGACGGGCAAGGTGAAGATATTGCGCTCTCCCAGCGGTATCACCATGCCCGCCTCATCGCTTTCCAGCCGGAGCGCGATGGCGTGCATGTCGACATCGGGACGGCGCGGTTCCAGAATGAAGCGCAGCTCCGCGTCTGGCGCCAGCGCATGCTTTTCCTCGAAGCGTTTGACGCCCTTGAGCATGGCACTGTAGGGCTTCCAGTCCGGATCCCGGATGCCTTTTACATTGACTGACGCTGCCGCATCCTGCCCGGCTTGCTCTACGGCTTGATCCGTATCAGCGCAAGCCTGCGCCGCAGCGCCGCAAAAAACCAGCAGAAGCCCCGCTTTTTTGCTGGCATGTATATTCAACATATTCATCATATTCATTTTGAAGTCATTGTTTATCATGTCAAAACCACTATGGCATCCGTTTGCCTGCTTCCGCAACAGTATTGCTGGCCCATAAAAAAATCACTCCATATTTCTATTCATTAATGGAAACATGAGTGTAGAAAAAAACGGTGGTGACAGGCGGTTTTTAAGACAGAGTGTCAATTGAGATGAATGGAATGCTTGAAATCGCTGTTGTGCCGTATTACCCGCTTCAAAACGGAAAGCGCTCGTTTCGAAAGTTCTCGAGCGAATGCCTTTCCGCTTGCTGTCAGGGGCAGTTTACTGATTGTTCGGGAAAGTATACAAGTTAGTCACGCCGCGTTGCGTTGGATGAAATTGCAAGAGCCAGGCTGTCCTGAAAATATATGGGACGTTCAATGGTTTTGGCAATTTATTAATAGTAACCGTATTTACGTCAATGCCATGAGCAAGCCGGAAGCAACGATTACCGCAGCAAATAGAGCTACAGCAAAGCGATTGTGAGGGAGCCCTCTCGCCGGCGGATAGTGGGCCAGAGTGAGTAGTCGCAGCATTGCCCAGCCCGGCCAATAGAACAGCTTTTCAATGACTGTTCCTAACAGACCATAGAGCAATAGGCGAACCATCCAGACGATGGCGTCGAAAATCCAATCAAACACAGTTTATCCTCAGGGTGTGCAGGCAGCGGCACGGATGGCTGCAAAAATGGTCGTCACGTGTACTGATTGAGTTCACGCCGCCGCCAGCCATTCCATCTTTTGCACCTGGGTATGCGGATGGCTTTCCAGCGGCTCCCATTCCGGTAAAAAGACAAAGCCCTGTTTCTGGTAAAACGCGGCTGCGCGCGCATTCTCCGGCGCCACGTCCAGCACCAGCCGGGCGTGGCCATTGTCCACGGCGCGCTGTTTGACGGCGTCGACCAGGCCTTGCGCCACGGCCATGCCCCGATATTCGGACTGTACCCACATGGCGATCAGGTGGCACTCGTTATTGGCGGCCACCACTTGCGCGGCAAGGCCGATGGGGTGTTCTCCGTCAAAGGCGAGGAAAAACGTGCGCTGCGGCGTGCTGACGGCGCGCTGCTGCCATTCGGGACCGGAAAACCGGGCTGCGCTGGCGTGGCTGGCGCCGAAGGCGGTGGGTGCATCGAGCAGGGCGGCCAGGCGCGTGGCTTTCAGCGCCTGCCAGTCGGCGGCGCTGGTGGGGCGGATAATAATGTTCTTCAAATCTGTGAGTTTCTTTAACTGGTCGGCGCGGCCGTGGAGGACGAAATCTTTCTGTACGCTTCCGCCAGCATCGTGACGGTCGCCATGTCGTTCACGCTGCGCGCCTCGATGATCGTCTCGCCCGCGGCAATGGTGACATCGCCGTTCACATAGCTGGCGGGAAAGCGCCGCTCGGTGATCTTGTTGGTGAGCACATTGCGCGTATAGCGCAGCGCCACGAGCCGGTCGCCTTCCTGTTTGATGACGACATAATTCGGCACGCTGGTGCGTTCCAGTTTCCAGGTGCCGATAAAGTCTTCGACAGGGGCGGCGCTGGCCTGCAGGGCACAGCAAGCGGCGAGGGCGGCCAGGAACAGTTTTTTCATGGTATTAACAGTCTATGCTAGAGTGGCCTGCGGCGCAGGAAAATACGTCCGTCATGCTTGAATGGCATGGCGCTTATCCATGGGATAGCGCCAGTAATTTAAGTATTTGGCAATATTAACAGGATCACTGGCTTATTTGTCACCGTTCCCACCATGTTGCTCACGCCTTGTTGGGGGAACGGGGTGAGAGAGGGGGCGAGAGGCGGGAGAATCGGAAATTGCAGTGGCTCGCGCCGCCAGCCAAGGTTTGAGTTCTTTCCAAGTGGATACCACGCGCTGCATAGGCGACGAAATCAAGCCCGCAAATGTTCGGCAAGATTTCTTTGTCGTCATGGCGCTGTGCGAATTTGCAAAAACCGCATGCCCGGTAGTTGATGCCGAATTCAAAGTTGTCATCTGCCCCCGGCTCAACGAAATCGTAGATGAAATCTTCTGGAAACTCCATCTGATGGCTTTCTGTCGTGCTTTTTAACGCCTGCTCGCGCAGCAAAGCCTGATTCTCTGGCGACATGAACTGGCGTCCCGCCTCGTGCCGTTCCGCCTCGGGCATGGTGAGCAATTGCGCCTTGTAGGTTTCCCGCTCCATTTCGCCGATCATGGACACCGGCACGCCGTGCCGCCGCAGCACCCGGCTGATGGCCATAAAACCCATGAGACGCATGAAGAAATCACTCATGCGACTTGCTGCGCCGCCGACATAGGGCATGTGGGCAAGGACGATGCCGAATTCGGCCATCACCTCCTGCCTGATCCCATGCATATTGGATAGATGCGCGCGCTCGCATAACATCGATTCAGCAAGCTCGAGGCAATGGAGCATGGCGGCCTCCATTGCAGCGCGATGCGACGCGTAAAAGGGATGGATTATATCAGCCATGCAACACCTCCTTGATATACAGTCTATTGACAATCCAGCCACAGGTCCGCTTTTGGCCTTGGCTGTGTAAAAACGCGGGCCTATGTAAATGAAATTGATTCGGTAGACCGTGAGTCAGTATCTCATCAAGATGGCGAGAGTTTGTGGGTTTTTTTACAAGATTTATTTTTTGGCATTAAAAATATCATATTGTGCCACATAGGCCTGCTTTTCAGCGGCAGTCCCACGGCGGCAATATATGACGCGCCAGGGGGGAAATGGGTATTGTAAATTGAACATGCTTAATTATTGCTTTGCATGTCCGGCCTTCCGAGACTACAGCAAAAGGGGCTTGCAATCTAATTTCCACATGGAAACAATATAAAAAAAATTAAAAATGTGCACGGATACATCGAACTTTGAAAATACCATTAATTACGATAGCGCTTGCCAACGTTTCTCCGTATTCTTGCTTCAGCACTTACGACCATACCCCCGTCGTCCAGCACCAGATCCGCATTGCCGTTCACGAAATTGCAGGCTTTGCCATTTGGTTTTTCACTGAATGCTGATCGACGCGATTCTCGCCTCCCTTCTCGCACCGACCCCGTTTATATAATAGCTTAAATGGCTGGGTTATCTCATGGTTAAGGAAGTTGGTCGTATAGCGTAAAACTTTTTTCTCGCGTGAAATTTATGAAAAAAACAATGTGCAAAAAAGCGACTAAGCCGCATTTTAATTTCAATATCTCTTGCGCATAAGATTTCCACGCGTATTCTCAATGAATGCACGAAAATTTTATAGTGGAAACCAAGCTCTACATTTAGCTGGAGGTCGAATGCGGAAATTCCTCTATTGAATGAAAACGCCCCTGTTTTCAAGTTTTCGAGAGAAAACTAAAGAGCTCGCCTAAATCCCGCATGCCGCAATGATCGGCTGCCGGCACCTCACCACCCCTGTTGATGATTTTCATCGTCAAGGAAGTCACTCGCACCAGAAGGGATTCAACTCATGCTGCCACATCGCTCGCCGCTGTACATCCTGACAGTTTTGTCGATCTCCGTTTCATCCGCTTTCGCGCAAACCGTTCCGGATGCGGGTTCGCTATTGCAGCAAATTGAAAAAGGGCGCTTGCCGCCGCCGTCAAGCAAGCAGGTGCCGCTTCTGGCTGCACCGCCGCAGCCTATGAAAGAATTGTCGGGAATGTCGGTCACGGTATCGCGGTTTCAATTCGCCGGCAATACCTTGCTCACGGAAGCGCAACTGGCGCCTGCCGTGGCGCGCTACCTGAACCGGCCACTCTCGTTCAATGACCTTCAAAACGCCGCCGCAGCAGTGGCCGAAACCTACCGCAAGGCCGGCTGGATCGTGCGCGTCTATCTGCCACTGCAGGAGATCAAGGACGGTGTCGTGACGCTGCAGGTCGTCGAAGCGGTGTTTGGACAAGTGCGCATGGAAGGCACGCCGCCGACCCGCTTGCCATTCGACAGGCTGGTGCCGATCGTGGGTGCCGCCCAGCCACATGGCGCCGCGCTGAAAGCGGAGGCGATGGACCGCGCCCTGCTGTTGCTGGACGACATGCCTGGCATCAGCACGGCCGGCAGCCTGGCACCCGGGGAGCAGGCCAATGAAGTCGACCTGGTCTTGAAGATCGAGGATGAAAAACGCATCAACGGGCAGGTCGGCGTCGACAATGCCAGCGCCCGTTCCACCGGCAGCGCGCGCCTGACCGCCGACCTGTACATCAATAGTCCCCTGCGCCTTGGCGACCAGGCGGTCGTCAATCTGATGCATACGGAAGGCAGCGATTATGCCCGCCTGGCCTACACCGTGCCGCTGGGGGCGGCCGGATGGCGGGTCGGCGCCAACGCGTCGCACCTGCGCTACCGCCTGGTGGACGATGCACTGGCCGCGCTTGACGCATCCGGGACGTCGACCACGAGCGGGCTCGAAGCGAGCTACCCGTTGATCCGCGCGCGCCTGAAAAATCTCTATCTGGCCCTCAATTACGACAACAAGCGCTTCGACAATCGTGCGGTGGCGAGCACGATCACCCATTACAAGATCGACACCTTCACTGTCGGCCTGAGCGGCAATGTGCTTGATCAATACGGTGGCGGCGGCAGCAACAGCGCCAGCCTCGCGCTGGTACACGGCAATGTCGACCTTGACGGCTCGCCCAACGCCAGGGCCGACGCCATGACCACGCGCACAGGCGGCAGTTTCACCAAACTGCGCTATGCCGTCAGCCGCCAGCAGGTACTCACCGAGACGCTGGCCGTGTACGCCGCGTTCTCGGGCCAGACTGCAGGAAAGAACCTCGATTCGGCCGAGAAATTCTATCTCGGCGGCGCGTATGGCGTGCGCGCCTATCCGTCCAACGAAGGCGGTGGCTCGGAAGGGCAGCTGTTCAATCTGGAGTTGCGCGCGCGCCTGCCCAACAACGTGAACGTCACCGGCTTCTACGACTGGGGCCGCGTGAAGGTCAACCACGACAATGCTTTTCCCGGCGCGCCGGCGCTGGGCAGCTATAGCCTCAAGGGCGCGGGACTGTCCGTCGGCTGGCTGGCCAGCTTCGGCCTGAACCTCAAAGCGACCTGGGCCAGGCGCATTGGTGACAATCCGAACCCGACACTGGCGGGAACGGACCAGGATGGTTCATTCAGAAAGAATCGCTTTTGGCTCCAGGCCTCGATGCCGTTCTAGCTTTCGCCGCATGCCCCCCCATTTCGTTTTCCTCTGCTTTGAAGGAGTACCACCATGCACGCGTCCATGAACCGTATTTACCGATTGATCTGGAGCGAGATTCTTGGCGCCTGGGTCGCCGTGGCGGAAAACGCCAGAGGCAAAGGTAAGCGCAGCGGCCGCACCTTGCTCGCTCCGGCGTTCGCGGCGCTCGGTCTTGGCGCCAGCATGGGCGCCTTCGCGGCGCCGCCCGCGCCGACCGCGCTGCCTGCCGGCGCGACAGTCGTTGGCGGCCAGGTCGTGATCACCCGGAATGGCGCGGCGATGAACATCCAGCAGAGCACGGCGCGCGCGGCAATCGATTGGCAGACGTTCAATCTCGGCGCCAAGGCCAGCGTCAATTTCGCCCAGCCTTCGGCCAGCGCCGTCACCTTGAACCGGGTTCTCGATGCGCAACCGAGCCAGATTTTCGGTCGCATCACCTCGAACGGCCAGGTGTTCCTGAGCAACCCGAATGGCGTCTATTTCAGTCCCTCCGCGTCGGTCAATGTGGGCGGGCTGGTGGCCACCACCCACAATATGTCGAGCGCCGATTTCATGGCGGGCGTGAACACGTTTTCACGCGGGGGCGCGACGGGCAGCGTCATCAATGAGGGCAGCCTGCACGCGACGCTCGGCGGCTATATCGCCTTGCTGGCGCCGGAAGTGCGCAACAACGGCCTGATCATGGCCCACGCCGGTACCGTGGCGTTGGCATCGGGCGAACAGATCAAGCTGCAGTTCGGCGACAGCAATACCCTGGCCGGCGTGATCGTCACGCCATCCGCGATCGCCGCCCTGGTCGAGAACCGGCAAGCGGTGCTGGCTCCCGGCGGCACGATTATCATGTCGGCCCAGGCGGCCAATCGCCTGATGGGGGGCGTGATCAACAACAGCGGCGCGCTGGAGGCAAACGGCTTGACGAATGATGGCGGGCGCATCATGCTGGCCGCGTCTGACCAGATCAGTGCCGGCGGCACCATCAGCGCTAACGCGGCTGCCGGCAGCGCGGGGCGGGGCGGCACGGTGACCTTGATCGCGGACCTCGCCAATGCGGCCAGCCGGACCGATGTCAGCGGCAGCTTCAGTGCGCGCGGCGGCGACAGCGGCGGCGACGGCGGCTTCATCGAAACCTCCGCCAGCCACCTGACCATCCGCGACGCCACCCGCGTCGACGCGCGCGCCGCGCACGGCAAGTCGGGGCGGTGGCTGCTCGATCCGGACGGCTTTACGATTGCCGCCAGCGGCGGTGATATCAGCGGCGCGACCCTGAGCAGCAACCTGGCTACCGCCGATGTTGCCATTGCCAGCACCAACGGCGGCGGCAGCGACGGCAATGTCACCGTCAATGATGCCGTCACCTGGAGCGCCAACAAGCTGACCCTGACCGCCACCAATGACGTCAATATCAATGCGGTGATGACGGCGAGCGGCACGGCCAGCCTCGATCTCGAGCCGACGGCAGGCAAGGTCAACACGTCATTCGGCGCCGGCAACACCTTCAAAGGCAAAGTCAATTTCGCCGGCAGCGGTACGTTGACGATCAAGAATCAGGTCTATACAGTCATCAACAGCCTGGGCGCCGACCGCAACGATATGACGCCGGGCACCTTGCAGGGCGTGCAAGCAAGTCAGAACGCCTTCTACGCGCTGGGCAGCGACATCGACGCCACGTCGACTGCCTCCTGGAATGCCGGTGGCGCCATCGGCATGCAGCAGTTTTCAATCTCATGGGGCGCATTCGACGGTCTCGGTCACGTCATCGTCGCGCCAACCATCAACAACCAGTCATCCTTGTTCGCCAGCCTGTATGGCGACAATACGGTTCAGCTGCGCAATCTTGGCATCGTCGGCGGCACGGTCAACGGGGCACAATACGCGTCCGGCATGGTAGGCCGGAGCTGGGGCAGCATCAGCAACAGTTTCTCGACCATGAACGTGACCGGGTTCAATAACACCGGTGGCCTGGTCGGCGAAAGCCAGGCCGGGATCATCACCAACAGCTATGCTGGCGGCAACATTTCCGGTACCACGAACGTGGGTGGACTGGTGGGGAGAATGTTCGGCGGGCAAACGACAAACAGCTACGCCAGCGGCAATGTCACGGGCACCACGGCGTTCATTGGCGGGCTGGCCGGCATCAACTATTTCGGCACCATCAGCAGCAGCTACGCCAGCGGCAACGTCACGGGCAACCAGACCGTCGGCGGCCTGGTTGGCCTGAACCAGGCGGCGGGCGGGACGGGCAGCAATATTATCAATACCTACGCCACGGGCGCGGTCAACGGCAACACCAATGTCGGCGGCCTGGTGGGAGAGAACGGGTCGAACATCAGCAACAGCTATGCCGTCGGCGCCGTGACTATCAATAATGGCAACACCAGTGTGGGCGGCCTGGTCGGCACGCTGTCGGTCGATGGCGGAAACTCGCCGTCCGTCATTAGCAATAGCTTCTGGGATACCCAGACCAGCGGCCAGGCGGCCAGCCCTGGCGGCACGGGCAAGACCAGCGCCGAAATGAAAAGCATGGGCACCTTCACCGGCGCCGGCTGGAATTTTTCTTCGGCGCCCGTGTGGCAAATCAAGGCCAGCGTCAACAACGGTTACCCTTGCCTGACCGCATTCGCCAACTGCCCGGTTTCCAAGCCGCTGAGCGTGCATGTCAACAGCAGCCAGAGCAGCAACATCTACGGCGACCTCGTCGGTACCTTTACTTATAGCCTGTTCAATGGCGCGACACTGCTGGATGCGAATGGCATGGCCGCCCTTGGATTGAACGTCAGCGGCAGCGCCTTGTTTGGCGGCGCGCCCAGCGTCGGATCGAATGCGGGGAATTATCAAATTATCTACAGCTCGGGCCTGGTGCTGGGCGGCGCCAACGCGGGCGACTACGCCTTCCTCCCCGACGCTGGCCTGAGCTATACGGTGCTGAAACGGCCGCTGGGCCTGGTCGCCACGCGTGCTTACAACGGCGGCACCGTGATGTCCAACAACGTGATGCAAGCCAGCAATCTGGTCGGTTCAGATTGCACTGCCGGCCTGAGCGCATGCGGCTTGACCGGCAGTGCCTCGGTCGCGAGCAAGAATGTCAGTGCGGGAGCCCAGGCGCTTGCGCTGGGGGGCCTGACCTTGAGCGGCAGCAGCGCGATCAATACCAACTACACGCTCACGGGTGCCAGCGGCACAGGCACCATCACGCCGCGCTCACTGGCCGTCTTTGCCAGCGGGACCAATCGCAGCTACAACGGCGGCACGAACGATATTGCCAACCTGATCCCGGACGACAGCGTCGTGTTCGGTGACGCGCTGACGTATTCTTATACGTCGGCCAACTTTCTCGACAAGAACGTCGGCAATGGCAAGACCGTCAACGTCACCGGCATCAGCATCGGCGGCCTCGATGCCGGCAACTATAGCGTGGCCAGTACGAGCGCCACCACGACAGCCAACATCACCAGGCGCGCGCTCGACGTGTTCGCCAGCGGTACCAACCGCGTGTATAACGGCGGCACCGGCGATGCCGTGACTTTGATACCGGACGATAGCGTCGTGTCCGCAGATCAGCTGACCTATTCTTACGGCGCCGCCAACTTCCTGGATAAAAATGTCGGCACCGGCAAGACCGTCAACGTGACGGGAATCAGCCTGGGCGGCGCCGACGCCGGCAACTACGCCATCGGCAGCACGAGCGCAACGACGCAGGCGAATATCACGGCGCGGCCGCTGAGCGTGTTCGCCAATGCCAGCAACCGTGTGTACAACGGGGGCACCGCCGCGCTGGCGACCCTGATTCCCGATGACAGCGTAGTCGGCGGCGACATTCTCAGCTACGCTTACACCGCCGCCAATTTCCTCGACAAGAACGTGGGCGTTGGCAAAACGGTCAATGTTACCGGCATCAGTCTGGGCGGCGCGGACGCGGGCAATTACAGTCTCGACAGCTCCACGGCGACGGCGTATGCCAACATCACGCCGCGTTCCCTGGCGGTGTTCGCCAACGGCAGCAATCGCGTGTATGACGGCAGCACCGTGGATACGGCGGTCCTGACGCCGGACGACAGCGTCGTCACGGGTGACGTGCTGAGCTTTAGCTATGCATCGGCCAATTTCCTGGACAAGAATGTCGGCATCGGCAAAACGGTCAATGTGAGCGGCATCAGCATCGGCGGCCTCGATGCCGGCAACTATAGCGTGGCCAGTACGAGCGCCACCACGACAGCCAACATCACCAGGCGCGCGCTCGACGTGTTCGCCAGCGGTACCAACCGCGTGTATAACGGCGGCACCGGCGATGCCGTGACTTTGATACCGGACGATAGCGTCGTGTCCGCAGATCAGCTGACCTATTCTTACGGCGCCGCCAACTTCCTGGATAAAAATGTCGGCACCGGCAAGACCGTCAACGTGACGGGAATCAGCCTGGGCGGCGCCGACGCCGGCAACTACGCCATCGGCAGCACGAGCGCAACGACGCAGGCGAATATCACGGCGCGGCCGCTGAGCGTGTTCGCCAATGCCAGCAACCGTGTGTACAACGGGGGCACCGCCGCGCTGGCGACCCTGATTCCCGATGACAGCGTAGTCGGCGGCGACATTCTCAGCTACGCTTACACCGCCGCCAATTTCCTCGACAAGAACGTGGGCGTTGGCAAAACGGTCAATGTTACCGGCATCAGTCTGGGCGGCGCGGACGCGGGCAATTACAGTCTCGACAGCTCCACGGCGACGGCGTATGCCAACATCACGCCGCGTTCCCTGGCGGTGTTCGCCAGCGGCAGCAATCGCGTGTATGACGGCAGCAGCGTGGATGTGGTGCTTGTGACGCCGGATGACAGAGTCGTCACGGGTGACGTGCTGAGCTTTAGCTATGCATCGGCCAATTTCCTGGACAAGAATGTCGGCATCGGCAAAACGGTCAATGTGAGCGGCATCAGCATCGGCGGTAGCGACGGCGGGAATTATGCTCTGGAAAATACCACGGCCCTTACCCATGCCGATATTACGCCGCGCATGCTCAACGTCAGTGCCAGCGGCGTCAATCGCGTGTATGACGGCAGCCGCAATGCGACGGTCGCCCTGGCCGATGACCGGGTTGCCGGCGACGCGCTGAGCGTCACTGACGAAGCGGCGACATTTTCCGACAAGAACGTCGGCACAGCAAAGGCTGTCGGCGTGACGGGCATCCAGGTCGCCGGTACCGATGCGGCCAACTATGAGTACAACACCTCGGCCGCGACCACGGCCGACATCACGGTGCGGACCTTGACGGTCAGCGCTAGCGGCGTAAACCGTATCTACGACGGCAGCACTGGCAGCAGCGCGATACTGGCGGACAACCGGGTGGAGGGGGATCTGCTGACGCTGACCGGCAATGCCAGTTTCGCGGACAAGAACGCCGGCGTGGGCAAGATGGTGAGCGTCAGCAATATCTCGGCCAGTGGCGCCGATGCCGCTAACTATGTCTTGGGCGCGGGGCTCACCACCACCACGGCCAATATCACACCGCGCGCGCTCACCGTGGGCGCCACGGGGATCGATCGGCAGTTCGATGGTACGACCGCCGCGCTGGTCGTGCTTGCGGACAACCGCATTGCCGGCGATGCGCTGACGCTCGCCGATGCCGGGGCAAGCTTCGCCAATGCCGATGTCGGGAGCGACAAACCGGTCACGGTAACGGGGATCAATATCGCGGGTAGCGATGCCGCCAACTACAGCTTGCAAAACAGCAGCGCCAGCACCAGCGCCAGCATCCTGGCCGCAGGCGTCGAGCCTACCCGGGTGCCGCAACTGCCGGTCACCGTGCCTGTCGTTCCGGCACTGACCACGGTGGCATCGCCTTTGGCGCTGACGCTGCAAGTACCCGTTGCGGGTGGCCGTATCGTCGACGGCCAGCGCAATAGCGCTATCACGGTGTCGCTGGTGCGACCGTCGTCGGATGGCCAGCCGGGCATGGTGAGCGTGTCGATTCCCAAAGATATGGTGAGCAAGGGTGACGGTTTCAGCTTTGCTTTGCCGGCGCCGTTGACCGCAGCCCTGTCAGACACGCGCGCATCGGTGCGCATCAGCAGAACCGATGACGCGCCCCTGCCGGCATGGTTGCGCTACGTTGCGCAGACGCACAGTTTCGACGTCTCGGCCGCGCCTGCCGGCGCACTGCCGTTCGAGGTGAAAATCATGGTCAATGGGAAACGGTGGATCCTGGTCCTGGCGGAGGGAGCGGATAAATAGCGCCTGAACGCGGCTGGCTGGCTCAGGTTTTCCGCTCAGGACTGGTCCCACACCTCGACCGTCAATACCTGCCCAGGCTGACAAGCGGCGATGCGCTCTTGGTGCAGCGTGATGCTGCCGGGCCAGCCGGCGGGGCGGTCTTCCTGGAAAACGCCTTCCTGCGCCTCGGCGATGCCGGTGAACAGGAGGGGCTTCAGATCGGATGCCAGCGCCGTATAGCGGTTTGGAAAGCCGTTGCAGGTCAGCTGGGTCGCCTTGCCTTGCTGGCACAGTTGCGTGATCCAGCCCAGGCCGCCCAAGCCCGCTTCCCAGGTGGCCAGGATGGCGTCTTTATTGACCTTGGCCAGGTCGGCCATCTGTTCCGGTGTTTCTGTCGAGATAATAGTCCACCAGCCTGCCATGCGTGAATTCCTTGATAAAAGTTAGCCAGCTTATTTGGTCATGGCGCGGCGCAGCACATAGCTGAGCGCATCGACGGCGGCCACCATCAGCAGCATGGCGATGATGACGGTGGCGGCGGCCTGCATCTGGAATAGCGACAGATGGTATTTCAGCATCTGCCCCAGGCCGCCCGCACCCACTACGCCGAGGATGGCGGCGGCGCGGATATTGTTTTCCCAGCGGTACAACGTGTAGGACATCATTTGCGGGCTGCACTGCGGCAAGGTGGCGTACAGGAAAGCCACGGCGGGGTGCGCGCCATTGATGCGCAAGGTGGCGGCAGGCAAGGGCGGGCAATTCTCGAAGGCATCGGCAAACAATCGGCCCAGCACGCCCACCGTATGCAGCGCCAGCGCCAGGGTGCCCGCAAACGGACCCAGGCCGGCGGCGATCAGCAAAATCGAGGCCCACACCAGCTCGGGAATCGAGCGCAGCACGTTCAGGATTGCGCGTGTGGCATTGCGCGCCAAGGTGCCAAAACGGCCGCTGGCGGGCAGGGCCAGCAGCGCACCCAGGACAGCGGCAATCAGCGTGCCGATGGCCGACATGGCCAGCGTCTCGAAGGTGGCCACGCCGACTCGCATGAGGAAGGGGCTGGCCAGTTCCGGCGGCGCGAAGCCGTGCAGGAAATCGGCGCTGGTGCGCACGGCGTCGGCACTGAAGAACTCGCCCCATTTCAAGGGCAGGGTGGCAAAGCTGGCGATGACCAGCAGCAATAAGCCAGCTAGCAAGGCCCAGGTCGACCAACGCACCGGGGCAGGCATGGGCAGCAAAGTTGATTCTTGCTTCATGCCAGCCTCCGGCGCAGCATGGCGGAAACGGCATCGGCGCCCGCCACCAGCAGCACGAAGACCATCAGCATGGTGGCCAGCTCATTGCCTGCCATCATTTTCATCGATTCATCCATGCGCTGGCCCAAACCGCCCGCGCCGACAAAACCCATGACGACGGAGCCGCGGATCGCGCATTCCCAGCGGTAAATCGTGTACGACACCAGTTCGGCAGCCGATTCGGGCAGGGCGCCATACAGCAAGGCTTTCAAGCGGCCGCTGCCATTGTGGAGCAGGGCGTTGCAGGCGGCAGCGTCCGATGATTCGAGGATTTCCGCATACACCTTGCCCAGCATGCCGCAATACGTGAGGGCGATGGCGATCACGCCCGCCGTCGGTCCCAGGCCGACTATGCGCACCAGCAATAATGCCCAGACCAGTTCCGGCACGCTGCGCAGCAGCACCAGCACGGCACGCACGGCGTGGCGCACGGCGGCGGCCAGGGGCGACACTGTGCCGCTGCCGATGCGCGAAATCGACAGTCGCTCCGTCACCAGCAGGGTCAGGGGAATGGCGCCCAGCATGGCCAGCGCCATGCCGGCCGTGGCCATGGCGATGGTTTCCCAGCTGGAAATTGCCACCAGTTGCAGGAATTCCAGCGAGTGAGCGGGTGGCACGAAGCTGGCAAGGAATTGCCAGGTGGCGGCCAGGCTTTGCGCATCGAATAAAATCCACGGCTTGAATTCGGCTTGCACCAGCATCGGCCACAGCACGAGCAGCACGATGGCAGCGATGGTCAGACGGCCGCGCCAGGCGGGGTCGCGGGGCAGGGTGGAGACCTTCAGCAAAGGGGCCTCGCGCCGTCCAGGTTCGCCTCCAGCACCTCGACCAGGGGCGCCGGATCGGCCTTGTTGCGGTACAGTTGCTCTATCATGGCGTCGCTGACCTCGGCGCCAGGCAAGTCGAAGACGATCTTGCCATCGCGCAAGGCGACGATGCGCGTAAAGCAGGCGCGGGCGATTTCCACCTGGTGCAGGCTGCAGATCAGGGTGGCGTTGCGCGCTGTGGCTTCGGCCTGCAGCACATTGATCGTCTGCAAAGCGAGTGTGGGGTCGAGCGCGGACAGCGGTTCGTCGACGAGGAACACTTCCGCATTCGACACCAGCGCACGGGCCATGCCGCAGCGCTGGCGTTCGCCGCCGGACAGGCGGTCGACCCTGGCATACAATTTGTCTTGCAGCTTGAATTTGCCCAGGGCTTCCCACGCGGCGCGCGGGTCGACGGGCGCCAGCAGCGAACGGATGGCCGTCCACAAACTCCATTGCGGCAAGCGGCCCGCCAGCACGGCGTTGACGACCCGCTGGCGCGGCGGCAGCGGCGGCGTTTGCGGCGCCAGGAACAGGCGCGCGCGCAAGGCGTGGCGCCCGGTGCTGCCGATCCGCCACGGAGAAGTGCCAAGGATGCTCAAGGTGCCGGACTCGGGGCGCAGCGCGCAGGCCAGCGTGTGCAGCAAGCTGGTCTTGCCGGCGCCGGAAGGGCCGATCACGGCGATTTGTTCACCTTGGGCCACGTTCAGGTCGAGGTCGCGCAGGGCCAGCGCATTGCTGGCGGCGCCCGCGTGGTGGACGCTGACCTTGTGAAGTTGAAATGTCATGCGAGAATGGGGAATGTGCTGGCCAGCGTGCCGCTGGCCAGCGGATTGGTTGGCTTTACTTCAGCAAACCGGCATCGCGCGCGGCCGCTTCGATATCCTTGTAGTTCTCGGCCTTGGTCGGGATGAATCTGGTGGCGCGCTGCAGCTCGAGGATTTCCTTGCCTTCCGGCGTGGCAGGATCCAGCGCCAGGAAAGCGTCCGTCAGCTTCTTGCGCACGACGGGATTCATGTCGGCACGTACGCTCCAGTTGTAATCGTAGTAGCCGGGCGTCGTGTAGAACACGCGTACCTTGCTTGGATCGACCTTTTTCGCTTCGAGCAGTTTTTCCCACACGGAAATGTTCAGGGTGCCCGCATCGACTTTGCCGCCGGCCACGGCCGCCACGGTGGCGTCATGCGCGCCGGAAAATGCGATGCGTTTCATGTCGGTGTCCGGGTTGATCTTGGCGGCCAGCAAGTAGTAGCGCGGCATCAAATGGCCGGACGTCGACGATTCCGAGCCGAAGGTGAAATTCTTGCCCTTCAGATCGGACAACTGATTGATGTCCTTGCTGGTGGTGACGAACACCGAGCGGAATTTCGTGTCTTCTTCGCGCTGCACCAGGGGCACGATCTTGCCGCCGCTGCGCACGTTGGCTTGCACGAAAGTAAAGCCGCCGAACCAGACCATGTCAAGCTTGTTATTGATCAAGCCTTCCACGGAGGCGGCGTAATCGGTGACGGGCGTAAATTCCACCTTCATGCCCAGCTTTTTCTCCAGGTAACTGCCCAGCGGCTTGAACTTGCGCTGCAATTCCGTCGGCGCTTCGTCGGGGATGGCGGATACGCGCAACACTTGCTGCGCCTGCGCCAGGCCGCTGTGGATGGCCAGGGTGGCGGCGACGGTGGCCAGGATGGCGGGGAACTTGTTCAATGAGTTGGAGAACGTGGTCATGGGACTACCTTTAAAAAAATTGTTCATTAATATACGGAAACCCCGGTACTGCCATCCTGCATCTCGCCGATGACGACGGCGTCGCCAAAGCCTTCGGCACGGAAAATCGCCAGCACTTGCTCGACGGCTTCCGGCGCGCAAGCCACCAGCAGGGGGCCGGCCGTCTGCGGGTCCGTCAAGATCGCCTTGTCGATGGCGCTCAGGCTCTCGTCCAGCGCCACTTGCGCGCCGTAACCTTGCCAGTTGCGGCCGGAGGCGCCCGTGATGTTGCCGTTCTGCGCCAGTTGCTGCACTTGCGGCAGCAGCGGCACGGCACCCATGGCGATGCGCGCCTGCAACTTGGCGCCGCGCGCCAGTTCCAGGGTGTGACCCAGCAAGCCGAAGCCCGTCACATCCGTCAGCGCATGCACGCCGTCCAGCAGGGCCAGTTTCTTGCCCGGGGTATTCAATTTGGTGGTGTTATCGATCAGCGAAGCGTAGCCAGCCGCGTCCAGCGCATTTTTCTTCAGCGCGGCCGACAAGATGCCGACTCCGATAGGCTTACCCAATACCAGTTTATCGCCGGCGCGCGCGCCAGCGTTGCGCTTCACCTGCGAGGGGTGGACCAGGCCCAGCACGACCAAGCCGTAGATTGGCTCGACGGAATCGATGGTGTGGCCGCCCGCGATGGGGATGCCGGCCTGGGCGCAGATGGTTTCGCCGCCCTTTAATATGAGGCCGATGGTTTCCACCGGCAGCTTGTTGATCGGCATGCCCACCAGTGCCAGGGCCATGATGGGCGTGCCGCCCATGGCGTACACGTCGGAAATGGCGTTGGTGGCGGCGATGCGGCCAAAGTCGAACGGATCGTCAACGATGGGCATGAAGAAATCCGTGGTGGCGATCAGCGCCTGCTCGTCGTTGAGCTGGTACACGGCCGCGTCATCGGAGGTTTCTATGCCGACCAGCAACTCCTTCGGCAGGGGAAAGCCGCCGCTGCCTTTTAATATGTCGGCCAGCACGCCGGGCGCAATTTTGCAGCCGCAGCCGCCGCCATGGGCAAATTCGGTCAATCGGATGGGGGGTGCAACGCTATCGGACATGGTCGTCATCCTGCTCAAAAAGGTCATTGGAAGCTGCGCCAGCGTTCACGCGGCGCTGGCGGTACGGGGTTCGCCGACGATAGCACATAATGCGCGCGCGGCTTGCTCAAAGGCATGTTCTGAGATATCGGGCAAGACCAGCGGCGTCGCCTGCGCGTAGCGGCTGAAGTTGCGGGCGATCGATTGCCGGTAGACGGGGTCGTAATGCTGCACCAGCAACGCTTCCACCAGCTCGGCCATGCGGCCCGAGGTGGCCAGCTGCTGCCAGTGGGCAATTTTCTCGCGGCCATGCAGCTGCGTCAGCAGAGCCAACTGCACGTTCAGGCGCGCCGCATCGCCCACGTAATGGGCGTAATCGTCCATCAGCAATTGCACTCGCTGCTCCGTGGCCAGCTGCACGTCTGTGCAAGCGGCTGCGCGCATCTTTTCCATCAGCGCATCGGGCACGCGCAAACGACCCACTTTCTTGCTTTCGGACTCGATGAATACGGGCAGCTGCGGGTCGAAATGGCGCAATTGCTGCCACAGCGCGCTTTCAAACGCCTTTTGCGAGGGCTGGTCCGCGTCCGGCAAGCCGCCCAGCACGGAGCCGCGGTGCGCCGCCAAGTCTTCCAGGTCGATCACTTGCGCGCCTTGGCGGTCCAGCACTTGCAGCAAGCGGCTCTTGCCGCTGCCCGTGGGGCCGCACAGCACGTTGATGAAGTCGAAGCGTTCGGGCAGGGTGGCCAGTTCGGCGTTCACATGGCGCCGGTAATCCTTGTAGCCGCCGTCGAGTTGCGTGACGGGCCAGCCGATGCGCGCCAGGATGTGCGCCATGGCGCCGCTGCGGTTGCCGCCGCGCCAGCAGTAGACGAGCGGGGACCAGGAATGCGGATGAGCGAGCAAACCCTCTTCGATATGCCGCGCGATATTTTTCGCCACCAGCGCCGCGCCCAGTTTTTTCGCCTCGAAGGCGCTGGTCTGCTTGTATAAAGTACCCACGCGCACGCGCTGCTCGTCGTCCAGCACGGGCAGGTTGATGGCGCCCGGCAAGTGGTCTTCCGCGAACTCGGACGGGCTGCGCACGTCGATGATGGCATCGAACTCGTGCAAGCGGGGCAGGATGTCGCTGAAAGGCAGGACTGCAGGGTATTTCATCGTGGCGCGGCTGCTTGGAATGGGGAAAGACGTATTATCCCCGATAAAGGCTCGTGCCGTGGGACTAGCCTAACAGCTTGCCCAGCAGCGGCGCCAGCAGGACCGTCACGATGCCCGAGAAAATCATCGTCAGGCTGGCTACGGCACCTTCTTCCGTGCCGACCCGGCGCGCGACGGACAGGCCAAAGCCGTGCGCGGCCGCGCCATACGGGGCGCCACGGGCGATGCGCATGCGCAAGGGCAGCAGTTTCAGCAGTGGCTTGCCCAGCATCAAGCCGAACAAGCCCGTCATGACAACGAAGATGCCCGTCAGCTGGGCCGAGCCGCCCATATGGCGCGACGCTTCCAGCGCGAACGGCGTCGAGACGGAACGGGCCAGCAGGCTGCGCGCCATGTCGCCGTGCACGCCCAGCAACCGGTCCAGCAGCAGGGTGGCGGCGACCGATGCCACGATGCCGGCGCAGCTGCCCAGCGACAAGGCCAGCCAGTGTTTGCGGATCAGTTTGCGTTCCTGGAAGATGGGCAGGGCGAAGGCGATGGTAGCCGGCCCCAGCAGCCACGGCAGCCAGCGCGTTTCGCCGAAGTACGTGGCGAACGGCGTCGAGGTCGCCTGCACGATGACGATCAATATCGCCGAGGTGCAGATGGCGGGCGTGAGCAGAAAATGCGGGTGGCGGCGGTGCACGGCCTGGTTGGCATAGAACAGCACCAGGGTCAGCAGCAGGAACAGCAGGGACAGGACCAGGGTGCTCATGCTGCCGCCCTGGCTGTACGCTGGCGCACGAGTTTTTGCAGGCGCAACCAGCGTTCATAACGGCACACCCATTCCACGGTGAAGGCCGTGGCCAGCATCACGCTGGCAAAGCCCAGGCCGATATTCACGAACAGCATCACACCCTGCGCCTTCAACAGTTGCGTAAATTGCACCACGGACACGACCAGCGGAATAAAGAACAGCAGCATGTTGGCTAGCAGCCAGTTCGCGCCCAATTCGATGGCGGACGGTCGCACCCCGCCGGACAGCAGCAAGGCCACCAGCACGAACAGTCCCACCACGCCGCCGGAGAACGGCAAGTGCAGGGCGGAAGCGGCCGCATCGGCCAGCCACCAGGCGGCAATCAGTACGCCCACTTGCCACGCGGTCTGCGCGGGCTGGCGCCAGGCGGGGGCGGATGGCAGGGCGGCGGCGGGATGGAGGGAATGCTGTAAGGCTGGTGCTTTCACGGCGGGCTTTCAAACGGCTGGGGGGAAGTTTTCATTGTAGTGACCCCACATCAAAAGATAAAATGACTTAAAATTATGATTATCATTCGATATTGGAATGCATCATGGATATCCGCTCTTTGCGCTACTTCGTCGAAGTGGTCGAGCAAAACAGTTTTACGCGCGCAGCCGCCAAGCTGCATGTGACGCAACCCACCGTCAGCAAGATGGTCCAACAGCTGGAACAGTCGCTGGACCTGGCCTTGCTGGACCGCGCCGGCAAGCGCTTTACCCTCACGGATGCGGGCAAGGTGGTGCTGTCGCGCGCGCATGAGCTGCTGGCCCTGCACGCGGAACTGAAGGTGGAATTGCGCGACCTGCAAGAGCTGGAACGGGGTGAGCTGCGCGTGGGTGTATCGCCGCAGACGCATTCCACGCTGGCGCCATGGCTGGCCGACTACCACCAGCGCTATCCGGGCATCGAGCTGAAGATGTACGAAAGCGGTACGCAAGCCATCGAACGCGACCTGCGCACCGGCACGGTGGAACTGGGCACCATGCTCGACTATCCGGGCAATGCGGCCACCTGGCAGGATTTCGAGGCTTTGCCTCTCGTGCGTTCGCCGCTGTGCCTGCTGGCCGCGCCCGGCTCGCCGTGGCAGGGACGCGCCTCGGTGGCCCTGGCCGAGCTGGCCGACAGCCCCTTCATTTTCTATGGCGCCGCGTTTGCCCTGAATGACATCGTGCAGGATGCCTGCCAGCGGGCCGGTTTTGCGCCGCGCATCACGGGCCGCAGCGGCCAGTGGGATTTCATTGCCTCGCTGGTGCGGCTGGGCGTGGGCATCTGCCTGCTGCCGAAGATGTATTGCGACACGCTCGATTCAGCGCAGTTTGCCGTCATTCCCCTCGCTGGTCCGCCCGTGGAATGGAATCTGATGCTGGCCTGGCGCCGCAGCGGGCGGTTGTCCTTCGCCGCGCGCGCCTGGCTGGACCTTGTCAGGGCGCGCATGGCGGACGCGGCACGTTTACAATAGGCGCACACCAACTTCCGCCCGAGCAGATGAACATCAACGCCAACGCCAACGCCAACGCCAATGCCAGACTCAAGCACACCGCCGGCTCGCTGCTGCTGGGATTGTTATGCAGCGTGGGCCTGATGAGCGAAATGGGCTACGCCCAGGCCGCGCTACCCGTATATGGCTATTTCGTCAAGAATGCATATCCGCACGATCCGCAGGCTTTTACCCAGGGCTTGCTGTTCAAGGATGGCCATTTATATGAAAGCACGGGCCAGAACGGCCAGTCCTCGCTGCGCAAGGTGGAATTGACGACGGGCAAGATACTGCAGAAAAGCATGCTCGATAAAAAGGTCTTCGGCGAAGGTATCACGGACGTGGGCGATGAGATCCTGGGCCTGACGTGGATTTCGCAGACCGGCTATGTGTTCGACCAGAAAACCTTCAAATTGAAACGCACCTTCAGCTACCAGGGCGAAGGCTGGGGCCTGGCCAGCGATGGTAAATTCGTCTACATGAGCGATGGCACTTCCGCCATCCGCGTGCTGCATCCGAAAACCCTGGCCGAGGTGCGCCGCGTCGAGGTGAAGGCGGAAGGCCGTCCCATCGAGCGCCTGAATGAACTGGAAATGGTCGATGGCGAGCTGTATGCCAATGTGTGGGGTGCGGACGTGATCGCCCGCATCGATCCGGCCAGCGGCAAGGTCGTGGGCTGGATCGACCTGACGGGCTTGCTGCCACCGGGGCAGCGGGGCACGGCCAATCCCGACGCTGTGCTCAACGGCATCGCCTGGGATGCGCGCGGCAAGCGTTTGTTTGTTACGGGCAAGCTGTGGCCGAAGCTGTTCGAGATCGAGCTGATCGAAATCCAGCGCCATTGATGCATCCTACCGGACAGTGTTGCTGACAACGAATCGTCTATGATGCTAGTCCTCCGCCCAATGCGACCTTTACAGGATGCCATGCTGTCCCTTTCTTTTTCCCCGCGTCGTCTGGCGGCGGCTGCCAGCCTGGCTGCCGCCATCGTGCCCGCCGCGCAGGCGCAAACGCCGTATGTGCCGGTAAGCAAACAGTATGGCGACTTCGTCGTCACGAACGACCGTCACGACCCGCTCGTCACCTTGTCTTTCCGCCAGCACGGCTATTGGCCCGGCGGCGCGCGCGAAGTGGTGGAAGTGCGCCCCATCAAGGCCACGCGCGAAGGCCAGCCCATGTTGCTGGCGTTCACCAAGGGCTATACGGGCCAGGGCACCATCCTCATCGGCGTGCAAAATGGCGAACCGCTGATGCGTCCCATCAGTCCCATGCAGCGCGACAGCATGGTGCGCACGGAGCGCGACCCGGAATGGGGCGTGCCGCAGCCGGGCCGCAGCGAGGTACTGCTGTTTGCCCGCGACGGCCGCGCGCTCGACACGGGCACGGGCGAACTGCTGTGGTTTGACGTGCCGGGTACCGTCACGGGCGATTACGCGCCCGCCATGCTGGTCTCCGTCTCGCCCGACCGCCAGCGCGGCGCCTATCTCGCCAGGAAGCTGACCACGCTGCAAGTCATCGTTGCCACGCGCGACGACGGCGTGGCCGGCGTGCTGGCTTTGCCGCCCGACAGCTATCAACGCTGGCTGAAACCCCTCTCGGCCTTGGCTTCCGAGCAGGCGCGCGTCGCCATCAAGGCGGGCCAGGGCCGCACGGATTCGAACCGCATCCAGCGCGAGCTGGAACTGGCCTGGTTTGGCCAGCAATTTCAATGGAAACAAGGCAAGAACGGCTGGCAGGTGACGGGGCTGGGCCTCGCTTCCGCGCCGCCGGAGGTGAAACAGCCATGAAACGACAATACACCATCATCGGCGCCTGCCTTGCTGCAGCCCTCCTGGCCGGCTGCGTGCATGGCGAAATATTCCCCAAGGATTATCTGGCGCAAGACATCGACAAGAGCCAGGCCCTGCTGGAACTGGATGTGATCTTTGCCCAAACGCCCGATGACAAGCTGACGTCGCGCATGACGTCCCACAACAGCGTGGAATATTCGGGCGCGCCGCATATCGTCGTGCCGTTCTACCAGAAGGGACTCGGTTTCGACCAGGGTTTCGCCGGCACTTACATGTTTGCAGTGGTGTATCCGGTTGCCAAGGTCGAGACGGCCACGGCCAGCAGCCGCGTCTTCGGCCAGCAAGTTGATGCTCGCCAAGTTGGTGGCCAGCAGCCGGGCAGCCCACGCTACCGCTTCCGCGTGCCGGGCAAGGCGCAGTGGAATAGCAATGAAACCTTCATGCTGAGCTTTGAGCGCAAGGGCCGGCGCGAAGAGATCACTTTCCGTTTCAGCAACGAAAAAAGCTGTCCCTCCGCTTTCAATGCCATTACGCCCAAATACGGCTTTCCCATCCAGGTCAGCGCCACCTTCAACGATAATAAAGGCTGCCTGAAAGTGTGTGACAGCCGCGACCAGTGGCCGGGCTTTTGCGCTTACCAGCCGCCGCCGGCCGCTTGATCGGTACGCGGCTGAGCAATACCTGCAAACGTAAAAAAGGCCGATGGAAATCGGCCTCGATGGCAGCTGTAGGTGTTGCTTAGCGGTAAAACGCTTCGACTTTGCCCTTCAGCTTGATCTGCAGCGGACGACCGCGGCGGTCAAGTGACTTGGTGGAAGCGACCTTGATCCAGCGTTCGCTGATGCAATATTCTTCCACGTCAAGACGTTCCTTGTCGTTGAAGCGAATGCCGACGTCGTTCTCGAACACGGCTGCAACGTGGTAAGGGCTGCTAGGGTCGATCGACAAGCGATCGGGCAATGGGGGTAAGGTGGTGGTATCGTTCATGGGCGTAATTATCGCCCAGAATGCGGATCCAGACAACGGCCTTTCGCACGTCAGCCGTCGGGCCGTTCATGCAATGGCGGGCCTGGCCCTAGGATATCCATGGGCCGGCACGGCACTGCCGCAGCGGCCCATGCTGTAGCGGAGTCCCGGCAGATTTGCCGGCAATCACACGACCCGGCAATCAGGATTTGTCATCATTCTTGTGGCTTTGACGTCCTGTTTCCACATGCTGCTCATGCGCGCCGCCACGCGAACCGGCACCGGAACCCGCTTGTTCGCTGGCAGTCCTGCCTAGCCCCATTTGTTGCGAAGCGGATTGCTTGTCGCCGTCATTCTTGTGGCTTTGGCGGCCCGCCTCGACATGCTGCTCCTGTTTGCCGCCCTGGCTGCCAGCGGATGATTGGCGGGTGCCGGACGACTTGTCCGACTGTTGTTTGTCCGACTGTTGGTTGCCCGATTGCTGTTTGTTCGACTGCTTAGCGCTTTTGTCGTTGCTGTTGGAAGTCATGATCGTTACTCCTATGGTTAGTCTGCGCCATCATCCGCACCACGGATGGCGTGAGGATGGATGAAGGATGCTCTTGCCAGGACTCTGGCGAGGTGCAGCAGCGTGGAGGCCATTTTCGCTGCCGGATGTTGGCTTAACCATAGGGACACTCCCTGTCGCCACGTAGGAAAACTCCGTGGTGCGTAACAACCATTTCTACATTGCATTTTTACAGATGCCGTGTTTCCTGCGGCGGCCTGTCCCACTCGTCATGCCAGCCATCGATAAAGGTGACTGGTACCTGGGCCAGTTCAGCCACCGACGCATCATCGAGGCAACTGACGCTGATGCCGATAAACGGACCGCTACGTGCAGAATCACCGTGGCCAAACGGGCGCACGCCGCAATGGCGGCAAAAATAGTGGCGTTCGCGGCCGGCGCCGAAACGGTATTCGCTCAAGTCCCCCTTGCCAAGCAGCAGGCGGAAGTCCGAGGGGGACACCAGACTGGCCCAGCAGCGCACTTTCAGACAGAACGAACAGTTGCAGCGCAGGCTGGGGGCCGCCAGGTCGATCTCGGCTGCGAAGCGCACGGCACCGCAGTGGCAACTGCCATGGTAGGTTTTTTTCATCGTGACCCACTTTACAGGGTTGCCGGACTGTCATGCAACTGTCGGCATGGCGAGAGTGTGGCATCCACCAGGTCACGCCCTATAATGACGGCTGTTGAATGGACGGGACAGGAGTTGTAGTATGGAAATGAGCATGACTGACAGCGTGCGGCAACAGGCGTATGCGCAGGCGGCAGCCTTCGTGCACACGCTCGACCGGCGCGATCCTATCGCGCTGCAACGCGACTGGTCCCTGTCGCCGGGCGTGGCCGAGGAGATCGTCGAGATGCTCGACAGCTATTTTTCGGCAAACCAGACGCTGTCGCTGGCGCCGCTGGCGCAGGCCTTTGTGCCGGGCAAGGGTGGCCGTCCTGCCGTCGATGTGTATGCGACCGACGCCGGACCGCTGGGCATGGAATGCCTGTTGCTGGCCGATGGCAAGCCGGGCGAAGCGACCTTGCACCTGGAAATGTCCGGCCACGATGGCGCGCTGCGCCTGCATTACCAATACATCGGATCCTGAGAGCAGCATGACTGAACCGATCAGCGAAACACAACAGCGCATCTGCGACAAATTCGGCTTGCCGGCGCAGGCGCCCGAGCCCATGGTGGCCCTGGCCATCGGCAGCCTCGACCAATCGCCCATCTACGGCACGCGCATTGTGCTGCCGGAAAACGGCAGCATCAGCTGGTTCATCCACTGCGGCGAGCACGACGATGCCAGCGGCTTTTACCAGGCCCTGCATGCGGAGCACCTGCACGAGATGCTGCCGCAAGTGGTCGATTACCTGGCATTGCCCAGCGGCGCCAAATTTATTCTCGACCGGGAAGGGTATGAAGACGTGTGGCTGGAAGAGTAACTTTCTAACCGGCAGGATTATCGTTGACGTTGATAAATAGGTATGGGATGCTGCTGTTCCGTTTTCTCTTGCCGAAAGCCGCATCTTGAAGCCACACCTCCCGTCTGTCCTGCTGGTCATGGCGCTTGCCGCCGTTGCCTCTTCCGTCACCGCCGCCACCACTGCCGCTCCCGCCAGCGGGCCGCAGGCATTGCGCGCGGAACAGGACATCGCCGTCTTTGTGCGCAGCGAAATGCAGGAGCGCCAGATTCCAGGGTTGCAACTGGCAGTGATACAGCGTGGCAAGGTCGTGCTGTCGCGCAATTTCGGCCTGGCCAGCCTGCAATACCAGGTGCCGGTGACCGACGCCAGCCTGTTCTCCATCAATTCGGCGACGAAAGCGTTTACGGGCGTGGCCGTGATGCAACTGGTGCAGCAGGGCAAGATCGATCTGGCGGCGCCCATCGGCCAGTATCTGACGGGCTTGCCTTTAGCCTGGCAAGCCGTGACGGTAACGCAATTGCTCAACCATACTTCGGGCTTGCCCGATGTGCTGGACCAGCGCAGCGGCAAGCTGGTGGGGCCGCAGCCGGACGACGCCGATGCGGCGTGGAAAACCGTACAGGCGCTGTCGGTGGAAGCCCGGCCAGGCGAGCGCTACCGCTATAACCAGACCAATTACGTGTTGTTGGCGCAATTGATCGAGCGGCAAAGCGGCCAGTCCTTTGTCTCCTTCATCCAGCGTCAGCAGTTTGACGTGGCGGGCATGCGACACAGCGGCTTTGGCGATGCGAAGGACGTGGTCGTGGGCAAGGCCAGTTCCTACGTGCTGGACAGGGGCGGCAACGGTTACCGCAACGTGATCGAGGATTTCCCCGTATTCATGCGCGCCGGGGCCGGCATCAATAGCAATGCGGGTGAACTGGCGAACTGGCTCATCGCGCTGCAGGCGGGACGCTTGCTGGCGCCCGCCAGCGTGGCACGGCTGTGGCAGCCGAGCAGCTTGAACGACGGCAAGCCGGCGCCGTGGGCGCTGGGCTGGCCCACCATCGGCCGTGATGGCCACCGCGCCGTGGCCGGCATCGGCGGCGCCCGCTCAGCCTTCTATGTGTATCCGGACGATGGCCTGGCCGTCATTATCCTCAGCAACCTGGCCGGCGGCCAGCCGGAACAGCTGATCGATACCGTCGCCGGCTTTTACATTCCCGCCCTGCGCCAGCAGCGCGGCGGCGCGTATGCCGCGCACCTGCTGCGCAACGCCGCGGCCAGCGCGGGCTATGACGGGCTGGACAAGAAACTGGCGGCCATCCGGCGCCAGCATGGGCTGTCTGAGCCGACCGAAGACGACTTGAATGCCTGGGGCTACCGCCTGCTGCGCCGGCAGCAGCCGAAGCAGGCGGTCGCCGTTTTCCAGCTAGGCGTGCAACTCTACCCGCAAGGGGCGAATGGCCACGACAGCCTGGCCGAAGCGTATGAGGTGGATGGTGCCACGGCGCTGGCCGTCACGCATTACCGCCGTTCGCTGCAACTGGACGCAGGCAACACGCACGCCGTGGCGCGCTTGCGCGTGCTGGCCGCCGACTAACGGGCCGCCTGGGCTGCCGCAGCCTTGCCGTGCTCGGCCCCATGCAAGGCCAGGTAAGCGGCCAGATTCTCGTCGTGTATGCCGAGGGCGCGCAAGACTTCTTGCGTGAAGGTGACGGGCGCGGTGCCTGGCGCCGTGATGATGCGCTGGTCGGCCACGGCCCAGGGCACATCCTGGTACAGGGCGGCGCCCGCATAGCCGACATGCGTCAGGTTATCGGCGGAATTGGAAGTGTGGCGCACGTTGTCGAGCACGCCCGCCTGCGCCAGCACGCTGGTGCCATCGCAAATGCCGGCCAGAACCACGCTCTTGTCGCGGGCGGCGCGCAGCAGGGGCCCCAGGTCGGGCGCCTTGCCGCTTTGCCAGTGGCTGCCGCCACACACCATGAGCAAGTCGAGTTCATCGAGTGAAATGGCTTCCAGCGCCAGTTGCGGCGTGACCTGCATGCCGCCCGACGAGGTGACGGGCAGGCCGCCCGGCGTGGCGAACTGCGTATAAAAACCGTAATACAGGCGCGCCGTGGAGTTGATCAGGGCGGTTTCCCAATCGGCAAAGTTCTCGGTCAATATGGTGATGGCACGTGTCATGGAAAAGTCCTGTCGCAGGTGGAGATATCGATAGTACAGGCTGGTTCGCCTGCTGGTGCCGAAAGCATAATAAAAAGGACTGACAATTTCTGTCAGGAGCGCACGAGAAATGATGGTACAAGTTGCAACAGGCTGCGCTACAATCGCTGGCCCGTCCGCACGGGCCTGTCCCCCTTGATTGCCTTTTACCTGTCGCCTCCATGCTGATTCTGTTTTGCCGTGTCCTGTTCAGCATTGCTGGCCTGCTGCTTTTCTTCCTCTTCGATCAATTAAGTGCGAACGAATGCCTGAAATTGTGCGTCTTGCTGGCGGCGTTCCTGCTGGGCGTGGGCGGCGTGCTGCACGCCTGGGGCCGCAACGCCAGCGCCGTCACTGTGCTGCTGCGCGTGGTGGTGCCCGTGTTTTACCTCGACGCCGCCATCAAAGGGTTTTTGCGTGGCTATTTTGGCATGCGGCCGAATCCGAATGCGGTTTTACAGGCCATGTTTGCGACAGATCAAGCCGAAACGGGAGAGTTTTTCCTGCACAACAGCATTGCCCTGGCGCAATCGGCGGGCTGGTTTGTACTCGTGACGGCGGCGCTGCTGCTGGCCGACCGCCAGTTGCTGCGCTGGCAAGCGGCGCGCGACAGTGCGGCGCCGAGCCTGCTGCAAAAAAGCTTTGCCACCACCATGGCCGTCTTTCTCGTGCTGCTGCACGTCAATACCACCATGCGGCGCGAAAATCCGGCCCTGTTCTGGCCGCTGCGCTACCAGCAGTACAGTGCGCAGTTGGAAGCGATGAAATCCATGCAACATGCGTTGACGGCGGCCATGGCCGCGCCGCGCGAGTGGCATGTTCGCTATGCGGGCGAGGATGCCCGCACCGTCATCTTGGTGATCGGCGAGAGCACCAACCGCGCCTCGATGTCGCTGTATGGTTACCCGCGCGCCACCACGCCCCGGCTCGATGCCATGCGTTCCAAGCTGCTGGTGTTCAATGATGTGATTTCACCCGCGTCCAGCACGGTGGAATCGATGATGACCATGCTCACGCCGGCCGATATCGGCAACCCCGATGCGTGGATGGCCAAGCCCAACCTGCTGATGCTGGCCGAGGCGGCCGGCTACAAGACGTTCTGGGTCTCGAACCAGACGCGCAACGACGGCTGGATAGGACTGTTGGCGGGCGAGGCGGATGAAAGCGATTTCATCAACTACGGTACGGGACGTGGCGAAAATAATTTCGACGGCAATCTGTTGCCGCCGTTCGCCCGTGCACTGGCCGATAGCGCACCGAAAAAGCTGATCGTGGTGCACCTGCTGGGCGCCCATCCCAGCTATGACATGCGCTATCCCAGCCATTTTGCGCATTTCGACCAGACGCAGGACGCTGTCAGCGCGCACATGGCCAGCCAGGGCAGGTCAAGCTGGATACGCAACCGGCGCGATGAATACGATAACGCCATCCGCTATGGCGATTATGTGCTGGGCACCTTGATCGGCATGGCCGACCAAGCCAAGGGCGGGCGCGCCGCCTCGCTGCTGTTTGTCTCCGACCATGGGCAGGAAGTCGGTTACAGCCGCAATCACGCGGGCCATTCCGCGTCGGACAAGAGCGGCTATGAAATTCCCATGTTGATCTGGAACAAGCAGCAAGCGCCGCAATCGACAGCCGCACGCGCTGCGCTGGAAAGCCGGCCGTATCAGACGGACAAGCTTGATGCGACCGTGCTGGGCTTGCTGAAGATCGAGACGCGTTATTACGCGGCGCATGACGATATCCTCAGTAGCGCCTTTCAGCCCGTGCAACGCTTCATGAATGGCTTGCAATACCAGCGCGGCACGCCCGTGCTGGTCCGCGCACCTGGCGCCAGCTGACATGCAAGAGGCCCGGCGCCGCCGCGGAAAGCGGCGGGGCCGGGCCCCTGTTGTGTTGCGGATGAATTGCCGATTACTTCTCGGCGAACGCGCGCTCGACAACGAAGTCGCCAGGCGTCGAGGTATTGCCTTCCTTGAAGCCACGCTCTTCGAGCATGTCTTTCAGGTCGCGCAGCATGTCCGAGCTGCCGCAGATCATGACGCGGTCTTCGGCCGGGTTCAGCGCCGGCAAGCCCAGGTCTTCGGCCAGCTTGCCGCTTTCGATCAGTGCCGTGATGCGGCCCATGTTGCGGAAGTCTTCGCGCGTGACGGTCGGGTAGTAGCGCAGCTTGTCGCTGACCATTTCGCCCAGGAATTCATGCTTCGGCAGGTGCTCTTCCAGCAGCTCGCGGTAGGCCAGTTCATCGACCTGGCGCACGCCATGCACGAGGATCAGCTGGTCGAAGCGCTCGTAGATGTCCGGATCGCGCACGATGCTGAGGAACGGCGCCAGGCCCGTGCCCGTCGACAGCATGTACAGGCGCTTGCCTGGCAGCAGGTAGTCGGACACCAGGGTGCCCGTCGGCTTGCGGCCGACGATGACGGTGTCGCCCACTTGCAAGTGTTGCAAACGCGATGTCAGGGGGCCACCCGGTACCTTGATGCTGAAAAATTCCAGGTGCTCTTCGTAATTGGCGCTGGCGATACTGTAGGCGCGCAGCAAGGGCTTGCCATCGACGCGCAGGCCGATCATGGTGAAATGGCCATTCGAGAAACGCAGCGACGGGTCGCGCGTGGTGGTAAAGGAGAACAGGGTATCCGTCCAGTGGTGCACGCTTAATACGCGCTCTTCATTCATCGAACTCATAGTGTTTGTTGGCTGGTCAAAAAAATGGTTAGTTGCTGGCAACTGCTGGCAAAAGTGAAACCCTGTGTAGGCCCAGACGCTATTGTACTGGCGTCCACACGAAATTGTTACCGTCTATCGCCGCCATCGCTGCCGCATGCGGTGCCGACATTATAGTGCGGATGGCAAGTTAGGGCTGGTATTTGCCCGGAAACGGGCTGTGGGCATGCGCTCTCTTGACCTGGCTCACTTTTTCAAGGCGCCGCTCCAGGGCTGTCGCCAGTGCGTGCAGGCGCGGCCGCAACGACGCCCCGGAAGCGCCGGCGCAGGGCGGTATTCGCCGGTTCGGACACGGTGCGGGCGACGAGGGTGGCCGCCAGCGCCGTTGCGGCCAGGAAAAGCGCCAGCCACGGCAGGCGCTCCGCGTAACCCAGGCCCGCCTTGTCGACCACATTGCGCATGGCGGCCAGCACGATGATATGGAACAAGTACAGCTCATAGCTGTGCCGTCCCAGCCATTGCAGCGGACCGGGGCGGCTCTGGCCGGCTGCCTGGCCCGCCGTGGCGCCCACGATGAAGGCGGCGCTGGCCAGCGCGATCGCGCTGAAGCCGAAGACTTCATGGCCGCCGATGCCGCGCACATACAGGGCCGCCAGGGCCAAGCCCGCTACCCAGCGCAAGCGTTGCCCGGCACGCGTGCCCGGCTGCCAATGTTGTGTCAGCAGGGCCGTCAGGCAGCCGATGGCGATGGCGTCGAAACAGGCGACATAGCCATACATGAAATAGATTTCGTTGTCCGCGTGCAGGCTGCGATAGACGGGGCCGGCCACGATGGCAGCGCCGCACAGCAGCATGATCGCCTGGCGCTGGCGCAGGAAGCGGCACGACAGCGGCAGCAGCAGATAAAACATTTCCTCGACCGATAGCGACCAGTACACGTTCAGGCAGTAATTGAAATAGCCGGCGCTTTGCATCAGCACGTTGTGCCAGAAGGTCAGTATGGAAGCGATGGCGATGAAGAAATAGCTGGCTGGCAAGTCCTTGCCGCCGTCCGAATTGGCAAAGAAGGGCACGTCAAGCACGCCCAGCAGCACGATGAGGGACAGGGCCAGCAGCAGAGACGGTAGCAGGCGGGCGATGCGGTATGCATAAAACGCCGCCAGGTCGATGCGCGCCAGGTCGCCCCACCGGCGTAGCGAGGTCGAGGTGATCAGGTAGCCGGAAATAACGAAGAACATGGTCACGCCGTAATTGCCCTGATAGGCGGCGCCCAGAAGCCATCCCGGCAAGGCCGAGAGCGGGCTGTTCTTCAAGCCATAGGCCAGCGCGAAGTGCAGCACCAGCACGCACAGGATGGCCGCGCCGCGCAGGGCGTCGATATGGCGGTTGCGGGTATTATTCACTGTGGTTCCTTGTCATGTATGGCAACTTATAGGGGCATGATGCGACATGTGTCGCTTGCCGGTCAACGATTATGCAGATAGTCGGTGTCGAAAGCGGCAACAGGGCGAAGACAGGGAAGTCTTGCGTGTATGATATTGCCGAACAGAATGGTTGGGCATCTATCATCTTGCGGGCGCGCTACTTATGCCTTCCGGCCCATGAATCGGCGTGCACGATTCCGACCGCCAGGATGCCTGACCCACAGCGAAAGGTAATAAAGATGTATAAAACAGTGCGCGACATGTTCCTGCATTTCAAGGAAGCCGTCCCATTCCGCCTCGTCCCCGCCCTGATTTGCACGGCCTTGCTGGTGAGCATGCTATTGCTGCCGGCGCCGGACGGCTTGACGCCCAAGGCCTGGGGCCTGGTGGCTATTTTCCTCACCACCATCCTGGCGATCATCTTAAAAGTCATGCCGATCGGCGTGATGGCCATGATGGCCATCGTCATCGTATCATTGTCGCAAGTGACGTCGACCTCGTCCAAGGGCGCCATCACGGATGCGCTCAGCAGTTTCTCGAATCCTTTGATCTGGCTGATCGTCGTGGCGATCCTGATTTCGCGCGGCCTGAAAAAGACGGGGCTGGGCAGCCGCATCGGCCTGCTGTTCATTTCCCTGCTGGGCAAACGCACCATGGGCATCGGCTACGGCCTGGCGATTTGCGAACTGGTGCTGGCGCCATTTACGCCGAGTAACACAGCACGCGGTGGCGGCATCGTCCATCCCGTCATGAAATCGATCGCCAACGCCTTCGATTCGGACCCTGCCAAGGGCACGGAAGGGAAGGTGGGCACGTATCTGGCCCTCGTCAACTACCACGCCAACCCCATCACCTCGGCCATGTTCCTGACGGCCACGGCGCCCAATCCGCTGGTGGTCGATTTCGTGGCCAAGGCCAGCGGCCAGAGTTTCCACCTGACATGGACCACCTGGGCCCTGTGCATGCTGCTGCCGGGCCTGGTCTGCCTGCTGGTGATGCCTTTGATCATCTACTGGCTGTCGCCGCCGGAATTGAAAGCCACGCCGGATGCCGTCACCTACGCCAAGGCGGAATTGAAAAGCATGGGCCCGCTGTCACCATCGGAAAAAGTCATGCTGGGCACCTTTGCCTTGCTGCTGTTGCTGTGGGCGAACGTACCCGCCATGCTGTTCGGTCCCACGTTTTCGCTCGATGCGACGGTGGTGGCCTTTGTCGGCTTGTTCGTGTTGATTATCACGGGCACCATCGATTGGGACGACGTGCTGTCGGAAAAGAGCGCCTGGGACACCCTCGTGTGGTTCGGCGCGCTGGTCATGATGGCCGAGCAGTTGA
The DNA here is from genome assembly GCF_051380935.1 of Janthinobacterium algoris. Lineage (NCBI taxonomy): Bacteria > Pseudomonadati > Pseudomonadota > Betaproteobacteria > Burkholderiales > Oxalobacteraceae > Janthinobacterium > Janthinobacterium algoris. The sequence goes on along the minus strand of NZ_JBNYXZ010000002.1, from coordinate 11,713 downwards.
ACAAGACGGGCGTGATCGCCTGGTTCTCGGCCGGCATGAAAGCCGCCATCGTCGCCAGCGGCATGGACTGGCTGCCGATAGCCGCCGTCCTGGTGCTGGTGTTCGTCTTCTCGCATTACTTCTTTGCCAGCACGACGGCCCACATCAGCGCCATGTTGCTGGCCTTCCTGACGGTGGGCCTGCACCTGATCCCGGCCGAATACCACGTGCCATTCATGTTGATGATGACAGCCGGCTCGGCCATCATGATGACCCTGACGCACTACGCGACAGGCACGTCGCCCATCATCTTTGGCAGCGGCTTCGTGACGATGGGCAACTGGTGGCGCGTCGGCTTCATCATGTGCGTGGTGGAATTGCTGATCTTTGCCGTTGTCGGCACGACCTGGTGGAAATTGCTCGGTTACTGGTAAGGCTGTGCGTCAGCTCGTCTCAGCCATGCATGCGCGGCAACCACATGCCCATGCTGGCGACGGCGATGCCCACGCCCATTGCCACTGTCAGTAGCGACAGCAGCGCCGCCATCGTCCAGCGGGCCGGCGCGCTGCCGCTATCGCGGCTGCGCAAATAGCCCTCCAGCACGGCTAGCGGCAACAGATACTGCGCGTAGGCAAGAAAACTCAGGAAAGGTCCCGTGAAGCTGCCTGGGTCGAAACCGGCCGGGCCGCCATTGACGGCCAGCCAGAACATCAGGCCGACACGGAAGAACCATACGCCGCTGACGGCCAGGAACAGCCGCAGCGCCCAGCGCCGGTGCGCGGCAATATCGCGCTGCAAGGCGCGGCGCAGAGTCATGCCCGCGAACAGCAGCACCAGCACGGCATTGAGGCTGATGCCGATGTGCTGCACCACGTCGCCGACGGCGCCGCGCCACCACAACATGTAGATGCCTGACAACGCGGCCAGCACGGCGCCGGCCAGGTACACGCGCCCGTTCCAGCGGTGCGCGCGCGGAGCGATGCGGCGCAGCTGGGGCAGCAGTTGCAGGGCGCCGCCCAGCATGATGACGGCCGCCAGCAGCAGGTGGATGCCGGTGGCCAGGTTGCCCACGCCATCGCCGGGCACGTGGCCGTGCGACATGACCGCGTTCCAGCCCTGGAAGTTGCCGCGTATGCCATGCCCGCCGTAAAGGGCCACGATGTAGGCGGCAAACACCAGCTGGCCGATGACGGTGGCCGCGAACCAGAAGGTCGCGGCGGCGGACAGCGCCGTGGCGGCGCCGATGCGTGATGGCGCCAGGCGCTGGCCAGCGGCGGATTGTGCGGATGGCATGGCGTGTCTCCTGATGGTGTTGTGCAGCCATCAAGATAGGCGCGTGCTTCCCAAGTGGGCGCGAACAGGCGCCGCCGGTGCGACGAACGGCGGTTTTCAGGGCTTGAACGGCGGGCGTATCGCGGGTATCGTGATGCCATGACATCTGCGCCCGCCACCACTCGCCGCTACGTCGCGCTTCTGCCCAGCGCGCGGCAGGCGCTCGTCGTGACGGTCTTCACCTTGTCGCTGTCGTGGCTGCTACACCTGCTCAGCGGGACTTCTTACCTGGGCGTGTTCGGGCGTATCGGTTTTATTGGTGCCGCCTTGCTGCTGGCGTATTCGGCGGCAGGTGCCCTGCGTCCGCGCTGGCTGCCCCTGGCGGCGGCAAGAGTGGGCGCCGTGGTGCTGATGGCGCCCGTGGCCGCCTTCGTGACGGCACTGGCCACGCAGCGCAGCCAGTTCTTTAGCTACCTTGCGCAAACGCAAACCCTCGTCGGCCACTTCCTGATGGTGTTTCTGGCCATCGTCTTCGGCGTGTCGTTTTCCCTGCTGGCCATGCGCAGCGAACGGCGCGAGCGCGAACGGGCAGACCGCCTGCAGGCTGAGCTGGTCAACAGTTCTTTGGAGCGCGAATTGCTGGACGCGCGCCTGCGCCTGTTGCAGGCGCGGATCGAGCCGCATTTCCTGTTCAACACCCTGGCCAATGTCGAAGCGCTGGTGGCGACCGGCGCGCCGCAGGCGGGGCCCGTGCTGCGCCAGCTGATCGCCTATCTGCGCGCCGCCATGCCGCGCCTGAACGACGGGGCCGCCACCCTGGAGCAGGAACTGCAACTGGTGCGCGCCTACCTTGCGTTGATGCAGATGCGCATGCCGGACCGCCTGCAATTTTCCGTCGCCGGCTGCGTGCAGGCGGCCACCTTGCGCTTTCCGCCGATGGCGCTGCTGACACTGGTGGAAAACGCCGTAAGCCATGGCATCGATCCCGGCGTGGCAGGCGGGCGCATCGACGTGGGCACCGAAGTGGAGCCTGTCAGCGGCAAGGTGCGCGTCTGGGTCAGCGACACGGGCGTGGGCATGGCGGAGACGGCGCAGCCGGGCACCGGCCTGAACAATGTGCGCAGCCGCCTGCTGGCCATGTATGGCCCCGACACCCGCCTCGAACTGCATGCCGTCGCGCCGCAGGGCGTGCGCGCCGAGCTGCATTTCATCCTTCCTGGAGACACGCATTGACCATGACGACCGCCCTGATCGCCGACGACGAACCGCTGCTGCGCGAGCGCCTGCGCAGCCATCTGGCCAGCTTGTGGCCCCGGTTGCGCGTCATCGGCGATGCGCGCAATGGCGTCGAAGCGCTGGAACTGTTTGAGCTGCATCAACCCGAGATTGTCTTTCTCGATATCCGCATGCCGGGCATGGACGGCATCGCCACGGCGCGCGCGCTGGCCCGCCGCGCGCACCTGGTGTTCGTCACCGCGTATGATCAGTACGCATTACAGGCGTTCGAGCAGGGCGCCATCGATTACCTGGTGAAACCCGTCGACCCGCTCCGCCTGGCCGATACGGTGCAGCGATTGCAAGAGCGGCTCGCCAGTCCGCTGGCGGCCGGCAACGGGCTGGACGCCGTGCTCGAGCAACTGGCCAGCAGGCTGGGACTACGCGCCGCGCCGCCTGTCTGGCTGCAATGGATCAAGGCGTCTGTCGGCAGCAGCGTGCGTCTGATTCCCGTCGAGCAAGTGCGCTATCTGCGTGCTGAAGAGAAATACACACTGGTGGCATGGGAAGAGGGCGAGGCCCTGATACGCACCAGCATCAAGGAACTCGGCGAGCAACTGGACCCCGGCCGCTTCGTGCAGACACACCGTTCCGTCATCGTCAACCTGGCGTATGTCAGTGCCGTCACGCGGGGCGTGAATGAAACGGCGCGGCTGCACTTGCGCGGCAGCAGCGACACCTTGCCCGTCAGCCGCAGCTATCTGCAGCATTTCCGGCAGATGTGATTGAGTCGACGGGCAGCCGCACCACCACCTTGCCGCGCGCGCGCCCCTGCGCCAGGTAAGCGAGAGCCTGTTTCGCTTCGGCAAAAGGAAACACCGTGTCGATCACGGGGCGGATGCTTCCCGCATCCAGCAGGACGGCGATCTGCGCCAGCTGGCCGCCGTCGGGGCGCACGAAGTGGAAGGCATAGTCGGCGCCGCGCCGCTTCGCCAGGCCGATGATTTTTCGGCTGAGCAAAGCAAACACCAGCTTCAGCACCAGGTTCATGCCGCGCGCGCGGGCGAAAGCGACGTCCGGCGGCCCGACCAGCGAGACGACCTGGCTGCCAGGCTTGACGATGCACAAGGCCTTTTCCAGGCCGTCGCCACGCACCGTGCCCAGCACGGCGTCGTAATCGCGCAATACCTGTTCGAACGGCTGTTGTTTGTAGTCGACCACTTCATCGGCGCCCAGGCCGCGCACCACTTCGACATTTGCCGTGCTGGTGGTGGTGCCCACGCGGGCGCCCAGGTGTCTGGCCAGCTGGATGGCAAACGTGCCGATGCCGCCGGAACCTGCCGGAATGAACACTTTCTGGCCAGCCTTGAGCTGCATGCGCTCATGCATGGCTTGCCACGCCGTCAAACCCACCATGGGAATCGACGCGGCTTGCACGAAATCGAGGTTGGCCGGCTTGAGGGGGGCCGCAGGCTCGGGCACGACGGCAAATTCGGCCAGGCTGCCATATGGCGTGTCGAAAACACTCGCATACACGGCATCGCCCACTTGAAAGCGCGTGACGGCGCTGCCCACGGCCACGACGACGCCGGCCAAGTCGCTGCCCAGCGTGGCCGGCAGCCGCAGTTTCAATATCGGCTTGAAGTCGCCCCTGGGAATCAGGTAATCGATGGGGTTCAGTCCCACGGCATGCACCTGCACCAGCAATTCGCCGGGGCCGGGCGCGGGGCGGGGCAGTTCGGCAAATGCGATGTGGTCGAGGCCTGCGTATTGTTTTAATTGCAATGCTTGCATGATGTTCTCGTTGAAGGCTGGAAAAAATGCTGGCGTTCAGGCCAGTCGCAGGTCCTTGCGCAAGCCGGCGTCCAGCAGCGCGGCGGGCAGGAAGCGGCGCATCAGGCGCAAACGTGCGGCCAGCGGGCCGGCCGTGTAGCGCAATTTCGGCTGGCTTGCCTGCGCCGCCGCCAATACGGTGTCGGCCACCACGCCAGGGTCATCGGCGCCGGCCATGAGTTCCTGCAGCCGGCGCACGACGGCCGCGCGCACCTGCTGGTAGGTGGACAGCGGGGTATCGGGCGCCAGCAAATTGGCTTCGAACGTGGTTTTTGTGTAGGCAGGTTCGATGACGCTGGCGCGGATGTCCCAGCCGCGCACTTCATGGTCGAGCGATTCCGTATAACCTTCGATGGCGTGTTTGGTGGCTGAATACAGTGCGCCGTAGGGCATGGGCAGGAAGCCCACGACGGAACCGATGTTGAGGATGCGCCCGCCGCCCTGGGCCCGCATGTGCGGCAGCACGGCCAGCGTCATGCGCACGACGCCGAAGAAATTCGTGTCGAAGATGGCTTGCGCCTGGGCAATGCTGCTTTCCTCGGCGCCTGCCGGGGCCACGCCGAAACCGGCGTTATTCACCAGCAAGTCGATGCGGCCTTCCGCCTGCATGACGGCAGCGACGGCCGCCGCCACCGAGGCATCGCTGGTGACGTCGAGCGCCAGCATCGCATAGCCGAGCCCGGCCGCTTGGTCACCGCGGCGGCTGGTGCCGTACACCGTATAGCCGGCTTGCACCAGGCGCCGGGCCGTGGCGGCACCGATGCCGGACGAGGCGCCGCTGACCAGGGCAATCTTGTGGTTTTTCATGGCAGTTCCTTCAGTGATTGACAGCATGGAATATGGCATATGATGATCGTCATATTTTTGTTTGAAAAAAAACCCGGGACGGATCAAGGTCACGGGCGGTGCGGCTAGCCGGGCGTTTGAAACTGCGCCAGGGTGGCCGCGCACAGCGCATCCGACAGGGCTGGCTCATCGACGGCGCGCGCCAGGATGGTGGTGCCGATCATGGCGCACACCATGGCCATGGCTTGCGCGTGCGCTTCGGGCTGGCCCCAGTTCGGCAACTGGCGCGCGAACAGGTCGATCATTTCCTTGATGTGCAGGGTGGCGGCGCGCCGCACCTCGGGCGCCTGGCGCGGCATTTCCGAGCCCAGCGCCGACACGGGGCAGCCCACCTCGATGGCGGCGATGTGTTCGGGCGACAGATACGCCGCCAGCATGGCTTGCAGCGCCTGGCCGGGCGGGGCGGCGGCCGCCACCCTGGCCGCCAGCGCCACCGCTTCGGCGCCAGCGCGGTCGCCCGCTTCGGCCAGCAGGGCGTCGCGCGAAGCGAAGTGCGCATAAAAGCCGCCGTGCGTCAGGCCCGCTTCCTTCATGATGTCGGCCACGCCCGTGCCTGCATAACCGCTGCGGCGGATGGCGCGCGTGGCCACCTCGACGATGCGTTCATGGGTGGCTTCCTTGCGGCTTTGGATTGTTTGCTTGGTAGATGAGTTCTGCATGACGGTCATCATATCGCAATTTTCAGCATGGTGCATGCGCTGCGCCGCCACACGATTGACCTGCCCCACGGTGCAGGTGAATAATGTGATGGCCCGATTTCAGCGCCATCGCGTTAGCCATGGACTGGTTTCATGACTGGCTGGGGAGCTGGAATAAGGAACGACAAGGAACGATAACGAACTACAAGGAACGACAAGGAGCGGCAATGAGATCTTTTATAGCGGAAACGCCAGAACAGCTGTTTTCTTACGGCACTTTACAGCAGGCCGATGTGCAGCTGGCCACCTTCGGGCGCCTGCTGGACGGCCGGCCCGACCAATTGCCCGGCTACCGCCTGGCGCTGCTGGCTATCGATGATGCGCAGGTGGTGACGACCAGCGGCAAGACGCACCATCCGATCGCCTCGCGCAGCGGCGAGCCAACGGCTTGCGTGCCGGGCGCCGTGCTGGCCATCTCGCTTGCGGAATTACGCCAGGCGGATGGCTACGAGGTAGCCGCTTACCGGCGCGAACGCGTCACCCTGGCTTCGGGCATGCAGGCCTGGGCGTATGTGGATGCGCGCGATGCTGCGCCGTGACTACTGGTTCCGGCGCGGCTTGACTTGGAAAAAGAAGGGCTAGCTTTTCAGGCTGCAGAAGGACGTATAGTGGTCCTGCGTATAGTAGCGCTCCACCAACTTGCGTTTGCCCGCCGGAGTCTGCACAAGCAATACCGCACGATGCGAACCCGCGCCGCCGTCGCCGCCGATACCCAAATAGTATTCATAATAAACTTCGTCCTTGCCGACAGGCGGGAGGCGCTTTTCATTATTATTGAATACGGTATTGCCCGCACCACCTGCCACCGCGCTCGCCTTGGCGTTGCGGTAGGCGTCATATTCGCTATTTTTTGGGGTAGGCAGGGTTTTGCTCGGTTCCCTTTTGCCGCAGTCAGGGATCTTCGCCGCATAGGCATGGGAAGAAAACAGGGCGCCTGCGATAACAAGACCCAGCGACCATATTGTTGCGCGTTGAACTTTCATCGATCAGCTTTCGTTGGTGGTGCGTTTAACGGATAGGCTTTTTTTGATACGGTATGCGGCCGGTGTTCGGGTGACCGGTGCAATCTCTGCAATGCTGAATATAGTTAAATATTTGAAAATATAACTATCCAATTGTCACGTGCCGATAAATAATTTTATGTCTTCTTCGGAGAAATGGGCAGGTTGTCGACCAAATGGTGCGCATATGGATGGTGTCATGCTGCGCGAAATAAATGCAGGGCAAGGCGCGCAGAGAAATCACATAGTCAAGCACATTAACGTGACAATGTTAGAGTTTTCGTGATTGGCAATTCGTCAGGCCATGTCGCAGTTATGGGCAACAAGCGAGCCAGTTTGTGCCTATCGCTTTCCCGATATTTTTTTGTCGAGTATATGAAATCCTGAATGATGAATGTATTCATCGTCAATCATTAACTTCTGACACCAGTTGCTACGCGACATGGTGGTGGGGGAAACCTGGCTGGCAGGATTGAAAGTACACAAGCACATTAAATCGGCAGCCGAAATGTCGCGCTAGGCCGCCGCAATGCAACAGCCCCCAATGGCTGTCTGCAGCGATCGGGGGCTGGCGGAAACGCCCGTACCGGCGCGTTTCAAGGGGCTAGTATCAAGCTCAGGCCGGCTTGCGCTTGCCTGCGGAAACGCGGTTCCAGCCATAGCCGGCGGCGATGATGGCCAGGATGGCAGCCTGCGCCAGCAAGGTTTCTGCCGTGGGCAGGATGCCCAAGAGATCAATGCGCATGAAATCGACGGGAGTCACACCCACCCAGCCCGCTTCTTGCAGCGCGGCCACGCCTTTACCCATCAGTATCACGGCCAGCACGGCCACGAAAGCGGAGGTCAGCGAGAAGAATTTTCCGATCGGCATGCGGGCGCTGGTGCGCAGCAAGGCCCAGGCGATCACCACCAGCAGCACGATGGCCACCAGGAAGCCGCCCAGCAAGGCACCGCCATTGCCGTCCGCCGCCAGGGCGGAATAGAACAGCACGGTTTCAAAGACTTCGCGGTAGACGGCGATGAAGGCCAGGGCAAACAAGCCCCAGGCGGAGCGGCGCGACATCGCTGCCGTGAGTTTCTCGTGCAGATATTCCTGCCAGCGTCCGGCGCTGCTCTTCTGGTGCATCCACAAGCCCACGCTGAGCAGGACCAGCGCCGCAAACACGGAACCGAGCCCTTCGCTCACTTCCCGGCTGGCGCCGCTGATAGTCACCAGATACGTTGCTGCCACCCACGTCAGGCCGCCCGCCACCAGCGCGCTGGCCCAGCCAGCATGTACGTAGGGCAATACGTCGTTGCGCTTGGCCTTGCGCAGGAAGGCGATGATGCCGATCACGATCAGCAGCGCTTCCACGCCTTCGCGCAGCAAGATCGTCAGGGCGCCGATAAAGGTCGTCATCGGTTCGGCCTTGGCGTCGCCCAGCTCCGCTTCCACATGGCTAAACAGTTGCTGCAGCTTTTCTCCCGCCGCCTCGGCGTCGGCTACCGTGCCTTTGGCAACGGCGGAACGGTAAGCCAGCATGGCGTTTTCCACGGCCAGCAGCAGCGATTTGTTGCGCGCGCCGACCATCGGCTCGATCGGCTCGAAGCCGTCCAGGTAGGCCGACAGACCCAGGCGCGTAGCTGCCGCGCGGTCGCCCGCGTGCACGGCGGCCAGGCTTTCCGCCAGGCGCAAACGCGACAGGGCCAGGCCCGCCGGCTTGTGCGCCTCGGCCTTGTCCGGATGGCTGCGCAAGTACGCCGTCAAGGCTTGCGCCTCGTCCGCGCCCAACTTGGCTGCCGCCGCTTCCTGTGTCAGGGTCGTCACGGCAGCCAGGTCCGCGTACAGCTTCTTGGCCCGTGCATCGTCTTGCCACAGCTTTTCACCGTGCGCGCGTGCCGCCGCGTCGTGCGACATGCCGCCCACAAAAAAGGCCAGGTCCCAGCGTTCGTTTTCGGACAGCTGGCCAAAACTGGCCATCGAGGTGCCGGCCACGCCTTGCGAAATGACTTGGTACAGCGCCATCACGCTGCGCGACTGCGCCCGATCACCATCCGTGAAGGCGATTGGTTTCGGTTCCAGGCTGGCCGCCAGCGGTCCATCGCCGCCACCGGTCACGCCATGGCAAGAAGCGCACTGGGCCGCATACAGGGCCGCACCGCGCGCCAGCTTGGGTAATACTTTGGGCGCCACGGGAATCGGATACGCGGCAATCAGCAAGCCGTTCGCGTGGTGCGCCAGGCGCTTGACTTCCATGCCGTCCGCCTTGGCGACGACGGCCGCGCGCAATTCGGCGATGGCGGCGGCAATCGCCGCCTTCGAAGCGTGGGCGGGCAGGGCGGCGATCTGCGTCGTCGCGTTGTCGGTAAAATCGAGCATTTCCGCGTATTCGGCCGCGCTGACCACCTTGCCGTGCTCGACGGCGCCGCTGTAATCGACGGCAACGTAGTCAATCAATTGCCACAGCTGCTTGGCGCCAGCGCCCTGGTCGGCCACTTGCGCTTGCGCGCCGCCGGCCAGTAACAGGCTGAGGCTGGCGGCCACGAGCGGATAGCACACTAGCCATTTCTTCATAGAGTTGAACATGATTCTCATTCTCATTTATCGTTAACCCGGCGACTATAGGACAGACGGTGCAGGGTGTCAACGGCGCACGGGTGCGCATGGGCGCAAACAGCGTTGCCCTGGCCAATCTTCTTGACCAGGGCAGCGTGCCTGCAAAATGGAACGAGGAGGGAGGAAGGCTACTGCTTCGATGCCGGTTTCGCGTACAGGCCTCTGGCCAATCCGCTGTCCGTGTCGTCCACTTGCAAGCCGCCCTTGACAACGCGCAAGACCAGCTTCTGGAACGCCTGCCCCCGCAGCCACTGACTGTCGGTGACGGCGAACGCGGCGATGCGTTCCTGCGCGCGCGCGGGTGGCACGGCCAGCCATTGATAGTCGGCCTTCGCGCCCTGGCGGCGCAAGCCGGCGCGTACCCAGCGTTCTGATGCCGGCATGGAGACGATGGCGTCGCCATTCGCCACGCTCACAGCCGTGGCTGTCTTGCCGCTTTGCGCCTCGAACTTCACTTCCACGCCAGCCATCGGCCCCAGCCGGGGGAAGCCGACGATGGCCACCCACAGGCCCGCTTCGGCGGCTTTCTGGATGCGCATTTCCGTTTCCTCGAACACGCGAAACTGCGGCTCCTTGCCGTCGTTGCCCGTCACCAGGGTCACCGTATCGCCGGCAACGCGCCACGCGCCGCTGGCTTGCTCGTCAGTATTGCCGTAACTGAGCATCCATTTGAAAGTGCCGTCCTTTTTCAACAGCAGTTCGGAGCCCGTTTCCATGACGCCTTGCAGGTAATAGTGTCCGGGCAGGGAGGACGCGGCCTGGTCGGCCGCGCTGGCAGCAAGCGGCCAGGCCAGGGCGGCGCAGGCCAGCAGGCAAGAGAAGGAAGAAAAGCGGGAGGAAAAATGGGAGGTTTTCATCAGTGTGTCCTTTATGATATGCCATCATAGCAACGGCAATTCCTTGCCGTCGCACGGATACACCGCCTGGCCTGAGTACTGATCAGTTACTGCTGAAATCGAGCACGACGCGCGAGGCAACCTTGCCTTGCTCCAGGCGGCTGAAGATCTCATTGATGGCCGACAGCGGCTGCAATTCCACGCCGGCCTTGACCTTGCCGTTGGCGGCAAAGGCAAGCGCCTCGGCCATGTCCTGGCGCGTGCCGACGAAGGAGCCGCGTATCGTCACGCAATTGGCGACCACGTCGAACAGCGGCGTCGGGAAGTCACCCGGCGGCAAACCCACCAGCACGCAGGTGCCGCGCTTGCGCGTCATCGCCACGCCTTGCTGGAAGGCGTCGAGCGACGGTGCCGTGATCAGCACGCCGTGCGCCCCGCCACCGGTCGCTACACGCAGGGCCGCAACGGGATCGCCCTGGCGGGCATTGATGGTCACTTCGGCGCCCAGGGCACGTGCGTGTTCCAGCTTGCCTTCATCGATGTCGACAGCCGCCACGCGCAAGCCCATGGCCAGCGCATATTCGACGGCCAGGTGGCCCAGTCCGCCGATGCCGGAGACGACCAGCCACTGGCCCGGCCGCGCCCCCGTTTCCTTGATGCCCTTGTAACTGGTCACGCCGGCGCAGATGATGGGCGCCGCCTGCACGGCGGACAGCCCGGCCGGAATGTGCGCGACGTAGCGCGGGTCGGCCAGGATGTATTCGGCGAAACCGCCATTCTTGGTGTAGCCGCCGAACTGCGCCTCGGCGCACACGGTTTCCCAGGCTGCCAGGCAATGTTCGCAATGGCCGCAAGCCGAGTAGAGCCAGGGTACGCCGACGCGGTCGCCCAGTTGCACCTCGGTCACGCCCGTGCCCATGGCCACCACCAGTCCGATGCCCTCGTGGCCGGGAATGAACGGCGGCGTCGGCTTGACAGGCCAGTCCCCGCGCGCCGCATGCAAGTCGGTGTGACATACGCCGCAAGCTTCGGTCTTGACCAGGATCTGGCCAGGGCCGGGAACCGGCACGGGAACCTCGCGCAGCACCAGGGGCTGCCCCAGTTGCTCGACAACTGCGGCTTTCATTGTAGTGGGTGTCATGTTATTCCTTATGAAATGGGTCATGCGTAGTGCAGGGTGCCGGGCTGATGGCAAGGTATGCGCCAGCCAGGCGCTCTACCATAGTCTGGTCAACAGAGACTTGCGAATGATCACATTCTGCTGCATGCGATTCGAAAATTGATTGATCTATATCAATGTATGAGCGCACGTTACCTAAATGTCAAGACCCGTCTGGTTATAAACACGCTTAACAAATAAATCCGGCTTCTTTGCCTGCCATTCTTTGAGCGCCTGGATGGGAGTTTGATGATTTAAGGCGCGCTGCGGAATGTTGT